>CAYLUJ010000212.1:0-1540 GCA_964386805.1 uncultured Pelolinea sp. | reverse complement strand
ACAAAACGTGTGTCTTGACTTACCCGATTTGCCGATCCAATTGAACAAGATTAAAAACATTATCCTGCTCGTGATCGATGGTCTCCCGTTTGAACAAATGCAAATCTGGCTGGAGAAAGGTCTACAGAAAAGTTATGCACATTCCTATTGGAGACGGATACAAGAATTGGGGTTGTTCTCACCCCTCACCAGTGTTGTACCCAGCACAACTGCCAATGCGCTGACCAGTTTATGGACCGGGAAACTGCCAGCAGAGCATGGTGTGATCGGTTATGAATTGTTCCTGAAGGAATTCGGCATCACTCTAAATATGATTCTACAAACACAGGTCTATCCCATCCCCAAAAATGAATCAGAAATGATTCCTCGTGACCTCAGCTCTTTCCTTCCCATTCCCACGCTTGGCAGTCACTATATGAAATATGGCATCCAACCTTTTGCTTTTCAACACGAAACGATTTGTGATTCTGGATTATCGCGCATGCTGTTTCCGGATGTGCAAAAGATTCCATTTACCTCACCCGCGGATTTGTGGCAAAAAGTAGATGACCTGCTCAATAGCCAGGACACTTCACGGAAGTATGTTTACCTGTATTGGAGCGATATCGATACACTTTCGCATCACGATGGTCCTAACAGTCGCAAGACCCGCCACGCCTGGCATTGGTTCATCCATTTGCTAGAACACTTTTTATCTGATAGAACGCACCTGGGTAAAAACGATACATTGTTACTGATAACCTCTGACCATGGTCAAATTCCGACACAAATTCGACCGGTTTATGAAGTGCGCAACGATCAAGAATTCATGAGCTATCTAGAAATACCACCCAGTGGTGAAAGTCGATTCCCCTATCTATTCATCAAATCAGAGAAGAGAAAGGGATTCCAAGAGTATGTACAACAGCGTTGGGCAGATGAATTCGCTCTGATCCCTTCTACAAAAATAATCCATTCGGGCTTGTTTGGTAAAAAAGAAATGAGCCCGATTATTCAGAATCGACTGGGAGACTATATCGCTTTCCCAAAAGGAAACGCTTTCTGGTGGTGGGCAAATAAAGAGAATCGCTTACTGGGAAGGCACGGGGGGTTTTCGTCTCAAGAAATGATAACGCCCTTCTTTATATTGCCTATATAAAAAAATCCCGCTCGGGTCTGAGCGGGATTTTTTACAGATTATTTTGCTTTTGCAGCTTTTAATTCTTTTTTCTTTTCAACTCTTGAAAATGCAATAAGCAAAGTTCCAGTACCGTACAGGCTGGCAGCTAATCCAACCAACCAACCTACGAAAGGAATAGCGCGCAGGACCACATAGAACAAAACGCCGATCAGAAGATCTATCCAACGACTCTGTGTTTTCGTCTTGAAAACATCCTGCATCAACCAGGAACCAAATACATACGCAGCAACAATTTTACTGAGTGTGAATACAACCAGGAAGAAGAGTGCAAAAACTAATGCAATGATCAATCCCACGACTCCATACCAGGTGAACAGCAGCCCACCGAGAGAGATCACTCCCAGTAAAATGCCCAGCAAG
>CAYLUJ010000211.1:0-1585 GCA_964386805.1 uncultured Pelolinea sp. | reverse complement strand
CACAATCCATTGCGACCGGTCGAGGAATCCTTTTAGAAATGGAGAGATTCCTCCGACGTTGTGCTCTGTCGGAATGACCTATTAATTACGTCATGGTGAGCGTCAGCGAGCCATCTGCTAGCCACAACACTTTTCTATTTGTGGGTCGCAACGAACAAATAATGGCTTTCATTTTATCTATCATTTTTCTTTAGACTTATTCATAGCTATTTCCAACCATAAACGAGATCCTTCATTTCGTTCAGGACGACAGGATAGAAATTCAAGTGAGGAGTCTTAATCCATGAGAAAACGCAAAAACACCTGATTTCCTACCAGTCTGCCCTGCTTTGTCAAGCGAATAGCACGCGGTTCGCTTTCCTTGACTTCCAACAATCCCAGACCAATTAATTCATCGATTTGTTTTTTATATACATCAAAAAGAGACCTATCAAATTTTTCTTGAAAAAGATCATCGCGCAACCCTTCTTCAACAAGACGCAACCCCATCATGGCTGTCTCCCCCATATCTTCGGATGGTGATAATTTTGTATACATATCGAACCACGGGAACGGAGTACTCGCTGTTTCTTTCCCAGAAAATTCAGATAACATTTGAATATATTTCGGAACATTGGTTCTGTTTGCCCAACGCTGATCAAATATGTGGCTATGCGCAGCTGCCCCAAATCCAAAATAATCCTGGTTGCGCCAGTATAGCAAATTATGCTGGCAGCGATAATCGATTGCACCATCCTGCTTTGCCCAGTTTGAAATCTCATACTGCTCAAAACCATTCTTTGCCAGAAAATCCATCACCCATTCGTACATGTCCGCAGCCAAGTCATCATCAGGGGCTGGTAGAATCCCAACCTGGATGTCCGCCGCCAGTGGTGTTTCATCTTCCACTGTTAATGCATATAGAGAAAGATGAGCAGGAGTCAGATCCAGCGCTTTCATTATTGAATCCTGCCAGTTTTGCATGGATTGATAAGGCAATCCGAACATTAGATCGAGATTGAAATTTTCAATACCTGCCTTGTGGATAGAATCCACGGCTTGAATGACATCCTCAAAACAGTGCCTACGTCCAAGCAGCTTTAATTCTTCATCCTGGGCACTCTGCATTCCAATGCTCAAACGGTTCACGCCGGCTTCACGCCAGATTGATACGTTGGCTCGAGTGATATCCGCCGGATTGGCTTCCATGGAAATTTCCATCCCAGAAGACACACGAAATGTATCTTTAACAGCTTGAAGTACTTCAGGAATGCAACGAACTGGCAGATATGAGGGAGTGCCGCCACCCAGATAAATGGAGCGGATGGAAAAACCCTTCTCTGAAACACATCTGTTAATTTGTATTTCCTTGACCAGATTCAGACAGTAATCGGCAATGAATTCTTCCAACCCTGCACTTGTGTTAAAATCACAATACTGGCAGCGACTTTTACAGAATGGAAAATGGATGTAAATGCCTGCTTCTTTCATGGGTAAAAACTATCATATCATTGATGTTATAATATTTCGGCTTTGACAACAAAAAAGAGTGAAGCAAAATGAACCCTAAAAACAAACCATCTACCGATAAAGTATGTCCTACCTG
>CAYLUJ010000210.1:0-1634 GCA_964386805.1 uncultured Pelolinea sp. | reverse complement strand
CAGCAGACCCGCGTCCGAGATGGTGTGGTGCGGTGCGCGGAAGGGGCGGGTTTGGATAAGAGGAATATCCTTGGGTAGCAGATCGGCAACCGAATAGATACGCGTGACATCCAAAGATTCCTGGATGGTCATGGAAGGCAGAATGGCAGGAAGAGCACGTGCCAACAGGGTTTTCCCTGCCCCGGGTGGACCGATCATGAGGATGTTATGCCCGCCGGCGGCGGCGATCTCCAATGCGCGCTTGACGTGTTCCTGCCCTTTGATCTCGCGGAAATCGGTCAATTCCCAGGCGGGGAGATCTTCTTTTTCCACAGGTTCCTGTGACTTAATGAAAACAGTTCCATTCAAGGATGCACAAAGTTGAGCTAGATTGCGAATCGGGATGACCTCCAGCCCCGGGATGAGGGCAGCTTCGGTTGCATCGGCTTCGGGCACTAGAATACGGCGAAAGCCTTTCTCCATTGCCAGGGCTGCCATAGGCAGTACACCCCGCACGTGGCGCACAGATCCATCCAGTGAAAGCTCTCCAATCACGAGCATATCCTGCAAGATCCCGGCTGGAATTTGATCCGATGCAGCCAAGATACCAAGCGCGATAGGCAAATCGTAGGAAGGTCCTTCTTTACGCACGGAAGCGGGCGCCAGATTAACACGCACATGTTTGCGGGGAAAAATTAGATCGGAATTTTTAATGGCAGATTGAACCCGTTCGCGGCTCTCCTGTACAGCCGTATCAGGCAGCCCCACGATGATTACCCCCGGTAACCCATTCGCTAGGTCCACCTCTACTTCGACGATAACTCCATCCAGCCCCAGGACGGCACAGGAAAAGACGCGTGCCAACATGGGTTAAGTGTACCGGAGAAGCGAATGAAAAGTCAACGTTTTGATTCAAGATTGATGAAAATTGCTTAGAAATCTCTTATTTTTTATTTTAAAAGAAGTATCTATAGTGAAGGTATAGGTATAGGGATAGGGATGGAGTGGCTTTGAATGATTTGCAAATATTCTGAAAATTATTTAGAAGAGTCATATAGAATTCAGTCTAGAAAAACATAGAAATTTTCTATATACTGAAAAAGGAATTTTCCGACACAGGGATACCTATTTTGAGGTGGAATGGGCTACAAGGAAATTGTTAATAACGCAGCACTATTATTAGTCCTTGGTATCAGTCAAAGTTTCGTTCTGCACCAATGGACCCATAATTCATGGTGGGGGCAGATCGTACGTGGAATTTTCTTCGGGGTCATTGCAGTGGGTTGTATGCTCTCACCCATGTATTTCAACCAGGGAGTCTTTTTCGATGGTCGTTCGGTTGTTTTAAGCATTGGGGGTTTGTTTGGAGGTCCGGTTGTGGCTGTCATTGCAAGCATTTTGGCAGCGGTTTATCGGATCTATATTGGTGGGGGTGGGATGATCACCGGTGTTGGATCGATCTTGATCGCGGCTACTAGCGGGCTTTTTTATCGGTATTACATCAAGGGGAAAATTCATACTCTAGCTTTCTGGAAATTACTAATTTTTGGATTCTGTGTGCATGCCATTTTAATTTTTTGGTTCATTACTATTCCTGGTGGTATCTTTTTGGATGTGGTCCAATCGATCGCTGTGGCGTACCTGAGTGCATTTCC
>CAYLUJ010000209.1:0-1649 GCA_964386805.1 uncultured Pelolinea sp. | reverse complement strand
GGGGCGCACATCATTGACGATAGCATTCCAATTCACGTCCTTTATCTTTAACCAAACCTTTTCTTTCCAATTTGTCTCAGTCAGTTTTTCGCCAGTCCATCCGGTTTGAGCCAGTGCATTGTTCAGAAACTCCAGATTAGGCTGCGGCCAGGTTGGGTCGCTTAAATACCAGAGCAAATCATACAGATCGCGCCCCTTGGTAAAGGGACGTTGCAAAATTGCGTGTAATTTTCCTGATAGCAAAGAAGCCTTATCATAATGATGAAGTTGAAGAACCACAAAACGGCGCACAACCGTTGTCGTGAGACCTGCTCCCCGAGGTGGATTGGTATTGACTTCAATTTTTACAGCAAGCACTTCACCCCGTTGTGGTGAAAGACCCAGTTCAAACAACAACCCAGGAAAACGAATGAATGCACTATGCACTGTTCTTTGATCATTGACCTTTAATTCAACTTGGTACCCTTCCGGGGTTAATTCTGACCGAATGGCTTGCACGTAAGAGCGAAAATCATAGAGCTGGCAGTCTCCTTCAAGCGCAAAGTCGAGATCTTCAGAGTACCGCCCATGGGAATAGAGAAAGCGCAGTGCCGTTCCACCATGAAAAGCCAAGGGGATCATGGCACCGGAACGCTGCAGAACAGCCAATATGCGTGCTTGAAGATACTCTCGTGCGAAGTTCCGGCTTTCAAGGGGAGATTTTGTTTGCTTCACCAGGTCAGACAAATAATCTTTCATAGTTCCTCATACTCAATTGTCTCTCCAAGTATCAATTGCGAAATGCCTTTTACCGCCCTGAGCATTTTTGGAGTGTTAAATACTTCGGACTGTTTCTTCAATAGATCTAGAGCAAGCAGGTCGACATTCTGTAAGCGTAACTCATGCAAATAATTCGGTGTTTCCCCACCTGGTTGCAAATAAATCAGGTCTAGCAGTGCTTTTTCCGGTGTTGCCACCAATGCGCTTTGCCCTCCGAGATCGGTCATTTGGTAACCAAAAAGGAGGTCTGTTTTGATATGACGGAACTCAAAAATTCCCAAGGGTGTTTTCAATCTTTCAGGTCGACCAGCAGTTACGCTTATCGTACTGTGCATAACTTCCGGAATCATTCCATAATATGACAGAGCAGATTGCATGCTCACATAGGATGCTCGCTGCAGATGGTTGGCGATCAAAAACGGATGCGGCTTGACCTTTTGATATGGAGGCGCTACGGAATAAAGCCCTCGCCGTAATCGATAAATTCGCCCACTTTTCACCCAACGCGAAAGCTGGGTGCGAACCTGCTTTGGATCGATATGCCCCGCGAGTAAAATTGAAGATTCAAAAACTGGATCATCACCAATTAGCTCAAGTAAAGAATTGAATTCCATTGCATTATATTAGCATATATGATAACTTATTGCAACAAAAAAGATGGGTTTAACTCAAAAAATCAGATTTGATTCTTGAAGAAATACAAAACATACAGGATGGTATACAAATCTTGTATATTATCCTGTATGAAATGAAAGAAAATATCTATGACCGATTTTCACACGTGCATTTCCCTCTTGCACGAAAAACAAAAAAAAGGTATAGTAGGGCAATCCAAAAGCAATGACCAGGACGAGTATCTGAAAAAATTCGACAGAAAAAGAAACCCAGCG
>CAYLUJ010000208.1:0-1679 GCA_964386805.1 uncultured Pelolinea sp. | reverse complement strand
AATTTTTGCATTATCGCCCATGTTGATCATGGAAAATCGACCCTGGCCGACCGCCTGCTGCAAATGACAGGGCTTATTTCTGATCGTGATATGGTCAATCAGGTGCTGGATAACATGGACCTGGAACGAGAAAAAGGGGTCACCATAAAGGCATCTGCAGTGCGCATGGAATACAAAAAAAATGGATCGACCTATGAGCTCAATCTGATCGATACCCCCGGGCACGTTGATTTTTCTTATGAAGTCAGCCGTTCGTTGATCGCGTGTGAAGGCGCTGTATTAGTGGTGGATGCCACACAGGGTATCGAAGCACAAACTCTGGCTAATCTTTACCTTGCGCTTGAATCCGATTTAGTTATCATACCAGTTCTGAATAAGATTGATCTCCCATCCTCTCATGCCGATGAGGTGGCTGAAGATGTGGGGAATTTGCTGGGCTGTGATCCCAAGACCATCATCCGCATTTCCGCAAAAACAGGTCTCAATGTGGATCAGGTTCTGGATGCGATCATCGAACGAATCCCTCCTCCTACAGGAAATGAAAACGAACCCCTCAAAGCGCTTATTTTTGACTCGCATTATGACCCTTATAAAGGTGTGATCGCTTATGTAAGAATATTCAGCGGGAAAGCTGACATGAAGGGGAAATTCTTGTTAATGTCAAATAAAGTGGAGACCGATCCGATAGAAATCGGAGTGTTCGCTCCCAATATGAAACCCATTGATGTACTTTCCACGGGTGATGTGGGGTATATTGCCACCGGTTTGAAAACAGTAAAAGATTGCTGGGTAGGGGATACGCTAACTGATCGAAATAATCCTGCTGAATACATTCTACCCGGATATAAACATCCTAAACCCATGGTCTTTGCCGGGGTATATCCGGTAGAGGGTGAAGATTATGATGATCTGAAGGATGCCCTGGCAAAATTGCAGTTGAATGATGCATCCTTTGTTTACACCCCTGAAACATCTCAAGCATTGAATTTTGGGTTTCGCTGTGGTTTTCTTGGTCTTTTCCATATGGAAATATTTCAGGAACGCCTGGAACGCGAATATGATCTGGATATTGTGTTAACTGCTCCTACCGTTGAATACAGGGTAGTTTTACACAATGGTGAGGAAATTTTGATCGATTCCCCCGCCATGCTACCGGACGAATCTACCATTGAGGAAATCCAGGAACCGTGGATGAATCTATCTGTCTTTACCCCCACCGAATTTTACGGGGCTGTTATGGAGTTGGTGAAACGAAGATTAGGTAATTTTATTGCTCAAGAATATCCATCTCCCAATCGAGTTCAATTAAATTTTGAGATACCACTCTCCGAAATGATCATTGATTTCTTTGATGAATTAAAATCAAAAACGCGCGGATATGCATCTATGGATTATTCTTTCAAAGAATATTGTGCTAGTGACTTGGTAAAATTGGAAGTGCTGATCGGGGGAGAGCCGGTGGACGCACTGGCAAGTATTGTCCATAAAGATTCAGCTTACCATCTCGGGCAGCGACTGGTTACAAAATTGAAGGAACTGATCCCTCGGCAGTTATTTGATGTGGCTATTCAAGCTTCAGCAGACGGACGCATCATTTCGCGTGCGAATGTCAAAGCGATGCGTAAAGACGTTCTGGCAAAATGCTATGGTGGTGATATTACCCGAAAAAACAAACTTCT
>CAYLUJ010000207.1:1442-1706 GCA_964386805.1 uncultured Pelolinea sp. | reverse complement strand
TCGCTATGGCTGGCGCGCTTCCCCTTTATCTCACCGCTTCCTTCATCATTGAAGAAGGTCTTTCCATGGAAGTACTGGAGAGGATCGTCGCTTCGATGGAAAAAACCGCACAGGAAGCCGGTGTGTCCATTATTGCCGGGGATACCAAAGTGGCTGAAAAAGGCAGTGTGGATCAGCTTTTCATTTCAACCAGTGGCATCGGCTGGATCCCGGATGAACGTGAGATCAACGGACAATCTGCCCGCCCCGGGGACTCTATCCTGC
>CAYLUJ010000207.1:592-1432 GCA_964386805.1 uncultured Pelolinea sp. | reverse complement strand
TTTCAGGAAGCATGGGCGATCATGGGATTGCCGTGCTGGCAGAACGTGGGGAGCTTGGTTTCTCCACCACCATCCAATCGGATGTGGCTCCTTTGAATAGAATGATTGAAGTGTTGTTGAAAGCCGCTCCACATACTCATGTGCTGCGCGATCCTACCCGCGGCGGAGTTGCCACCACGCTCAATGAAATTGCACAGCAAAGCCGGGTGACTATGCTTCTGCAGGAAGAAGCGCTCCCTGTAAAAAAACAGGTACAAGCCGCCTGCGAAATGCTTGGATTTGACCCCCTCTACATTGCCAATGAAGGGAAACTGCTGGCTGTTGTACCTGAAGAAGAAACACTCCTGGCATTGAATGCTTTGCGTTCCCATCCATTGGGGCAGGACGCGGTTTTAATTGGCAAAGTTCTTCCGATGGAAGGAGAGACACCACGCGTGCTGATGAAAACCCAAATCGGAGGGCAGCGTATTCTGGATACCCTGGCGGGCGAACTATTACCACGCATCTGTTAAGCGAACTTGACAACATGCCGGGAGCACTTATACTTATTCAAAATTCCATAAAGGTGACGCATGAAAATCGATTATAAAGAAACTACTTCTGATTTGCTCGCAAGGATCAACATCCATGAAAAATATGGCACTCGCAATATTGATGATTGGATGATCGAAACCATCCCCTTGAAGGAAGGGATGCACATCCTGGATGTGGGCTGCGGCGCCGGGAAGCAGTGCTTTTCATACTACGATACCCTGCATGGAAATGCAAAAATCGTCGGTGGAGATGTTTCTGACGAACTGCTCGCGAAAGCCAGAGAAGAGAATAAAAAACGCAACACAG
>CAYLUJ010000207.1:0-582 GCA_964386805.1 uncultured Pelolinea sp. | reverse complement strand
CTTTCAACGACAATACTTTCGATCTGGCATCTTGCAGTTTTGCCATTTACTATGCGGAGGATATCCCCTTCACCATCAAAGAAATGCATCGGGTTCTTAAACCGAGTGGTTACCTTTTTACCACCGGTCCTATGCCAGAAAATAAAAAGGCTTTTTATGATATTATCAAAGAGGCGACTAACAAGGTCATTCCACCTATGCCCGGCAGTTCTCGCTATTCCACCGAGATTCTGGGCCAGCTTCTTTGAAAGCAAAGATGAGTTTGAAATTGTCATGGATAAGATCAAGACCGTCGCGGAAAAACGTATTCAAAGAGATGGAAAGATCGTCATGACCAAGGTAGTTGGTGGGATTCTAGCGAAGAAATAAACCTATGGCAAAAGATCTGATCTTTTACGGAAAAAAGATATTTTTTCTCGGCGCTCATCCCGATGATATTGAATTGGGCTGCGGAGGATTGATTTCACATATTGCAGGCAACGCAGAACTTTTCTGCATCACCCTTTCCGATAATCAGAAGAATCCTCTGCTTACAAATTTAACCACGGAACATTATCAGAGTATGCAGATATTGGGCGTGGA
>CAYLUJ010000206.1:0-1810 GCA_964386805.1 uncultured Pelolinea sp. | reverse complement strand
CTGATAATAAGCCAGTTGATCAGGTATACAGAAGATGCTATCAGAAAGATCAGGAAATAACTTCCGGTACTCTCGAGAAGCAGTCCAACAAATGAAGCAGCAAGAGCCCCGCCAACAGCACCGGCAAAACCACTAAGTCCCATCATGGAACCAACTACATTTTTTGGATAAATGTCAGATACAATTGTGAAAATATTGGAGGCCCATCCCTGATGTCCTGCTGCAGCAAAAGCGATCAGTACCACCGACACCCATAAACTTTGAACCTGAGAGACAAGCACAACAGGCAATATGATCAGGGCGCAAATGATAATGGTTGTTTTTCGGGCATAATCAACGCTTTTACCCATTTGTATGAATTTAGATGATAGCCAGCCGCCGGCGATCCCGCCAACACTGGAAACAGCATAAATCAGTATCAAAGGGATCACCACCTCTTTGATATCGATCCCATGCGTTTTGTTCAAAAAGTCGGGAATCCAGAAAAGAAAAAACCACCACACCCAATCTGAAATAAACCTTGTGGAGCAGATAGCAAAAGTCTCTCTATACCGGAATAGCCTGCTCCACCCGACATTTCCGACAGAATTTATGTTGTCCTGATCCTGAAGGATATATTGCATTTCTTCCTTGCTCACTTTTGGATGCTTCTGCGGAACCTGGTATGAGGACAGCCAGAAAAAAACCCAAATGAAGCCCAAGGCACCGGTGATGACAAAAGCCCATTGCCAGCCAAAAGCAACGGTAATTCCCGAAACAATCACCGGGGCTATAATGGCGCCGACTGTCGATCCGGAATTGAACAAACCTGTAGCAAAAGCGCGTTCTTTTTTAGGGAACCATTCAGCTACGCATTTCACCGCAGCCGGGAAATTGGCCGATTCCCCGATTCCAAGTGCGAAGCGGGCTGCGGCGAAACTCACTACTCCTCTGGCAGCGGCATGGGCCATTCCTGCAAGACTCCAGACCATAATTGCCCACAGGTAACCGATACGTGTCCCGAATTTGTCCATGAACCGTCCGGTACTGATCAAACCAATGGCATATGCAATCTGAAAAGCCGTTACGATATACCCGTAATCGGCTTCACCCCAATTCAAATCTTCCGCAATGAAAGGCTTTAATATCCCGATAATCTGACGGTCAATGTAGTTGATCGTTGTCGCGAAGAACAGCAAGGCGATGATTCTCCAGCGGAAAGTTCCAGTTTTTGTATTAGGATCGTTCATGATTTAATTTTTACCTAATTTCATATCTATTGAAGGTGTCACCTGTGCTCATGCCATTTTTCAGAGCTTTCATCACCAATTCTTCTCTCTGTACCTTTTCCAACGTCCCGGTAAAAGTCTCTTCTCCTGTTTTACGCGGGACAACTTACATAATTTTGCAGCCACAAAAATGATATCGTCAGAATTGGTTTTTATTACCTTCTTTTTCAACCGACATCCAGAAATCGACAACGTTCCCCTCTACTCCTAATTCTTATCGTATGTTCCAACGGAAAAGGTTGGAAGTTAAGATGCAAAATTTCATTTCTGTCGCATGAGAACCATTGAAAACTGCACCACCCACTCATCTTTAATTTCATAGCAAGGAGACCTATTATTTTCCCTAAAAGAGCATAACAGGATGATGGACTTTTGCAGTTATATACTCCATCTTACTTTGTATCGTCCAATGTCTCAAACATGATTCCAAAGGTTTTCTCATTATCTATGTAGTCTGGAAACAGTCCAACGTAAGTTGGTTTGGGCTGGTGTAAACCGGTGCAGGTGCACGCTTTTTTCTGGCTATTTTCATGTTTCCTTGC
>CAYLUJ010000205.1:0-1846 GCA_964386805.1 uncultured Pelolinea sp. | reverse complement strand
TCTTCGGACAAGACTTGGGTGCCTTCTTCGGTTCTTATGTCTTTGGTTGGACAGCACAATCCTTTGGAAATTACGGTTCATCTTACGCTCTTTCCGGACTCTTACTGACATTGCCGTTGGGTATATTCCTTTTTTCTGCCCTGCCTGATTATCTGAAGAGATATAAGGAAGAAGTAAGTTTTTAATCTGATGAAGATGAAGAGCGGATTTTTCATCCGCTCTTCAATAAAATAAGGTTATATTAAGATCCCTGCATGGGTGCAGATGATTTATTAATTATTCTGCGCACCCTGCGCAATCCAATCGTAGAAAAGTTGGATGGTCGCATCCGGTAGTTTACCGCTGGGTGGCATCATGGGGACTCCATCACCGGTTAAACGTTTGTACAGCTCGCTGGCTGCCGGGTCTCCAGGGACGATGTATTTCATGATATCTTCATAGCTTGCCAGACTTACTCCGCCTTTCATTTCAGTTCCATGTGCTGGGAGTGCGAACTGTTGAATGACCGGCCAAATATCTTTGCTAAAGCTGACCGTGGTTGTTGAAACAGAACTTTCACTCGTATTTTGATCAGTATCTGTTGCAATAGCGTTCACTGCGGGTGGTGTGGTGACTTCTTCAGCAGCGGAAGTGGCACAACTAGTAAAAAGAAGAGCACCCAAGACGATTAAGGACAAAATTTTGATTTTCATATTTTTTCTCCCATTCTTTTGCATCTACAAACATCATACCTGAATATAATATGACAAAATGTATGAAAATTGTATGATTTACAAAAGTATTTTCTGAAGAGATGAACCTGGTAGGTGTGGGTTCGGATGTGATTGAGTGGCGCAGGGTACTTGAAATAGGATGGATCAATGCTTAGGCAACAGTACGATTCTGGTACGGGATTAGGATGAAGCGGGCACCTTTTACATACAATTTCCGAAAAGAACTGGCTTCTCTTCTCTAGCAAAGCAAGATATTGAGAGAGTAATGCTGCGCTTGAATCATTACCCTAGAAAATGTTTGGCTTTTTCTTCCCCTAATATGGTATTCTTTCAACAGTTATCAGTTGCACACATGACTTGACCCCATTTATTTGCTAAATAGTGTAGACTTTTCTGTGATTAACTATATTGTAAATTTAGTTATCTGGCTCTTATTTACAAAATATGGAAATAAATATATTCTACGGTGTAGAAGGAATAGCTTGAAAATGATTATCCAAATTTATGCTTTTACTGATGCAGATACCGCTCTTGCGGCAGCAAAATTGGGAGTAAATCATATCGGTTTTGTAGCAGGAAAATATGGCGAGGTACCGGCTGAATTATCTTTCCAGGAAGCGCGGAAAATTGTTACCTCATTACCCCCATACACTGCTACCGCTGTGGCTTTAACTATGGCTACGGATGTTAATGAGATTCTGCGCATGGCAGCGGAAGTTAAACCCAACATTGTACATATATCCTCTGATCTGAATTGTGTGGGTATTGACGCCATGCGCGAACTGCGCTCGCGACTTGATAAGAACATCCGTTTAATGAAAGCCATTCCGGTAGAAGATGAGACCAGTATCCAAATTGCACAACAGTATGCTGCAGTGAGCGATCTGCTTTTATTGGATACTAAACGTACTGGTTTTCCTGGGGTGGGTGCAACCGGCTTTACGCATGATTGGAACATTAGCAAGAAGATCGTTGAAACAGCAGGTGTGCCTGTGATACTGGCGGGTGGGTTGACCCCACAAAATGTGGTCAAAGCGATCTCCACTACTCACCCCTGGGGAGTGGATAGCAATACCTCAACCAATGTTCCCGGCAGTAATACCGCAAAAGACATTGATTTAATTGCTAATTTT
>CAYLUJ010000204.1:0-1864 GCA_964386805.1 uncultured Pelolinea sp. | reverse complement strand
GGATAGATCGCGCATGTCCCCCTGTAGAGTGATCAAATCCAACCCTTCCCGCTCTGCTACCAAACGATCTCGCTTGAGTTGCTCAGCAGAAAGATCAAATGAAGTCACATTTGCCCCCGCAGCGGCTAAAATGGGTGCCTGCTGTCCTCCTCCGCTGGCTAAGCACAATATTTCCACACCATGCAAATCTTCAGGGAACCAATTACGAGGAACATATTTTGATTCAGTCAGAAGGATTTGCCAGTTTCCCTTACGTGCTTCTGCTATCGTTTCTGATGAAACCGGGATAGACCATTCGATACCGTCTTCCGCCAGCTTATCCCACGCTTTTTGGTTGTGATCACGTACACTCACGGGTACGTCTTTTTGCTCTACCATTAGGCTACGCTCCGAACAGTCTTTCCTTTATGAATGATGTGAATGAACGGAATTGAAATATAGTGCGTTCACACTCAAGAAATAAGCCAACACAGTCCCCTGAGTAAAATACAACATGCCGAACATCAGATAATTAAGAAATTTTGATTTATACATTGGATCATCCTAGTTTTTCATTAAAATGATTTCAAAATACATTTCCTTTATTGTAGTAATTTAAACAAAAATATCCAGAAGCACATGGATTTCTTTAAGATGAATTTTATTTTCTACGCAGGACCACACCCTCTCCATCCTCGTAAACCATCTCATAGGCAGAGTCAGTCAGCAGTTTCTGGATCAGATCAGGGTAATCCTGATATCCATTTCCGAACCAATCCTTGCGAAAACCGGCTACATAGTCCGCCTGGTTTTCTCGACTGACCGTATTGGTGAATCCGGCATCATACAGGTAGAACGGCAGCCCATTTTCCACCCACACCGTTGAATTATGCACATTCCGCTGAACATAATCGTAAGCACTGCGATAGCCATTCACGCCAACCGGTTCCCAGAATTGATCATGAAGAATGATAGCATTCTGCGGTACCATCAGCATTGTTTCGCGCTGCAAGTAAATAAAAGAGGCGCTACCAGCCAACGTCAAACATGCGAACAAGATTGCAATTCCTTTCGGGAGCGTCTTTTTCGGTATGATAATTCTCCCAAGAATTATCATGTCATTCATCACCAGGATAGCCAAGAATGCCAACAGTGCTTCGCCAAAACGCCATCGAATTTCAGGGATAGTATTTACATTTTCAAAATAAGCAGTCACCGGTGTACTAATGAATGCCACCAACAGCACCACAGCGATAATCGCATTCCAAAAATGCGCTTTTTTATTTTTAATAGCCAAAATGACTTCCAATACTACTAATCCTACTGTGAGTACTAAATTTTTAGGAATGTTCTGATAGAAGTAAGGATTGGTCAGATTGGATGCAATGCTCCAGGCTGAAAGGCGGGTGGCATCCGCACTAGCCGGCGTGCCCAGCACAATCAGATTGCGCACCAACCACAGCAACCCTGGAACCACCAACAGCGCATGAGCAGCCAGTGAAGCAAGATGCTCGCGATAGTTACGGATTATAAGGAAAAGCCACAGCGGGAAGAGTACATACAAGGTGTTCGGTTTGATGCTGGCTACCAACCCGCTCGCCAGCGCGAATCCTAGAAATACCATAGGGCAGCCAGCAGAGAGGCAGCTACCAAGATATCATTCTTTCCGACAGTATAGATATCCAGTGTGAATATACGCCACAGGTTCATGAATTGAAAGAGCCGGTCACTTAAAATGATCATCACGATCAGCAGCATGAGCAGTCCGCCATCCAGATTAGTGACGCGGCGCGCCAGCATCCAAAATCCACTAACGAAGAAAAGCACGATCAGGGCATGGATGGGTCCAAACAGAGTAAGGTCTCCCGTCAGAAGCAGTCCAAAG
>CAYLUJ010000203.1:0-1909 GCA_964386805.1 uncultured Pelolinea sp. | reverse complement strand
GAAGCTGCCCGAAAGGCTGATCTGGTCGTAATCACAGTTCCGTATACAGCTCATATCCCGACGTTGGAATCCATCCGCGAGGTAGTACAGAACAAGATCGTGATCGATGTGACTGTACCGCTTGTTCCGCCCAAAGTCACTCATGTACAAATTCCTCCCAGCGGATGCGCAGCACAGGAAGCGCAGGAAAAATTAGGTGGCAATGTAAAGGTAGTATCTGCATTTCAAAATGTTTCTTACGAAAAACTGCTGAAAGACGAAGACTTGCAGTGTGATGTGTTAGTGTGTAGTAATGATAAGGAAGCAAAATCAACTGTATTGGCGTTGGTCAAAGATGCACACCTAAATGGATACGATGCCGGTCCACTGCAAAATTCCATTGTCAGCGAAGGATTAACATCCGTATTGATCAATATTAATAAACAATTTGGCATCCAATCAGCCGGAATCAAGATTACAGGTATTGATTAGAGCAACCATTGCATGACTCGAAAATCGTTAACTTTCACACCAATTGATACTCTTCCTCTTATTCAACCAGGCCAGGACCTGGCAAAGATTATCCATCACGCTCTTCAGAGTGCAAATCTCACGCTAGAGGATGGCGATATTTTAGTTATCACTCAAAAAGTCGTTTCCAAAGCAGAGGGCAGATTGGTTAATTTATCAACGGTTAACCCCTCGAAACGAGCTCTGGAAGTGGCAGAAATAACCCAAAAAGATGCTCGCTTGGTGGAATTGATCCTTTCTGAGAGCAAAGAGATCGTCCGTTCAGGTGAAAATACACTCATTGTGGAACATAAACTAGGTTTTATCTGTGCCAATGCAGGTATTGACCATTCTAATGTAAAGGGGGATTGGGGAAACGATGATGATTGGTATTTGCTGCTTCCCAAAGATCCCAGCGCATCGGCATTGAAAATACGGGGGTATTTTAAAGACCAAACCGGTAGGAATATTGGCGTAATGATCATCGATTCACATGGACGAGCCTGGCGCAAAGGGACGGTTGGAATTTCAATAGGCTTTTCCGGTGTTCCGGGAATAGTTGATATGCGCGGTAAGGAGGATATTTTTAAATATCATTTGAAGATCACGCAGATCGCTGCTGCAGATGAATTAGCCGCATCCGCATCATTGGTAATGGGTCAAGCCGATGAGATGATCCCGATTGTACACGTACGCGGATTTCCTTATCCATTTTCTGATAATCCATTTCATGAAATTTTACGAGAAAAAGAAGAAGACCTCTTCCGGTGAGAAAAGCTATGAAGATCGCTGCATTTGCTGGAGGAGTCGGAGGCGCAAAGCTGGTGGATGGGCTGGCACAATGCCTAGAACCCTCTGAACTGACCGTTATCGTCAATACCGGAGATGATTTTAAACACTTTGGGCTTTCCATTTCACCTGACCTAGACACGGTTTGTTATACATTAGCAGATTTGGCTAACCCCGATGTGGGTTGGGGTAGGGATCATGAAACCTGGCACACGCTGGAAGAGATCAAAAAACTGCAAGGTCCAACCTGGTTCAATATCGGTAACTTGGATCTTGCAACGCACCTTGAACGAACTCGTAGATTACAAGCAGGGCAAAAATTATCAGAAATTACCGCTCATTTTTGCGGACAATGGAAGATAAAAATCCCAGTTTTCCCGATGAGCGATACACCTGTTCGGACATTTGTGCGTTGCAAAGATGGCAGAAGACTTCCTTTTCAGGAATATTTTGTTAAATATCATTTTGAACCTGAGATACAATCGATAGAATTTGCCAATATTGAAAAAGCGGTTGTGCCAGAAAAAGCGCTGAACGCTGTTCAAACAGCCGATTTCATCATCTTTTGTCCGTCTAACCCATTTGTTAGTATTGATCCGATCATAAAAATCAAAGCTATAAAAGAAATTAT
>CAYLUJ010000202.1:0-1921 GCA_964386805.1 uncultured Pelolinea sp. | reverse complement strand
AGAAAATCCAAAACCCAGGAAGTTTGTGGATTGATCACACCCGAACGAGCTGCTACAACCTCAATTCCATCACGTTCATGCAGTAACCAGGCATAACCTAATGCTGCTGCAATGGAATCAGTATCCGGGTTAACATGGCCGATAACATAAATTGGCATCTTGAGATCCTTCCAGTAAAAACAATTAATCCGCAAACGTATCGATTAATAAATGAACATCACCACCCACCGGGTAAAGGATTGGGCAGGTGCAGCCATTCTTCATATACTCTTTTACTTTTGCTCTTGCCTCATCTGGTGTTCCGGAAGCCGTAATGCGATAAATGAGATCTTCAGGCACCAGATGTTTGGCTTTCTGGATCTGCTCGTGCGTTGCCGGCCAACCGAGAATGGATTGAATTTCATGAACGACATCCATGGAGACGCCGGATGCTTTTGCGATGTGGGGTTGCTGGGCAAGATATTGAGTGAGTAATTCACGGGTAGTGTCAATCGCTTTATCGTGATCGCGGTCGACGGAACAGACCACCAACTGAGGGAGATCAAGATTAGCAAGCTTTCTGCCTGCTTTTTTTGCGCCGTTCTCAATTAATTCCAGAGCTTTGAGGTTGTATTCCGGCGGCACACAGTAATTCAATACTACGCCATCGGCGATCTCTCCGCTCATCTCGAGCATCATATCGCCGGTGGCACCGATATAGATGGGAACATTTCGTGGTTCTTTGCGTCCATGCACGACATCTAATTCGATGTCATTGACATGGATGAATTCACCATCAAAGCTGACTCTCTCCATATTGAGTAGCCGTTTAAGAACGGTAACTGTTTCTTTCATGGCGAGCAGCGGCTTGTTGCGATCGATTCCAACATTTTTCGCTAATGGATCCCACCAAGCGCCAATACCGCAGATGATACGGTTAGGAGCAAGATCATCCAAAGTGAGGAAAGTGGCTGCTAATAGGCCAATGTTTCTGGTCCAGTTGTTAATTACTCCCGATCCAACTTTCAGTCTCTCTGTAACGGCAGCATATGCAGCCATTGGGACGATTGCATCGCGCACAAGGCGGCTTTCAGCCTGCCACACTGCTTCAAAACCTTTTTGCTCGGCATATTTGACATAATCCAGCCCATCCCGTAAGTCATGTGCATCCTGTAAGTACAGAGCAACCCTATTCTTCACGTTAACCTCCTTGGATCGATTATTTATTTATTTTACTGGTTTTCATAAAGATTTCCAAATCTTCTGGTAAATCAAGGTCAAATGTGAGAGATTCTTTATTTTTTATCTTTACAGTAATTTTCTTTTGTTCTGCTTGCTCTATATGTTTTCTAAAAGACCACTCACCAAAATTGTATTCAAGGATTCCGATAGGATTAATGAAAAGTGCATTGGTCCCATCGGATCGTCGGTCAGAGGAAATAATAATCTCAGGTGGTGTACCCTCCTGAGCGATAAAATCTTCTATTTCTTCTTTATTGATAAATGGAAGATCAGCCGGGATGATCAATATTTTTGTGGCATTATATGCTTTGGCCGCGACGGTTGCTCGACGCAGTGCATTATTAATGTTGGTGCGCTTTCCTTCTTGAACTGTCATAGCGCCAAACTCACGTGCTTTTGCTAAGACTTCAGGGTCATAACTGATAACTAGGACTTGATCGATTTTTGAGATGGATTCGAGACAATGGAGAGTTCTTGTTAAGAGATCATTGTTTAGTGCAGAACGTTCCTCATCTGACAATACATTTGCAAGACGGGATTTTCCTCTTCGCAGTGATTTTACAGGGACAATCGCCCAAAGCGACATGATTATTCTCTATAAATATTCTTCAATTAGTGTCAAGACTTGACCTGCCAGTCGTTTGCGCTCTAACCGGTCAGGCATATTAATATCCAATGCCTTGCACATTATACCCCACCC
>CAYLUJ010000201.1:0-1936 GCA_964386805.1 uncultured Pelolinea sp. | reverse complement strand
CGGGCGAGGCGAAGATGAAACGGGACAATCTATTGCAGATGTTCGTACCGGTTTTATGAAAATCAATGGAAAAGAATTATTTTCCCAGGGTGGTTACAGCGACTTTAAAACAGCGTCCGATCACTATCATCACCTAGATGAGGATATTGATCTATATGGTGAAATGGGTTTTGGTATATACCGCTTTTCTATGAGTTGGACACGCATTTTCCCCAATGGTGATGATACAGAACCCAATTCTGCGGGTTTGGCTTTTTACGATCGTATGCTCGCCGCCCTTGAGCGCAATCATATTCAACCAATATGCACTTTATATGCATATGACCTCCCACAGGCTCTTGTGGGAAAATATGGTGGTTTTCTGGATCGGCGTTGTGTTGATGCATATGTCAGATATGTTGATACGGTCACAAAATACTTCAAAGGACGAATCAAGTATTATGTTCCATTCAATGAACAAAATACGATGGTCTGGTTGCCTTACTATACTGCAGGGATCGAAATCAATGATCCGACTGATTTGTTTAAATTTGACCATCATATCAACCTCTCTTTCGCACATGCAGTTGAAATCGTACATAAAAATGATTCGGTAGCGCAAGTTGGTGGCAATATATGCAACACTTGTTTTTATCCGGTAACTTGTAAACCCGAAGATGTAGCACTGGCAGATGACGCAAGCTTTAAAGCGTATGCTTATGGCGATATCTTTTGCCGGGGAATCTATCCGAAACATTACTTGAATAATTTTCAAGATATTGATTTTGAGTCTGTTATTCAACCCGGCGATATGGAGATGATCTCAGGGATTAAAACAGATTTTCTCAGTCTGACTTTTTACATGAGCAATGTGAGCGGGAAACAAGGTACCGGCGATACTCTTATCAATACCATGTTATCAAATCCCTATCTTCCTAAAACAAAATATGGTTGGACCATTGATCCCTACGGTTTTTATCATTTTTTAATGGATTTCTACCATCGCTATCAAAAACCAATTCTAATTCTGGAAAATGGAATGGGAACCACAGATATTCTGGAAAATGATGGCTCAATCCATGATGATTACCGCATTGATTATCTACGCGCTCATATTAAAAAGATGGCTGATGCTATTGCAGATGGGGTGGAAATGATTGGCTACTGTACCTGGAGTGCTACCGATCTGTATTCAACACACGAAGGATTCGAAAAGCGTTATGGCTTTGTTTATGTGGACAGGAACGATAATTTCAAGCGGTACCGCAAGGACAGCTTCTACTGGTACAAAAAGGTCATTGCCTCCAATGGTGAAGATCTGGGTTAGCTGACTCTTGTAGCTTTATTGCTTCGGGTTTTGTTCTTTAAGAAGAAGAGGATTACAGTAAATGGTAAAAAGAATTTTGAATTGCACGAAAAGTGACTTTGAGAAAATGACCCCCATGGATTTGAAATTGTCAATTCGTCTGGCTGAAGGGCGGACAATTATGGCACAGAGTTTTAACGGAATGGGAAACTCTCTGCTGGGAGGTGCTACCAATCCGGAATTAGAGGCAGCATTTGGGGCTGATATCCTTCTATTGAATGGGTACAGCATGGATGAGAAAAGTCCTTTGTATGGGGTAAAGTATTTTGATTTTGCAGAGGGGATGCAAATTCTCCATGTGCGGGATATAAAAAAGCTGGTGAATCGCCCTGTAGGGATTTATATGGAATGTGTCAGTTCAGAAACAGATACCCTCTATATTGGTGAATTTGGGATGGGACGCACAGCCACCGAAGAAAATTTCCAAAAAGCAGTAGAAGAAGGTGCAGATTTCATTATCCTTGGTGCAAATCCAAGTATGAATGCAAAAGTTGATGACATCATTGCAGCCACGAAACTGGCTGGAAAAACTGTCAAAGGAAAAACATTGATTTTCTCAGGCAAATGGGAAGATGGAGTTTATGAAAAAGT
>CAYLUJ010000200.1:0-1946 GCA_964386805.1 uncultured Pelolinea sp. | reverse complement strand
CAGGTCGGGAATTGGAACTGCAATAGCGGGGTAGCCATACACTACCGCGTGTTCGCCAAATAAAATGGATTTTCCAATTGTATGAGCAACAATGGCAGGCATTTTTATCAAATGAAAGCGATGATCTTAGTCCAATAGAAAATGACCAACACGCTGATTCCCCATAAGAAAATGCATGCTTGCAGAGGTCGATCCGACAGAATTAAATCCTCAGGTGCTCCACCGGATTTTTGAACCTTGATCAGATACAGGTAGCGGAATATTGCGTACAGCACAAATGGAATGGTGAGCATCATGGAATTATTTTCAGGCAGGTTCGGAGCGGAGAAAGTATATAGGCTATAAGCTACAATGGTTGTACCGGAAACAATTGTGATCAACTGGTCCAGGAATTCCAGAGAATACCCATCCAAAACCTTGCGGTGTTGGGTTGCATTTTCACTCAAACATACAATTTCAGCACGACGTTTCCCAAAACCAATGAACAACGCCAACAGGGTTGTGCAAACATATAACCAGGGCGAAAAGCGTTCCACTTGAATAAGGGAAACGCCGGCAGCCACACGCAAGACGAACCCGGCGGCGATGACCATCACATCGATCAACGGAACATGTTTAAGTTTAAACGAGTATGCCAAATTCATAACGAAGTAGACGGCACTGATGATCCCAAAGGCGGTGGATAAACGAAAAGCCCAATATAAGGAGCCAACCACCACTACAACAGCGGTTCCGATGGCAACATTGACAGACAATTTCCCCGAAGCGATGGGACGATTTTTTTTCGTGGGATGGTTTTGATCGGCTTTTTTGTCAAAAACATCATTGATGAGGTAGACCGCTCCCGAGAGTGTACAGAACAGAAATACACCAATCAGTGTGGTGAGCGTCGCAGACCAATTCATAAGCTGGCGATCAAAAACAAGCGCTGCCAGGACGAAAACATTTTTGACCCATTGTTTTGGGCGCATACTTTTGATGATGGCTTTTAACATATACAAATAATAGCATGAAAAAATTATCTGGAAATCATCAGGATGTAAAATGTATGTATGAAGAAAAAACGTCTGGATGTGCTCATTGTTGAAAAAGAACTTGCTGAAAGCCGTAATCAAGCCCAGCGTTTGATCATGGCAGGCGAAGTATTGGTGAACGGCAACCAGTCTTTGAAACCTTCTGAGACGTACTCAGATGAGGTGAAAATTAGCCTAAAGGAAAGCCCGCCCTTTCTTTCGCGTGGGGGAGAAAAATTAGAGGCAGCATTACAGGCATTTCGTTTGACAGATCTAGAAAGAAAAGTATGTGCGGATATTGGAGCTTCAACCGGAGGATTTACTGACTGCCTGCTGCAGCATAGCGCTGGTAAAGTTTATGCAGTGGATGTCGGGTATGGTCAACTGCATTGGAAACTGCGCAATGACGCCCGAGTGGTTGTGATGGAAAAAAACAATGTGCGCAATTTACAGAAGCTTCCGGATGAGGTTGATCTGGTTGTGGTGGATGTTTCATTTATATCCCTGCGTACGATATTCCCGGTTCTGAAAAATCTGATGAAGACAGCCAATGCAGATATGATTACGCTGATAAAACCACAATTTGAAGCCGGCAGGCAAGAAGCAGCCAAAGGGCGTGGGGTTATTAAAGATCATACGGTCCATTACAAGGTTCTCAAAACTGTTCTCCAATCTGCGCAGGAACAAGGTTTGTATTTGCACGGGTTGATCCAATCACCGATCAAAGGTCCCAAGGGGAATATTGAATTTCTAGCTCATTTTCAATTGGAACCCGCGAAAGAGAAATTGGAAACATACATTCAGCCTATTATGACTGCAATGGACGGTGTTAACGATCTGAAATAAACTCATCGGAGAAAATAGATTATACTAATCAGTTGCCATGCAATTAACACAAAAAAGAAATTTTTGCATTATCGCCCATGTTGATCA
>CAYLUJ010000199.1:0-1987 GCA_964386805.1 uncultured Pelolinea sp. | reverse complement strand
TTTTGACTAATCCTCATATTTCTTGGATAGATTCTTAAAATAGGTATCACTTAATACTGCAATAATGATGATCACACCTGTAGCTAATCCCTGCAAGTAAGGAGATATCCCGAGGAGGTTCATGGCATTTTTGAGCAGCAGGATGATTATTGCGCCTAAAACTGTTCCCTCAATAGTTCCAATACCGCCAGCGAAAGATGTGCCGCCAATTAATGTCGCGGCGATCGCATCTGATGCAAATCCTTCACCAAAATCTGATTTTGCCGAATTAATTCGAGAAACATACAGCTGGCTGCCGAATGAAGCCATAACAGCAGAAATGATAAATACAGCGATAAAAATTTTATTGATCCCTATTCCAGAAACCTTGCTCGCTTCCGGATTGGCTCCAATGGAATAGATTTTTCGTCCAAAGATCGTATTGTTTAAGATGATCCTGAAAATTATGTATACAATCAGGGCAACAAGGATGATGACGGGGATGCCTAATATCCTCTGGGTTCCCACATACCGAAAACCATCCGAGAATTCAGATATAACCCTCCCATCAATCCAAAGAACAGTCAATCCTTTGAACATTAAATAAGTACCAAATGTGGTGACAAATGGCGGGAGCTTGAATTTTGTTATAACAAAACCATTAAATGCCCCCAAGAGAGCTCCGAGCCCCAAACCAATTGGCACTGCAAAATAAAAAGGAATTTGACGGTCTATCATTAAGGTTGCAGTTACAACACCAATCAATGAAGCCACCGAATCCATGGACAGATCAATACCCCTTACCAGAATCACCAAGGTTTGACCAGCTGCAATAATAAAAATTGGCGCCGCCTGCCTCAAGATGTTTAAAAGATTATTTATGGATAAAAAGGACGGGCTTAATATTGTCATCAAGACCATCATTATGAATAAAACCAGTAAACGACTCACGACTGAAAAGAATTTTCCGCGTAATAATCTTGCTCTCAGATTACTTTTACTTTGGGTTGCTTTTTCCACGGGATTCTCCTCGATCAAGGTAGATAATTTGAGCAAAAATTACACCCACCATCAGTGTAATTCCCACAACAGTTGTTGTCAGTTCGCTTGAGAAACCTAATAAGGTAAGGCCATTTTGCAGGGAGTTAATAACCAAAGCTCCAAGAATAGCTCCCAAAAGTTTTCCCCGACCACCTGATATCGGGGTACCACCGATGACGACAGCGGCAATAGCAAAGAATTGTGTATCTTGACCAATCAATGCATTTCCAGTGTTTACTCTGCTAGCCAAAATAACCCCAGCAATACCAGCCAGCGTCCCACTCAAGAAATAGACTAGCGTCCGGAAAGCATCAACTTTAATACCCATCCATGAAGCTGTTGTACTATCACTTCCTATGGAAAAAATATAACGCCCAAATACCGTCCATTTCATTAATAAGACGCAAAGAATTACAGTGACTAAAATGATCCAGAAGGGATTCGGCAAGTTAAGAAAATACCCGGAATTGATCAGATTGATATTGGCATCTTGGATATGTAAAGATCCGCCCTGTGTAAACCCTAAGGAGACACTTCGAACAATAAACAACATACCAAAAGTTACGACATAAGGAAAGATTTTTCCTTTAGAAATAATGAGCCCTGATATCAAACCAGCCAAACTGCACACGGCTACGCCGACAAGGACTGCTATCCACCATTTGATACCTAGAGTTGAAAGATAAGCTGTTATGGTACCAGACAGCCCGATCAATGAGCCAACAGACAGATCGATGCCGCCGCTGGTAATTACAAAGAGCATACCCATTGAGATGATGACCAAAACTGCACACTGCCTCATGAGATTGAATACATTTTCCACTGAAGCAAAGTGAGGAGAAATGAATGAAAAAACAATCAACTCAAGAGCGAGAATCCAAAATATCTCAGGGAGCGATTTAATAATTTTTCCCCAACGATTACGCACATTCTGCAGCATTGACAACCTCCTCCTGCATAAAAGCAT
>CAYLUJ010000198.1:1364-2001 GCA_964386805.1 uncultured Pelolinea sp. | reverse complement strand
TCTGGAACCATACCGAGTCGTCTATTTCGGCGGCTTCTGGTATCTGATCGGCAACGAGCTGGGTACGTGCATCCTCAAGCGTTACGCATTGGACAATATGCGGGATATCCGTCTGTTAAAGTCCGGATTCAAATCCATCCCGGAAAAACTGGATGACATTCTGAAGGGCAGCGCCAATATCTGGTTTGCGGAAAAGACAAGCATGACCGTCGCGGTCCTGATCGATAATCAGGTTGCCCATTATTTCAAACGCCGCAAGATGTTTCCAACCCAAGAGATCAAAGAAGAAAGGCCGGATGGATCGCTGGTGGTTGTTTTCCGGGTGGGCCACTTCGAGGCCATCCGTGACATTCTGAAATCCTGGATACCACATATCACAATCCTGGAGCCGGAAGAATTCCGGAATAATCTGCTTGCGGAAGTGAAAGACTGGGTAAAGAATCAGGAAGAAAAGGTCTAGGCCATTGCTAACTTCCAGATAGCGCTTTGCAGAGACTTATACTTTTCAGCGTTATATTTGTGTTCTTTTTTTCATTTGTTTATCCAGGGATCGGCAAGGATTTGGTCTTTTATTGATACAGGATTTTCAGAATCAGAATGATCCAGTTTATCCCATTTTTCGAGATCAAAATCATTT
>CAYLUJ010000198.1:0-1354 GCA_964386805.1 uncultured Pelolinea sp. | reverse complement strand
TTTGTAAAAAATTCTTTCAAGGCATTCCTGAATTCAAGCACAAATTTTTTCCTGTCGAAGATGTCTTCCAAGAATACTTTTTCAGAGTCGTATGGATCAATTACGCGAAATAGAATCCTCCGTGTATCATTCGTTTTGTAGACATACATCGCCTTATCAGTACCTTCTTCATCAATGGAAACACCAACAGGAATATCGCCCCGGTCGATCATTTTAAGCCATTCTACCAGCTCTTTGAATGGAGGAAAGACATTCGACAGAGAAATGTTGGCGGTTTGTGCATCGCTTGCCATGATAAGTTTTACCCACCCATAACATCCCATTGTGAATTTAACATTCAAAAAATTATTGATGATGTGGGGTGCAACCAGGAAGAACTTGCCCAAGTCCAGAGATGGTCTTTCCAGTATGTCTCTTGAACTGCGGAATGCACCAAGATAACAGGTTTGGTCATATACGAAAAACGGGTAACAATATTCCCATCCCCAATGAAAGGATTCAATGCGTTCATAAAACCATTCCATGAATTCTCCGTAGGAAGACCATTTGAAAGCCGAATATGAGGCAGGCTCCGCAAGTCCCTCCGGATTGTCCCTTATGGCATCGATGTATTCAAATGATTTACTGAGATGCTGGAATAACGCTCTGTCCGGTATCAATTCAACAAATCCGCTGAGTTCCGATCTATTGTGTATCTTCACCGTGCCACTAAAATGAGGAAGCAGCAGGGCTTCTGCTTTCTCTCTTTTCTCATTTTCCGTTGTGCCGGAAGTGTCCATTTGAAGGAACTTATGAAGTTGTTCAAAGGTATGGCGCGTATTGTCATCTTTGCAGCGATTGACGGGAACAATGACGCCGATATGGGGACAAGCCCCTTCGCCTGCACGCCTGTTGAGAGTAAAAAGCCCTTTTCTGTTTTCGTTGCAGTTTGGAATTCTTTCCTTATTACGAATTCCTCGCCTGGCAATGTAAATGAACGGGATGAGATTTGAAAGAGAGCCGGCAATTTCGCCCGATGTAAAATACAAGGGGTCAGATATCGATTTGTTTTGGTTCATGGGCTCGCTCCTTCTAAACCTTTATTAAATGCTGTTATTATCACTACTGGTAAACATAATCGTCAAACATATAAAAGGCTATGTATAATATAGTGGCGTCAACGCAGCATGGACTGATTACAATTTTCATTTTTCGGGTTCAGAATATTCATGTGTACCCAATATCTCAATACCGAAACGACAAGGGCGAGTCGCATTATTTTGGTTCAGGGATTTTATTCTGTTTATGGTGATGCTCTGCCATTTTGAATAATCTATTAATTATATTGAAAAGTATTGATATAAAATAATGGCTT
>CAYLUJ010000197.1:0-2016 GCA_964386805.1 uncultured Pelolinea sp. | reverse complement strand
TAAAACTGCACCCTTTCTGTTGGTTTTGTGTCCAACTTTTGGGGTGCAGTTCAATCGAAGAGGGCGTTTTTTAATCCCTTGACAAATTATATTTTACAATATAGAATACTCTGTATTACAGAGTTCTCTATAAGGAGGAATCATGAACATCTCTCCCAATGAAGCTGAGGAATCGCTGGAAGTCATCCACAAAATGACCCAGAAGGCACGCCGCTCTATTGCCAGCAGCGGCGCCTATATCTTTTTGATCATCACAGGTATCATCTGGCTGATCGGTTTTTTAGCTACGCAGTTCCTCGCCGGCAGTATTGTTGTTTCGATCTGGATTGGCAGCAGTGTGCTTGGCAGTGTTGTAGCCACTCTGATCGGTTTTCACAACAGCAGGCACGTGCGCAGCACAGCCACACCGGTATTTGCCAAGAGAATCATTATTTTCTGGATATCCCTGATCTTTTTCTGCGTTGCCGCCATTGCGATCGCGCACCCCAGTGATGGAAAACAAATCACCATGTTCATCATCCTATTCACCATGCTGGGGCAGTTTGCCATGGGCATGCCACTTTCCTATGCTTCTTCCTGGTGGGCGGTACCTATCGCCACGCTGGCTTTGATCGGTTATTTTTTCTTTTCCACCATTTTTTATCTCTGGATGGGAATTTTAGTGGGCGGTATGATGATCGCTCTTGGTTTTTACATCCGTTTCAGGTGGTAGATCATGGGTGAACTAAATGA
The DNA here is from genome assembly GCA_964386805.1 of uncultured Pelolinea sp. Lineage (GTDB taxonomy): Bacteria > Chloroflexota > Anaerolineae > Anaerolineales > Anaerolineaceae > UBA4781. The sequence goes on along the minus strand of CAYLUJ010000197.1, from coordinate 1,284 downwards.
AATCATTCACCAGCCCATACGACTGCAAATCATGGCAACGTTAGTTGCCATGGAAGAAGGGAATGAAGTGGATTTTACCTATCTGCGCAATCTATTAAAAGTTACCGACGGCAATCTGGGTGCACATTTGCGTAAACTTGAAGAAGCTGAATATATCACGATCAACAAGACATTCGTCGAAAGAAAGCCGCGCACATTTATTTCCGCTACCAACGAGGGGCGCAAGATTTTTCAAGAACATGTTGCCGCACTCAAAGCGATCTTGAAAGGAAGGTAGAAAAATGATGAACACCGTTATTCAGGTTGAAAAATTGAGAAAGGTTTACAGCGACACGGTCGCAGTGAATGACATCTCGTTTGAGGTGCATAAAGGCGAGATCTTTGGTATGGTCGGACCCAATGGAGCCGGAAAGACCACCACCATCGAATGTCTGGAAGGACTGCGCAAACCAGATCAGGGGAAGATTCGCGTCCTCGATATGAATCCAGTCCACGATGGAAAGATCCTGCGCCAGTATATTGGAATGCAGTTGCAGCAGTCCAATTTACCCGACCGTATGAAGGTTTGGGAAGCGCTTGATCTGTATTCATCATTCTATCCGCACGCAGTGGATTGGAAAAAGTTGATGGGGCAGTTGGGTCTGGACGAAAAACGTAATACAGCCTTTTCAAAACTTTCGGGTGGGCAGAAGCAGCGTTTATTTGTGGCACTTGCCTTACTGCATGAACCGCAACTGGTTTTTTTAGATGAACTCACCACCGGACTGGATCCGCAAGCTCGCCATACCATCTGGGATCTGGTGCGCGATGTGCGAGAGCGAGGGAAAACGGTCATGCTCACCACGCATTTTATGGAAGAGGCGGAGCGTTTATGCGACCGTGTTGCCATTCTGGATCATGGAAAGATCGTGGCGCTGGATACACCGGAAACGCTGATCCGCAACCTGGGGGCAGAAGAACGGGTAGTCTTTACATTGGATGGAAAGCTGCCGGCTGATTTCGAAAATGCTCTTTCCGATGGACCTCGGATCAAAGTGGAAGGCGAGCGGGTGATCATCCATGCCAGCAGCAGGCGGAAAATTCCATTGGTAAGCGAAGTGGTCAACCTGCTTACTCAATATAAGGTTGCTTTTCGTGATCTGCACACCGAACAGCTCAATCTGGAAGATGTATTCTTGAGCTTGACCGGTCGCACAATGAGAGAGTGAGGAAAAGATGAAAAGCTTTTTAAAAATGACCTGGATGGAAGCAAAACTATTTCTGCGTGAACCGGTAGGCGCTTTT
>CAYLUJ010000196.1:413-2068 GCA_964386805.1 uncultured Pelolinea sp. | reverse complement strand
AATTTCCTGAGGTGAGACCTGCAAACGGGCGGTCAGGCTTTCTGACAGACTGCCGCCGATTACCGTTCCAATTTCCTTTCCAGGTTGAGGGGAAGTGAATGCAGATTCTGTTTCCATAGTCTTTTCCTGTATCATGCGTTAAATATGGTTGCATCTGAAAGGGTGCGCAGCAAAGCGCTGAGCGTATCATAGTCATTGCGATAGCTGTGTATTAGGGTTTGTGTGGCTTTCTCGACCCATGCCTGGCGATCTTGCTCGGCCAACAAGGAATGCAGATTGCGAAAATGTGCGGCGATGAGATCAAAATTGAGTATGGTTTTTTCCGAAACCATATAGCGCAGATAACCGCTGCTGCCTGCGTTCGTGAAAGTCAGAATTTCTTCTCTGGGGCAAGCAAACACTGACTCCAGCGATAACGGCGGATTGGGCGGAAGTAAATGGTGGATCTGTTCGGCCTGGCAAAAACCCAAAAAGATGATGCTGAATTCCAGCGGGACAATGCGGTTATCACGGTTATCGCGAATGACCTGCTCATCAATGACCTGAGTGGTGGCCAACTGCCTGATCAGCCCGTTACGCTCCACCGTTTTACGAGGTTCAAGGTCTTTGGCACTTTGTTTGTACGATTTTTCGTCTAATGGAATTCCGTCCTGGAGCTGGTGGGTCTGGATACGCTTGCCCAATTCGTCCTTTTCCTCCTGGCGTACCAGCGCAGTTTCATGCGCGCGGTGCAGGCAGTAAGGGTATGGTTTGGTGCCCATGATGGCGCACTGTTCCAGCAAGACAGATTGCAGTAAATTCACTTTTGCACTGTCCGCCGCCACCCAGTCGGGAATCTCGACCCGTACGATCCAGGGTTTCTCATTGTGGCTCACATTAAAATAAAAGAAGAAGAATTTTGAAGAGAATCTCTCCGCAGGATTATCCCGGGATGGGCGATTTTCAAAGATTGCCGATCTCTCCCCACTTTTCAATCTCTGTTCAAAAAGCTGCCGATCCATGAGGTTGGGAAAAAATGCAGCGGCTGGCTTCTTTTGATCTTCTGCTGCACAGAGCCGCAGCAGTTCCAGCACCATTTGAGAACGTGGTTTATCCACATACCCTGCGCTGATGACATCTGCGGCGTGCAGCGATTCAAGATAAGCGTGGTACGACTGAACCTTCTCCTGAAAGGCCTGCTGGTTTCTGGGCTCATGATACAGCTCCAACATGCCATCGCGCAAAGCAATGATAGGACCCTTTAATCCTCTGCAATTCTCAGAAAGATGGCGCATTTCGAGCATATCACGTTCCAAATTCACCATCTCTTCATTGACAAGTTCATTATTCACATAAAGCTGATCATGCTGCAACAGTTTGCTGTAAATGAGAGGTTGAATGGGTTCGGATTGTCCTGCCAGGATGCGGATTACGCCAATATTCACCAGGGCAAATACCGGAACAGTGTGCGGATCGGGGATGATCTGCGATCCGTCTGCACAGACTAGGTTGCAGGTATTCGTTTCAGTTAAAGCAGAAAAGGATGTGGCTGGATTCTCGCCCGTCGGAATGGCGACCCGTACCGTTGCGACATTACTGATGCGCTGCATTTTTCCCAAATCGCTGGAAAAATGGGCCAATGTTTCCAGCCACATTTTTTCCTGGATATTTAAAGC
>CAYLUJ010000196.1:0-403 GCA_964386805.1 uncultured Pelolinea sp. | reverse complement strand
CCTGCAGGGCTTGAGCAAGCTGTTCTTGAGCGTTCTGATGGTGCCGCAAACTCTCTCTGGAAAAACACGTGATTTGTTCTTGCAGTTCAAGGTGGTTCAATGGCATGGGATTCCCCGCGCATCGTTCATAGAATTGATTATAACGAAGGAAGGGGTGGAAGGCCAGTAAAATGAAGAAGGAGACCAAAAGGTCTCCTTCTCAAAAGGGGTACCGCTTAGAAGATGCTAGGGTTTTAAGGTTTCCAGATAATTGAAGGTCACATCGACTTCTTTTCCATAACTCAGCACACCGAACCCGACAGTGCCTTCGGAATAAGTCGTGTCTTCAACGGTGAGCGGGCGTTTGTCGGCATAGACCTGTTCACCATTGATGAAGACTTTTAGCTGATCTCCCTGGCAGGAG
>CAYLUJ010000195.1:0-2088 GCA_964386805.1 uncultured Pelolinea sp. | reverse complement strand
TTTAGCTTCCCAGCTTGAGATGAAAATACATAACCTTCTTTATCTAGTATCTGAACATCATAGCTATAAACCCCTACATCAATGTCCGTTTCCTCTGCTTCAAGCCATAATGTTAAAATACCACTCGTTCCAGTACCTACAAAATCAAAGTCTTTTACTATCAAAGCGTCATCATCCTCATCTTTAGCATACTTCTTGACTGTAAAGAATACTGTGGATTCTGTTAAATCAACTGCATTACCGTCTATATCAGTAAAGGTAAACTCTAATTCTACATCATCTCCTCTAATTATCTCTATCATCTTCTTCTTTGGTTAAATTAAATGAGCCGTACTGCTTTACCTCTGATTTCATTTTGTCTTCCTCTTCTTTCCTGTTCTTTTTAACCGTCTCCTCTGCATTGTCAATAAAAGGCAATTCTCCTACTAATGTCTCATCATCTACAAACGGAGCAAGATTGTTTATTATCTGACTTAGCTCTAGTACATTCTGAGGTAGGTTTCTCTTAAATACTGCGTCTACTTCGTACTTAGGAACAATACTCATTTTACTCAAACTTACTAAATAGTTATTGTATAATTCAAACCTCTCAAGTAATCCCTTTTCAAAGTACCTTTCCTTGTTGCTCACACTCTGCTCAAAGGCTAACAACTTAAACCTTAAGGCTACTCCTGAGCTGTTATTAGCAAACTCTTGGTCGCTCATGTTAGGAGTCATTGATATCTTATGAATGTCCTCCTGTATTGTTTGCCTTAATATATCAACCTGACTTTCGTCCAAGTTCTTAACTAGAAACTCAAACTGAGCTTCACTCTTTGGAGTATTAACAAACAATGTTCTATTAGCTCTTAAACTTTCTAATTGCTCTTTGGTCATCTTTATTCCATACCCCACCAAGATAGCTTCTACTAACTGCTCTTTGTCATTTACTCTATCACTCTGAAGTATGTTGTAAGCGTCTATTAAAGAAATAACCTGCTCAAAATCTCCCTGATTCTCCGAGTTGTTTCTATATTCTACCAAAGGAACTTTACCAAAACTATGTGGCGTTCCCTCGCCTACCACTATCTCACCACCACTACTACACTCATACATTGCATTATCATCATAAGCTACTATTTCATCAAACTTGGCTGTACTCTCTGTAAACTTAGTACCACCCTTTACTCTGTAAATAATTCCAAATAACTTATTGTGCTGTACTGTATCATCATAAACACATACTGCATTTCTTACATCTATATCTTTACTCTTAACTTCGTTTCCGTCTGTGTAAACCAATTCATACTGCCTACCAAATATAGATAAGTCCTTTGCTATCTCATGGTCTAGATCTGAGATCGTTTGCCTTTTATACTCATCCTTAACTGCCTGAATATCAAAATCCCCTGCATTGTAATCTACAGGATTGCCCAGCAAATACCCTGTGTTTATGTCGGTTATATACTTGGCATGATTGACTACTATCTTGTTATTCTTGTAAGTAGTGTTCTTTGTCCTATACTTGATTGCATGGTCGCCCAAGTAGTATTCCTCAAGCTTGTCGTAATCGTTTCTTCTTAACTCGTTGAATGCTATTGCGTCCTTTATTATCTCTGCACTTAAAACGGAATCTTTTGGTACTGTAAACATAATCCTCTAAATTAGGTTATATATTAAATTGTAACATATATTTCGCTCCATCTACAATCCAAGTTCCCACGCTGGAAGTATCTGTATCTCTGGTTCTTTACTCAACTTCATGATAGTTATGTATCTACAAGCGTCTATAGCATGGTTATATGCGTCTACTGGCTTATTAAGTATTCTACCTGTCCTATCCTCGCTCCATTTATACCTTCTTAACTCCATTTCCAATTCGGTACTCTTTTTTGTTATGTACATTTTATGGCTTTTCATTAAGTCTATTCCAAAGTTAATACTATCGCTACCCTTTATTACTGCCTTAATATCAAACCCTGCTCTTTTTATTTCTTCTATACTCTTGGGTTCTGAACTGTCTGCAAATATTTCCATTGAGTAGTTTATTCCAAGTTCGTTTAATCGTTCTACTATTTCTGGATTAGTTAAACCCTTCTCGTATAATAC
>CAYLUJ010000194.1:1090-2148 GCA_964386805.1 uncultured Pelolinea sp. | reverse complement strand
GGTCATCTCAAGCAGTATGAGAAGGCGATCGAGGATTACAGCCAGTCTATCCGGCTGGACCCGGATATTGCCTATGCCTACAACAACCGCGGATTCACCTACGCCAATCTGGGGCAGTATGAAAAGGCAGTAGAAGATTATGACCGGGCGCTCGCCCTCGACTCTGAATTGGAGGATGCATACTACAACAAAGCCTGTGCCTGCGCTCACCTGGGTAAAACGGAAGAAGCTGTAAACAACCTTCGCCAAGCGCTCCAGATCGCTCCGCATAAATACTGCGACTCAATAAGAAATGATGAGAATTTTGAAAAAATGAGAGGAAATGCCGATTTTCAAAATTTGCTCAAAGAATTTTGAGCCGAGTGATTAACCCTTTTGAAATGATTTTTTCTGGGGGTGAACATAGAGATCATCATATGATGTTTTGCATTGATAATGGGAGCTTCTCAAAGATATGATCTTTAACTAATCCAGTATATTTGTTAGTTTTCTCATCGCCTGTTAGAATACGAATAAGGAATACGATCATTTCAATAATCCGTGATGGACAAAACAACATTGGTGTCAAATCAAAAAATCAATCCTCAGATTTACGAGGATTTGTTCCACTATTCTGCAACTCCTGCAGCACTATTCGATATAAACGACAAATGTATATTGGCCAATCACTCCTTCTATGTTCAATTGGGGTATCCGGTTGAAAAACAACAGCAAGTTGATCTAAATTTCCTGCAAATCTTTGAAGATGAAACGCAGGGTACCAACTTTATTAAGCAACTTCATGAGAGACAGATCGTCCGTCGGCATGAAATTCGTTTAAAAACAAGTAATAAACGTAGTTTTTCGGTTTTACTTTCCGGTCGTGCATTTACTTCTGATGAGAAGAGTTTTTTTCAAATTTCCTTCACAGATATTTCTCTGTTCAAAGAGCTTGAAGAGACGATCCGTAAAGATAACGCTAAGATCACTTCAATCATGGAAAATACCGCTGTAGGGTTGTTTTACGTGAACTCTGACGGTATCCTGACCAATCTCAATATGAAGCTTATCAAATTGCT
>CAYLUJ010000194.1:0-1080 GCA_964386805.1 uncultured Pelolinea sp. | reverse complement strand
ATTTCATTGGGCAACCTTTCAGGATGTGGATGGGAGAATTACTCTCAAAAACATCAGAACCAGAGATCATCCAGAAACGGGTATCTTCTGCCCTCTCGAATCTAGAGCAATATCCAAAGATTGATTTCACAATCAAAACGGGGGTTTCTCTTCACTACGAAATGGCATTATTTCCAGTTAAAGATAAAATTGGTCTTTCATTAGGTTGGGGAGGGCTCGTTCAAGACATCACCGAGTTGAAACAACAAGTGGACTGGAAATTGGAATTATTATCCATCCTATCACACGACATCCGTTCACCACTTGCAACCCTCAAAGGACACATATCGATGCTCCAGGAAAATTATCTACAATGGGGTAATGCAATGGTCAAAGATTTTCTCAATACCATCGGTGAAAATGTGGATAGACTCTCCCATCAGGTTGACCGAAACTTAGCGCTTACCAGAGTCGAAGGTGGTGATCTTGGACTCCGTCCGCAAAACATTGATCTGGTTCAGTGCATAGAACAAGCCATCGCTTTTATTTCCGACAAAAAGGACCATCTCGTTATTGATCTCATCCATGAAGATTCTCTTGCAAAAACGCGCGCAGATCCCGCTCGCATCGAAGAAGTGGTTATTAATCTGCTTGATAATGCTATTCGCTATAATCCGCCTGATAAAAATATCATCATTGAAATCCGATCGAGTGGTTCGTGGCTGATCGTCTCAGTACGCGATTTTGGCAAAGGAATCCCCGTGGACAAGCAAAAAACCATATTCGACAAATATATGCGTGTGGATGAGAATGAGGAGGGGACCGGCTTGGGATTATACATATCACGCAAGATCATTGAAGCGCATGGTGGCCAGATCCGGGTTCAGAGCCCTTTACTGAATATGAACAAAGGAACAGAATTTACATTCACGCTTCCAATTACCTACCCTTCACCGACCAAAAATGTATCTCTTGATAGATTTCAGTTACCTAATCGCTTATCAAATCAGGAATTCACTATCCTCGTTGTTGAAGATGAGCCAGATCAATTATTGCTTTTAAAAACAATAATTTTAAATTTGTAAGTCTAGGTAAAAGAAT
>CAYLUJ010000193.1:0-2160 GCA_964386805.1 uncultured Pelolinea sp. | reverse complement strand
GCCTGTAACTCAGCTGGATAGAGTACCATCCTCCTAAGATGGGAGTCAGACGTTCAAATCGTCTCAGGCGCGCCAAATTATTCAAAATACAGGTCAATCCTGTATTTTATTTTTTCTAGAAGCAGAAAAACAGTTTTCTAAGAGATTAGTATTCAAAAATCTATGATTAGTATTGATTTATTATCCCTCGGTGTTATAAAATCTTAGCAGTCCATTTGGGTCTGTAGCTCACCTGGGAGAGCGCCTCCATGGCATGGAGGAGGTAGCCGGTTCGATCCCGGTCAGATCCACCAGTTCGACAAATTGGCTTGATTGATTCAAGCCTTTTTTTATTTCTTTCAACAGCTATATTAATTGATATAGATAAACTGGCAAGATAGATGGGATTAAAAGATATAATATAACTAGGAGGAATTTTCTATGGAAAGAAAAATTGCCACTAGCGTACAGGGTTTTGCCACACGAGATGGAGCCGGGGTCAGTCTTGTTCGAGTCCTTTCTAACACGACGGTAAAAGAGTTTGATCCATTTCTTATGCTCGATTCCTTTGATAGCCGGAATCCTAAGGATTATATCGCCGGATTTCCTCTTCACCCTCACCGAGGAATTGAAACAATCTCCTATATTTATCAAGGCCACATGATTCATCAAGATAGCCTCGGAAACAAAGATCAAATCGAGGATGGTGAAATTCAATGGATGACTGCTGGATCAGGCATTCTTCACGAAGAGAGATTACCCGCTTCCAAAAGAATGCTCGGCGTTCAACTTTGGCTCAACTTGCCGAAAAAGGACAAGTTTACGCATCCCAAATATCTCAGCATTCACAAAGATCAAATTGAAGAAATACCTTTTGAAGGAGGTTACATTCGGTTGCTGACTGGCAATTATAAAAATCACCACGGCCACCAGAGCGAATATTTACCTCTTGATTACTATGATATCCATCTTAATCCTGATTCAGAAATTTCTATTGATGTTCAAGAAGAGAGAACAGTTATGCTCTTTTCTCTTGTTGGCCAATTTTACGTTGCGAATCAGATAGTAAAAGAAAAAACCGCAGTCAAACTGACATCCGGAAACAAAGTCATCATTAAAGCGGGAGATTCACCAGCTCAAATTTTGTTCCTGAGTTCACTCCCTCTTCACGAAACAGTCGCTTGGGGAGGACCGATTGTCATGAACACCCGTGAAGAATTATATGAAGCGTTTGATGAATTGGATAAAGGAACATTCCTCCGAGAAAAAATAAATTATTAAGCACTTCATTTGCCGCAATTGTTTTAATATCTTAAAATGAGGCACAAACACATAAGGAGAGATAATATGTCGAACGTAAAAATTGCTGTTTTAGTTGGCAGCTTAAGAAAAAAATCTTTTACCAAAACTGTCGTTGAGACAGTCATCAAAAATAGTCCAAAAGAAATGGAGTACACCCTCATCGATATCGGTGTTCTGCCTATCTACAATCTGGACTTAGAATCCGAAAATAGAGAGCCGAAAGAATGGCTCGCTTTCCGTGACAAGATTAGAGGATTTGACGCCGTCTTATTTGCCACTCCCGAACACAATCGCTCGGTCCCAGCAGCATTGAAGAATGCACTTGATGTGGGCTCTCGTCCATACGGGCAAAATGTCTTTAATGCAAAACCGGCTGCAGTTATCAGTGTCTCGCCAGGCGCTATCGGTGGTTTCGGGGCCAATCATCACCTCCGCCAAGTTTTAGCATTCTTGAATATGCCGGTCATGGCTCAGCCAGAAGCATATATTGGCAACGTGATGAATGTCATCAATCCTGGGTATCTTCAAGGACCGCTTCTCTTGTGGATGTCATCAATCCTGATGGTGCCATCACCAATGAGAACACGGTTGGATTTTTAAAAGTATTCGCCGAGAGTTTCCTGAACCATATTAAAAATAATTTGAAATAAATCCCCATCATTGGATTTGCTGATAGCTCACTGCCATACATGGTTTTAAAATATCCCTCATAAACCGGATTGTTTTTATCGAAATATGAGCGTTAACTTGTATATTCCTATCTTTAGGTGGTGTTTTTTGATACAATAGAAACATAATATGAGCAAATTTAAAATTAATGATGAAGTAATGCATTGCAGAGATGGTTTGGCCATTGTTATTGGTATAACGGAAATGGGT
>CAYLUJ010000192.1:1122-2185 GCA_964386805.1 uncultured Pelolinea sp. | reverse complement strand
CGATGATTATGAAGCGTCCCATTGAGACCATGGAAGCGAAACTTTTCAAAAAGATCATTGACCAGCAACGCCCATGGTCGGATGCAGAATGGAAAGAATGGCAGACCTTCGTTACTGAAAAATACCAGATCAAACCGGATGACATGAGCGAAAATCACTTTTTCCTATACGTCATCCCAAAGGTAATCGTGTTGCATGGTTATGGCGACCCGCTGCTGGATAAACAAATTCCACAGTATGTGAAGTGGATGACAGAAAAAGGCATCCCCAGCTACTTTAGTTGCAATCCAGCTAACATTAATTTAAGTCGTACCATTGAAACCTTTGAAAATGGCTTGGATTACATAAAATATTCCATCGAAAGCGTGGATGATACCCGCCACAAGCAGATCAGAGGATACCTTTCCAATTTTACGGATAGTTACGAAGATATTTTGGAACTTTTGAATGTGAAAGCGCAGAAGAACCTTTCTACCACCATCGTGATCACCATGTTGAATCTGAACAAGCCCGGGCAGAGCGATGAATTTGAACGATTGAAAGAAAAATTCAGAGACCTGGATGTCTATATTTATCTGAAAAGCCAGGATCAGCAGTGGTATGAAGATAATAAAGCTGGAACCAATTCCATCCACTGGTTGGAATTCTGCCAGTTCCCCTGGTCATCCATGACCATCAAATCGAATGGTGAGTCTTGTGAATGCGTTGAAGATTTCAATAATGAGATTGTACTTGGAAATGCTCGTACGGAATCATTGCATGATATCTGGAATGGCGAAAAATACCGCAAATTCCGTATGGACCATTTCGATCTGACCCCTGGAATTAAATGCACGGAACAATGTGACATGAATTTGATCGGAAGTTTTTTGGGTTCATAAGAACAGTGAATGAGGAGATTTTTCATGAATCGAGAAATGAAGATAGGCAATAAATTAGTAGGAGATGGACATCCAACCTATGTGGTGGCTGAAATTGGCATTAACCATAATGGTGATCTGAAAATTGCCAAAGATCTCATCCTGGCTGCCAAAGATGCCGGTGTGGATGCAGTCAAATTTCA
>CAYLUJ010000192.1:0-1112 GCA_964386805.1 uncultured Pelolinea sp. | reverse complement strand
GCACTCCGGAAATTTGTGTACCCAAAGAACAGCAGAACCAGATGCGTGAAACGCCCTGGGGCTATATCACCTACCTTGAATATCGCTATAAAGTCGAATTTGGTGAAAAGGAATACAAAGAAATTGATGAGTTATGTAAAAAAACAGGAATTGACTGGTTTGCATCAGTCTGGGATACTGCTTCCGTGGATTTTATGGAAAGGTTTTCTCCCGTTTGCTATAAATTACCATCTGCTTCCCTGACGGATGATGATCTGCTGCTGAAAGTACGGCAGACCGGACGACCGCTCATTCTTTCAACCGGCATGTCAACCACTACCCAAATCGACCATGCTGTGAAAGTGGTTGGTCTTGAAAATCTGCTCATTACCCATTCTACGAGTGCGTACCCGTGCGATCCGCAGGAGCTCAACCTGAAAATGATCCAAACCCTGCGCAGCAAGTTTACCTGCCCCATTGGATATTCCGGACATGAGGTCGGTCTGGTGACTTCGGTAGTAGCGGCTGCCATGGGAGCTTGTCTTGTGGAACGCCATTTTACGCTTGATCGGGCGATGTGGGGGAATGATCAAGCTGCTTCAGTAGAGCCGGTCGGTTTTCGCAAACTTGTCAAATATATCCGTGTAACCGAACAGGCGCTGGGTGATGGCGTAAAAAAGGTATATGATAGCGAATTGTCTTCCATGAAGAAATTACGCAGAGTCCAGTAAATATTTGAATCTGTCATGCAGCATCCTAGATTCATAATACAATAGTCCTGTGAAAGATCCAATTCAACGAGTTTCCGGAAGAATGAAACGCGAATATTTGCATCTGGTGAACCGGATGCGGGTTCAACGTATCTCAAAACAGATCCCTGACAACAATCCTGAGAATCCGGGTCAGCCTCCTATTTTAATATTCAATGCCTCCACACGCTTGGAAGGGATCAGCTTGAATGCGGGTTTTTCTCTGATCACCGGGTGGGCGCTGCGGATGGCGGGTTACCCTGTGGTTCATTTTGTGTGCGCACGTGGTATGAGCCGCTGTGTGCTGGGAACTGATCGAACTGATCCGATCGTTGCTCCTCCCTGTTCCACTTGCATTAAAACATCCAAAGATGTTTATAAGAA
>CAYLUJ010000191.1:0-2244 GCA_964386805.1 uncultured Pelolinea sp. | reverse complement strand
AGCCATTTTCATTTCCAGTTTTTTGGCTTTCTCATATGCCAGATCGGTCATGACAATATCATCGGTGAGGGCGATCGTCATGATACCCTGCCGGAAAAGATCTTCAACGTCCCGTTCGGTGTAGAAAGTTTTCGCCATACATAACCTCCCGGTTTTTACTTGACTTGCCCTTCCAAGTTTTCAAGCGCCTGAATAGCTGCGTTCTTGGCATTAATGATCTCTGCTTCAGAACCTGAAAGCCACATGCGTCCAAATCTTCCAACACTGGAAACATGTACGATCTTGATGGAAGCCCGTTTTTCAGCTTCATTGCAGGCATAATTAATATAAGCCGCAGGGGCACATTCAAGCACCAACATAGTCTCACCAGGAACCAGCATACTTCCGCGTCGGAAACGGTTCATGAGCTGTGCCTGATAAGAATCGATGCGAGTGATCACCTGCACAGAAGCGATCTGGGGTTTTACACGGTCTTCTATCTTTAGCCCAAGCCGATCAAGAACAACCCGCCCGGCTTCGATAACCGCTGCCTGGTTCATGGAATGCACCTCGAACATACCAAATTCGCGTTCCACGATCTGGGCACCCGGTTTGGCTTCCGTTGCTTTTACAGCAATATCCACGGTACGAAAAACTTCATTACCCGGAGCCATTTCGATATATAAGGATGCCATTCCTTCCGTTGGTAAATCACCCTGAGTAACCGTTCCAACAAAAGCGGCATACTGCGCTTGCATACGATCGAGTAAGCAATAACATCTCAATTGAAACTTATCTGCCATACATATTCTCCATTTCTGCAGCCACTTGCGCGTGGTGCATAGCGATTCCGATGGGTGTTACAAAAAGTGGTTTTTCTGGAGCATGGGTGGGTATTCCCGTATATTCCTGTACAACATCTGCCATACCCGGAAAACATACTGCTCCACCGACCATGGAAATACCGGTGACCTTTCTTCCGTCGAGCTGCCGGTTAATGATGCTGCCAACCTTTTCCATTACCGGACGCACAACCGGGAAAAGCATTTTCTGCATGGTTGCATTCTTCTTCAGCTCTTCCGCTTCCTCAAAACTGATATCCTGCGCACCGGCAATCACCAGAGAAAAATGAGTACCACCGGTGGCTTCATCAGCCGAGAAGATCACCTTGCCATTTTCCATCAGCGCGATGCCCGTTGTTCCGCCGCCTACATCCACTATGGCTCCATTTTGAATGCCCAGCAGATTATTGGCTGCGGTCGGTTCATCCACCAACCCCACACAATTCAATCCCGCCGCTTCGACCACATTGGCTGTGGCACGAACTTCCACCTGCGGAACGCCCGGGGGAAAAGAACTGGCTGCTGCTGTTAATGTCCTTCCAATGCGCGCTTCAACACGCTGTTTCATACTCTTCAGGCGGTCAACAGCGCCAAAATAATCGACCACCAATCCATCTTTTACCACCTGGGCAAACTGGTACTCGCCAGCGACCGGCTGCAAATTCTTATCGAGCACGACCAGCACAAGATAAGCCGTACCCAGATCAGCGCCCACGTAAAGAGGTCCTTCTTCGACAGGCGCTGGCGAGGTATTTTGCATCTGACTCGGCAGAATCACTTGTTCTGCACGCGTCAGGTATTCTGTGAGATCAAACTCACCTACTTTGCCCAGCACGGTAATCTACTTTGAGCCGTGACTATTTCGCAGAAGTAGTGCGGCCGCTAATACTGCCCTTTTCCTTTTGCGGCAGGATCATTTCGACATCGCTATGGGGTCGAGGAATGACATGAACGGAGACCAATTCGCCAACACGCTTTGCAGCGGCTGCTCCGGCATCCGTGGCGGCTTTCACCGCACCCACGTCACCGCGCACCATAACGGTTACATAACCACCACCGACATATTCAGAGCCGATGAGGGTTACGTTCGCGGCTTTGACCATTGCATCGGCGGCTTCAATTGAGCCGACCAGTCCTTTGGTCTCCACCATGCCTAACGCGATTAATTCAGGATTTACTGCCATGATTTATTCCTTTCTTTTTCTTTATTTTTTTGCAAGCGCTTCGAGCATCACCTGTCTGACAATGCTTTCCAGTTCTTGCTGGGTGGGTCCTGAGGATAGTCTTGACCCAACCATGGCTGCTTCAGGCGGAGGTGCTATTTCATACGCCAACCGCTTGATATTGAACAGGTGATAGACGGTAATATTGTCACCAGTGACAGAACCGCCCTCCCCGCCTGCTCCCAAAGTAAGTGAGGGCA
>CAYLUJ010000190.1:0-2290 GCA_964386805.1 uncultured Pelolinea sp. | reverse complement strand
ATTTTGCAGCCCTAGAAGATCAGGAAAAAAAGATGGTTTCCAAGATAGCCGCAGTTTTACGCATAGCTGATGGATTGGGTTATGGTCATAAGAATAATATCGAACGGGTAAAAGTATCTATTCACAAGCATAAGATTGTTTTTAAATGCAAATCAAAACGACAAGGTATTGATAAAGAACTTCACTCCGCAGCTCGGAAAAGTGACCTGCTGGAAGAATGTACTTCCAGAAAGATCATCTTTGTAAAAGATAAGTAGTCGATATCACTCCTTGATGAAAAAGTCTTTCCTTATCCGGGATGTGTGTGGTTCAGGATAATACTGCATATATCCTTCAGTAGATGAGAAAAGACGCTCCAACCAGGCAATGAAGAAACCACTCTGCTGGTCACCCCCCTGGCTGCGGTAGCAGGCGGATGCTTTTTCCCGAATGGTTGTATATTTCCCGTAATGAATACGAACATGGATCGGGAAATCTGTTTGCATGATCTCTACGAAATTGATATCTCCATTTTTCCCAAATTTAGTGGGGTCTTTCCCGACCAATGGCATAAGTTTTATCACCATGCGCATGAATTTACGCGGGAAGGTTTGCAAAAATACACCTTCAGGGTGAAATGGTTTCAACCCTTCAATTTGAATGCCAGGATCCGCCGCCAATTCCAATGCTTTTACTACCGATTGATATGCATGAATATGGTCCGGATGTCCGTACCCACCCATGGGATCAGAAGTGAGCACAACCGTAGGTCTAATTTTGCGGAGATAAAAAGCAATTTCCTTTCCGGTTCTTTCGAGAGGAGCTTGAATGAACGCTTGGGGATGGTTGTTCTCAGAGCTACCCTGCATACCGGAATCCCGATAGCCCAAGAAATAAAAATCACGAACTTTTAGAACTTGCATGGCGCAGCGCATTTCAGCTTCGCGCAAGTCTGCCATGGATTTATACTGCGCCAGCAACTCCGCATCCGCTTCTCCGACTTCCCCTTTTGTAGCACAAACAACCGAGATCTCCACCCCCTCAGCCTGATATTTTGCTATGGTGCCTCCCATTCCAAATGTTTCATCATCGGGATGAGCGGTAACAATAAGAATTTTTCTTTTTTCTGTCATGTATTCCTCATTGATTTGCACAAACCGGGCAGTCTACCCGTTTTCGAATTTGTATTTCCCGGAACTCCATTTGTTCCCCATCCAGCAGTATCATGCGGCTGTATAGCGGATTTCCGATCCCGGTCAGAATTTTAATACATTCTAGCGCTTCCATCGATCCAATGATCCCAGGCACAGCTCCCACGACTCCCACTCCTTTGTTCGCCGCGATCACTTCATCAGAAGGCATGTGGGGGTACAGGCAGCGGAAACAAGCTCCCTTGCTTGCATCAAACACGCTCACCTGACCGTGAAATTGGTCAATCGCGCCATAGATATATGGCTTCCTCAATTTTACACACATATCATTGATCAGAAAACGCACTTCGAAATTATCCGTTCCATCCATCACAATAGAATATTCTTGTATGAGCTGTTCTGCATTCTCCTTTTCAAAATGCTGCAGGTATAGTTTCAAATCTACATGTGGATTGAGCTTATGCAGGCGGCTGAACGCCGACTCCGTTTTTTGCACTCCGAGATTTTCTGTATCGTACAGGATCTGCCGTTGCAGGTTGGAAAGTTCAACTACATCAGAATCAACAATTCCCAACTTTCCCACACCAGCAGCCGCCAGATATAGCAAAACCGCTGAACCCAATCCACCGGCGCCAACCACCAGCACCGACCCACCCTTTAATTTTAATTGTCCTTCTTCTCCAAAGGCAGGGATGCGCAGATGTCGTTGGTACCGTTCTCTCTCTTCCTGACTCAATGCGTTCATGGCTTCCCTCATTGTTATTGTATTGTGAGCGGGAAAGAAGCGCAATGCTTTTTTCGAAAAGAAAGGGTTTAGAATAACAATATGGATATCATCATGACGCATGAACAAACCGATTTTGATGGTTTTGCTTCGATACTGGGAGCTTATCTACTCAGCGAGCATGCCTATCCACTTTTACCCAATACGCTTAACCGAAATGTGCAGCAATTCTACAATAATTACTGCTCAGAACTCCCCTTTATCCTTCCGCAGGCACTTCCCAAACAGAATATCCGTTCGGTAACATTGGTTGATACCCAATCCATGATTACATTGAAAGGCATCAACAAAGAAACCCGCATCTGCGCTATTGACCATCATAAAAAGAAAGAAGATTTCAATCCAACCTGGGGCTTTAACGCGACCAACAGCGGAG
>CAYLUJ010000189.1:0-2354 GCA_964386805.1 uncultured Pelolinea sp. | reverse complement strand
CTGCTGTCCTGCCATTAGACGAGCCCCCAATTGCTCGCGCGGATTATTTTACCACCAATCCTCGCATTTTGGAATTTCTAACTAAAATTCTCTCCAATGAACCGCAGGGCGTTTTCGAGGCGTTGCAGTACCACATCTTTCCCTAAAATTTTCATGGATTCAAAGAGTGGTGGGCTGATCTTCTGCCCGCTGACCACCTCGCGCAGGAAACCCAGGAACTGTTTGGGTTCTTTGCCTTCTTTTTCCATCAATCCGCGTACTTGCGTATCCAAACTTGCAGCATTCCATTCTGGTAGAGATTTCAACGCCTCCAGAATTCTTTTACCTATGGCAATAGTCTCCTGGTTGTCACAACCTTCCATCAGCATGCGTTCTTTGGAATAGGCAACCTTTTCTGTAAAGAAGAATCGAGTCATCTCCACCGCATCATCCAATGTAACAATGCGTTCTTTTACGATAGGAGCAATTCTTTCCAGGTTTTTTTTATCTGCCTGAATGCCGGCAGTCTCAAAATAAGGCTGCAGCCGTTCCGCCAGATCCGCATCGCTTAGAGCTTTAATATGCATTTTGTTGAAATAATCAAATTTGGTGAAATTGGTGGCAGCCGGTGCCGGATTCAGTTTTTCCAATGAGAATTTTTCGATCAGATCCTGCATGGTAAAAAATTCGGTGTGATCATCATAACTCCACCCCATCAGGGCAACCCAGTTTACCACCGCCTCGGGCAGGTAGCCTAATCCCTGCATATCTTTGATGAATATGGAATATCCTTCACCGCTCAATTCGACTGCCTCACGCTTGCTCATCTTGCCTTTTCCACTTGGTTTGAGCAACACCGAGAGATGTACCCACACCGGTTCCTCCCATCCAAACGCTTGATGAATCAAGCTGTGAATGGGGGATGTAGGCAGCCATTCGGAACTGCGTACAACATGCGTGATCTTCATAAGGTGATCATCGACTGCTGCTGCCAGATGATAGAGTGCCCAGCCATCCGATTTGATCAGAATGTAATCATCCAATGTTTTATTTTCGAAGGAGATATCGCCACGTAGCAGATCTTTTACGATGGTCGTCCCTTCCATAGGAGTTTTGAAACGCAGCACATATCGCTCCCCGTCTGCAATACGTTTGCGAGCTTCTTCAAGAGAGATAGACCGGCAGGTGCGATCGTAATGCGGTGGTTCCTTCCTTTTTTGCTTTTCCTCACGGACTTTTGCCAGGCGCTCCGGTGTACAAAAACAATAATAGGCAAATCCCAATTCGACCAGTTTTTCCCCATACTGCTGGTAAATTTCTTTTCTTTCCGACTGCCGGTACGGTCCATATGGACCGCCAATATCGGGGCCTTCATCCCATTCCATTCCGAGCCAGCGCAGATTGCTCATGAGCTCTTCTTCAGCCCCTTCCACAAGGCGCTTGCGGTCGGTATCTTCGATTCGCAGAATGAATTGACCCCCTGTTTTTCGTGCAATTAAATAATCATAAAGTGCAGTGCGCGCACTTCCAAGATGTAAATGACCTGTAGGGGATGGAGCAAAACGGACACGAACCGGTTTTAATTCTTGTGTCATACAATTCCTTTATTGAATAATCTTCTTTCGCAGTGCAACAGATTCCACCAATCCAATCCCAATTATAGTTGATACTAGAGAACTACCTCCATAACTAAGAAATGGGAAAGGCAGACCAGAAACAGGAACAAGGTTAAGATTCACGCCAATATTGATGGCAGTTTGAAAGAATAACATAGCTGAATAGCCGAACGCCAACAAAGAACCGTAATTATCCGATGCGGCTTGAGCGATCCGCAAACAGCGAATAATAATAAATGCCATTAATCCGATGACAGCCATAGTCCCTACAAAACCAAATTCCTCTCCAACAACAGAAAAAATAAAATCGGTATGCCTGACTTTCATAAAACGCAGTTGTACTTGGGTTCCTTGTCCATAACCCTCTCCGAACCATCCACCGGATCCTATGGCTATCTTGGATTGCTGAATATTGTATTCTTCACCATAACTTGCTTCAGGATTTGGGAAAATAAAATTCAGAATACGCGCCTGCTGGTAATCTTCCAGAAATGGAAATGCCACGGCTATCAGAATAATTGCTACGATACCCAGTATCGCAAGATATTTTACCGGCAGACCGGAAACCCACAACATTGCAAACCAGATCACAAAAATAACAATGGATGTAGATAAATTTGGTTGTAAAAGGATCCAAACCACAACACCAAAAGTCAATAGAAAACTTTTCCCTATCCAGTGCAGATCACGTTTTTCATCTTTTGTTCGATCAAAATGTTCAGCAAGAACCATGATCATTAATATTTTTACAATTTCAGA
>CAYLUJ010000188.1:0-2426 GCA_964386805.1 uncultured Pelolinea sp. | reverse complement strand
CTCCGTTCCAGAAAAACAATTAAAACCGTATTCATTGTTTCAGGAATATTTCTCTTGGCATCTTGCTCACTGATGGAACCCAAAATGGTCGAAGCAACTGTTCTTGTCCCACAGACCGTCGTAGTTACTGAGGTAGTAGAGCGAGTGGTGACAGCAACCACTTCAGTCGCGACCATTACACCACTAACCACACCGGCAGCGACGCAATCGACCCAAGTAGTTTCCGCAACTGCATCTAGCTCAGAACCCGGGGCAACTACCCCTTCGGCATTTGTCAGCCAGGCGGATACTAACCTGACGGGAAATGGAAAAATGCAGGATGGTCTGACCGGATGGTGTATGCCGCTGGGTTCTCCTGAACCAGGTGATACGGATTATGGCAGGTATGGAATGCCAACCACGGGAAGACCGGGCTATGTGGAAGACGGAATTAATATCATGCACATTCCGGGGCAGTACTGCACGCTGATATTTGAATTCTCTTCGCAGATCGGTACGGGTGGAAAAGTAGAAGTGAAGCAGGTACACAATAACCTAACATTCTATGAGGTAGATCTGATCCCTTCGGCAACCAACCCCAATGTGGGTTATGCACATCTCTACCATAATTACGTGGTGAATCCACCCTTGTGGGGCATTACCTACTTAATAGAAGCGGTAGATGCCAATGGTACAACCCGTTGGAGCGGTGAAGTTGCTTTCCAGAAAACGCAGCCAGATTTGTGCTGGGATGGTTCGATTCCGAATCCTGTTACTCTGACTTGCCCTAAGGAGGATTGGTAAAATATGACCCCCGGTAAGCTCCGGGGATTTTGTTTCTAATCTGATGAATGTCATAGATAAGAATTGTTGTCCGAAGCTGATTCAGATGGTAAACTTACTCGGCGAGGTAAATTCATGAGAGTGATCTTTCCATTCACAGCCATAGTCGGACAGGAACGTATGAAACGTGCATTGATTCTCAATGCGGTAGATACACGTATCGGTGGTGTATTAATTCGAGGAGAACGCGGAACAGCCAAATCCACTGCTGCACGTGCATTAGCCGCTCTGCTTCCTCAGGTGCGTGTGGTCAGTGACTGTCGCTTTGCCTGTGATCCGGAAAAACCGGATACCTGGTGTACGGAGTGTCTGGAACGATCAGCAAGAGGAGAAAAACTACCCAGCAAGATCGTGCGCACCCCCTTCATTGATTTGCCGGTATCTGCTACCGAAGATCGGGTGGTTGGAACTTTAGATATCGAAAAAGCCATTCGCAAAGGCGAAAGGCATTTTGAACCTGGCATTTTGGCTTCGGCGAACCGCGGATTGCTTTATATTGATGAAGTAAATCTACTTGATGACCACGTGGTTGATATTTTGCTTGATTCGGCTGCCATGGGGATGAATATTGTGGAAAGGGAAGGAATCTCCTTTACCCATCCGGCCCGTTTCATTTTAGTTGGTACGATGAACCCTGAAGAAGGGGAGCTACGCCCTCAATTGTTGGATCGTTTTGGATTATCTGTGGAGATTCATGGTATCAATACTTCACGCGAGAGGGTGGAGATTATGCAGCGCAATCTGGCATATGAACAGGATGGAGAAGAGTTTCGGCAGGAATGGCTGCAGCATGAAGAAGAATTGTCTCGAAAAATAGATGAAGCCCGCCGCATTGTGGATGAGGTGACCTATACCAACCGTGATCTGCTGGCAATTGCTAACATGACTGCTTCAATGAACGTGGAAGGACATCGTGCCGATCTGGTAATTCTGAAAGCTGCCAGAGCGCAGGCTGCTTTTGAAGGACGTACGCGCATTAATGATTTGGATATTGGAATGGTCGCTGAATTAGCGCTGCTGCATCGTATGAAAGGTGGGCCGATGCAGATGAGTGAAATGGACGCGGATGAATTGCACGAAAAGATAGAAAAGTTGGTTGGATACAAAGAACCTGGACAGGATGAGGAAGATTCGAACATACCATCCGATAAAAAGGAACCTCCCAAAAAAAAAGCGTAAACGGGGAGGAGATCACTGAACCCACTTCAAAAGACAGTGAAATGCCGGTTCCTCCCCAAAAAGTTTTCGAACAATACAATGCGAATTGGTGGGAAGGGGGTCAGCGAATTCGCATTGGTGAATCCTTTACCCCTCGACGGTTGGACACTCCTTTGGATAAATTGGTGCGCCGATATGGTGGTAGGCGATCGCGCACTCAAACATCACGACGACGAGGTCGTTATATTCAGGCTCGACCTGCCAACGGTGATCTGAGTGATATTGCTTTTGATGCCACCCTGCGTGCTGCGGCGCCTTTCCAGACCAAACGTGCCGAAGAGCTGGATGGGCTGGCATTCCATGTACATTCCGATGATTTTATGAAAAAGGTCCGCGTCCGCCGTGCTGCCAATCTGATCCTCTTCTTAGTGGATGCATCCTGGTCA
>CAYLUJ010000187.1:0-2468 GCA_964386805.1 uncultured Pelolinea sp. | reverse complement strand
TGAAAATATGATCAAAGTCTCTCGCCGCCCGCTTTCTCTGGAAACTCCAACAGATAATGAAGATGATTCTGTGCTGGGTGATTTCATCGAAGATGATGAAATTCCTGCACCCGATGAAACTGCAACATATAATTTATTAAAAGAACATCTTAGTGTAATATTAAATTCACTCCCACCGCGCGAAGTGCGAATCTTGCAACTTCGCTATGGTTTATTGGATGGGCAAGCATATACCTTGGAGGAGGTTGGCAGAAAGATGGGCGTCACACGGGAACGTGTGAGGCAGATTGAGGCCCAAGCGCTCAGCAGACTTCGCCATCCCACCATCCGCCGTAAATTGCGCGATTATCTGGGAGAATAGAATTTGGATTAGGTGACTATGTCAAGGATTCCTTTACGAAAATACACTCAAGAAATTGAAGTCTTGATCGAGAACGGAAACCTTGATGAAGCCCAAAAACACTGTCTGTACATCCTAAAAACATTCCCAAAGAATATTTCTGTCTATCGCTTGTTGGGAAAAATCCTCATGGAAAAAGGTAAGTATGAGGATTCTGTTTATATTTTCGAAAAAGTCCTGGAAGTTATCCCAGATGATTTTATTGCACATGTCGGATTGAGTTTTATTTCTGAAGTGCATGAACAGCTTGATGATGCTGTACTACATATGGAACGTGCTTTTGAATTGCAACCAACCAATGCGGTACTTAAGGAAGAATTAAAGCGCCTCCATCTGAAGAAAGATGGCATAGAACCGCAAACCATTCGGTTGACGCGCGGCGCACTCATCAATATGTATTTGCGCAGTTCATTATATCTACAAGCTGTTGCGGAATTACGCATTGGTTTACAAACCAATCCAAATCGCATTGATTTTAAAGAACATTTGGCTGAAGCGCTTCTGAAACAGGGTGAGAAAATTGAAGCAGTCCAAACCAGCATTGAAACACTCGGAAAAGCGCCTTTCAATTTTATAGCCAACCGGATCGCGTATGAAACTCTTCCCAAGGCATCGGATGCATTAGACACTCAAGCTTTTCATCAGCATCTCATTGATGTAGATCCTTATTTCGTTTATGTCGGTGATCGTATCAGCAACGTAGAAGATGTACCTGATGTG
The DNA here is from genome assembly GCA_964386805.1 of uncultured Pelolinea sp. Taxonomy (GTDB): domain Bacteria; phylum Chloroflexota; class Anaerolineae; order Anaerolineales; family Anaerolineaceae; genus UBA4781. Next base: position 1,348 of record CAYLUJ010000187.1, on the reverse strand, counting down.
GCTGTCAGTCTTGATCGCTATGATGGAAAAAATCCAAGAATCGATCCAGATGCGATCAATATTCAAGAAGAAATAGAAAAATATTGGAACAAAACCAGCATTTGGAAAGAGGATGAGGATCTGGATTCGGAAATTGATTGGAATAGCATCATTGAAAACAGGCTTACTGAAAAAAAGGAAAAAACCGAAGAGATCCCGTTGGAATCTGGTATTGAAGAAATCGATGATCAACCTGAGAATATCCCTGATTTAAAATTAACTCCAGAAAGAAAAGAGGAAGGCACCAATGAGATTCCTGGGTGGATTTTTGATGAACCCAGTGAACAAAAAGCTGATACTCCACTTGATTTTCCTTTATCGGAATCTTCTGAAGAAATTTCTCCTGATATGGAGATAGATCGAATGGAAAGTGGAATGGTCGATCAAGATGTTCCAACTATTTCTGAACCTGAATCGGAAGTCATTTCAAAGCACTGGGTAAAAATCGAAAATGAGCAAGCACCCAAACCACAATCCAGCCTGGAAGATACGCAAAAGGTCAATATTCAAACACAAGAAAATGATGATGAAATTTTCCAATCTGCACTGACAGCTATTGACAAGAATGATCTTCGTTTCGCCATTCAAAAATTTGATGACCTTCTCGAGAAGAACGCGTATGTGGAAGAGATCATTCGAACCATAGAAAACTCCACAAGCATTTTAACTCAAGAACCGGATGGCTGGTATGTGCTTGGAAAAGCATATCTAAAAATTAATCAAAAAGAAAAAGCATTGAATGCGTTCAGAAAAGCGGAAGAAACATCCTTTTCATAAGAAAGAATACTCATGGAAGAAGCCTTTGAAAAAACACTTGTTTTGATAAAACCCGATGGAGTTCAACGAAAATTAATTGGCATGATCATTTCTCGCTTTGAAAGCCGTGGTCTTCAATTAATCGCCATCAAGATGATGCAGGTTAGTCATGAAATGGCTGAAACTCATTATAAAGAACATCTTGGAAAAAGTTTTTACGCCGGTTTGGTTCAATATATTACCGCCGCACCCGTCGTTGCCATGGTTTGGGCAGGTGAATATGCTGTGGAAGCAGTTCGCCAGACAGTTGGGAAAACCAATCCTCTTGAAGCAGCTCCCGGTAGCATCCGACATGATCTTGCATTACTCACCAGCCGCAATTTAATCCATGCCTCCGATTCACCCGCTACCGCTGAAAGGGAAATCGCATTATGGTTCAAGCCGGAAGAATTATGCGATTGGTCTGACCAGCATTACTCCTGGATTTTTGGAAAAAACTAAATCTTACTAAAAAATTGCTTGACTCCGTGTATATCCTGTGTTAAACTCTTGC
>CAYLUJ010000186.1:0-2480 GCA_964386805.1 uncultured Pelolinea sp. | reverse complement strand
AAAACGGTTTTGGTGCTCACCGCATCGAAGGTATCGGTGATAAACATGTGCCCTGGATCCATAACCTCAAGAACACCGATATGATTATTGCCATTGATGATAATGTGGTAGTGAACATGGCTCGTCTCTTTAATGAACCTGAAGGTCGCAAGTATCTGGTCGAAAAAGGTGTTCCTGAAGCGACCGTATCCAAACTTGGCTATCTTGGTTTCTCGGGTATTGCTAATATATCCATGGCGATTAAGATGTCAAAGTATTATGAATTGGGCGAGAACGATGTAGTTTTGACCGTATTGACAGATTCCATGGATCTTTACCAGAGCCGCTTGAAGGAAATGCATGCCGAATATGGCGAGTTCAGTCATACCGATGCGGCAGTAACCTTCGCACGTGATTTGCACGGCTTGGCCACCGATTATATGCAAGAATTATCTTATGCTGATCGCCGCAGAGTGCATAACCTGAAATATTTCACCTGGGTTGAACAGCAGGGCAAGACCTACGAAGAGATCAATGACCAGTGGGAAAATCGCACCTATTGGACTGAATTGCAGAGCCAGATCCCTGAAATTGATGCCCTTATTTCAGAATTTAACAAGAAAGTTGGGCTTCAGTAAGTGAAATGAAATGAAAGGTGTTCCTTCTCAAACTGATCTTGTGCTGGTTTGTGTGATACCGCAACCGCGCGATTTGGAGATTGCCAGGGTTCTGGGATGGTACCGCATCCCTCTCAAGCATGCTCCCAAGGTGATCTACACAGATTGTCTGGCATTTTATCAACCGGCATCTTTTGGGAAAGAACACCAATGGATAATCGAATATGTTGCTCCTGTGCGTGGTGTGGAATTAACCAGGCGAAAAGAGCTGTTGCAGGAAGAAATTTTTCATCCCAAAGCGGAGGAAGAATACTATAAGATCAGTTTGGGAAGTCTTGTAAGACTCTCGAAACCGATCCCGGCAGACGCCTGGAAAAGGATCACTTTCTTTTATACGACCGGAGAACAAATCCTTAAAGCAAATTCTATTTCTGATCTGATCATTGGTCAGGATAAAAAGGAACTTTTCCAAAATACTGTGATGGAATATCGCAGTAAATATGCAGATATTCATATACCTACTGATGAGATGGCAATGCTGCAACAAGAATTTTTGGAATATTTCCTTGAGTTGAATACAACCATTAAAAATGATCACACGATCCAGGATATTGATTTTGAATGAATGGAAAGCCAAAAAAATCATGAAAACGTTATTGAAATCAGGAAAAATCATCACTGCTGCAGAACAATTCATCGGTGATGTGTTGATGGATGGTGAAAAGATAAGCTCTATTGGTTCAGAAATTTTACCTGATGCTGATACTGTGGTTGTGGATGTCTCGAATAAATTCTTGACGCCGGGGGGAGTGGATGTTCACACACATTTTGACCTTCCGATGGCTGGAACAGTTTCATCGGATGACCACTACAGCGGTCACAAAGCTGCGGCCTTTGGAGGAACGACGACAGTCTTTGATTTCATCTCACAAGATGAATCTTCCTTACAAAAATGTGTGGATGCCTGGCATGCGAAAGCAGATGAGAAAGCTGCCGTCGATTTTGGTTTTCATATGAACATTACCAAGTTTAATGAACAGGTGGCGCGAGAAATTCCGAAATTAAGGAAAAATGGCATCAACAGTGTGAAAGTTTTCACGGCATACAATGGACGGCTGCGCTTGCAGGATGGAGAGATCTTTCAGGTTCTGCGCATAGCCAGAGATAGCCAAATTTTGGTGATGGTGCATGCAGAAAACGGAGATGTGATCGATATCCTGGTCGATGAAGCATTAAAAGCTGGGCACCGTACACCAGAATGGCATGCTCTCACCCGACCGGCAGAAGGATCGATTGAAAATGTCTTTCGGATCATCTATTTGGCGCAACAAGCACATGCGCCGGTCTACATCGTTCACATGAATACAGCCGAAGAAGTACATCTATTAAAAGAAGCAAGGGAAAAAGGATTCGCGGTGATGGGTGAAACCTGCCCGCAGTATCTCTATTTCACTATTGACGATCTGCGCAGACCGGATGGCGCAAAATGGATCTGCTCTCCACCCATGCGAACGCATGCTGATAATGTAGGTATTCAAGAATTAATGGGTCAGGGAATTTTACAGGTGGTGGCTACCGATCACTGTCCATTCTTTTATGATGGTACTCATCCAATTCTCTATGAAGGGAAAGAAGTAGCCATTCCGGGAAAAGAACTGGGAAAAGATGACTTTACCAAGATCCCCAATGGCTTACCCGGAGTGGGTGATCGGATGATGGTGCTGTGGAATTATGGGGTACGCAAGCATGTGATCACACCTCAGCAGTTTGTCGCATTGACCTGTACTAACCCGGCTAAAATATTTGGGTTGTATCCTCAAAAGGGAACGCTGATGCCAGGCGCTGATGCGGATATTGTCATCTGGAATCAAAATTCCCCAATCC
>CAYLUJ010000185.1:0-2487 GCA_964386805.1 uncultured Pelolinea sp. | reverse complement strand
GCTTTCTTTTTCTTTAAAGAGGTTTTGCCGGTTGCTTTAACCTTGATTGCGGAAGTTGCATTTTTCAGGATCGGTTTGGCTGCAACTTTTTTTGGTCTTGTTGTTTTTTTAACGAGTTTTTTCTTTGCAAGAGCAGTCAGACTGACTGCATTTTGTTTTGTTTTCTTTTTAACTGCTGATCTGACCGGTGAGGTGGCAGATTTTCGTTTTTGTACAATTTTTTTCGGTTCGGGGTTGGAGATCTCTCTTTGAACCGAAATTGGTTTTTTCTTGCCAATGATGGCGATGAAAATCGTTGCGCATAGCAACCATCCGATCTGGGTATACTCTCCAACTGACCACCATTCTATATTAAAGGTGCGATCATGCAGCAATGCATAAGTGGTGGGAAAAAACCAATCCAAACTTAGAATGCTAAGTATGCCTCCAATGACCGCAAAACATATTTTTAAAAACCACATTCTGGATGGGATTGCCAACCGGCAAACTAGACCAATCCCAATGCCTGCGACAAGCAGAATCAAAACACGTGCCACCAACTGCCCGATTTGTGTTTGTGGAGTGAGATAGTACAGGATAAGGTATCCTGAACCTATACCTACACTGAGGATCAGCAAGAATGTTAGAAAAGCTTGCAAAAAGTTTATTTTTTTCATTTATCCGAGGCGTCTGATTCTATTTTGATTCTTGATTCATGTACTTTAACGACAGATTTCTCTTCTTCGGGATTAGATACCTTAATTGATGGAATATCCCCAAGTTTAATCACTGGTTTTTGAAAATGCTTGAAATGCAGAGCATTTTCCAGGTCACCGGTTAATTCATAAAAAGCATATTGATCTGCGTTGTAAGCACGCAGGATGTGAAGCTTTGGCACTCCCAAGCTGGAAAGAGTGCGGTTGAGATACGATTCTTCCCCGGTAATGGTATGGGTCATTTCAGTCTCCCGGAGCATGCCGCAGGTAGGGCAGTGGGCATGATTAAAACCAACTTGCGAAATTGGTTGCAGAATATCTTCTTTTGCCTGGCAGTTGCGGCAATAGAGTGAAAGGATAAGCTCTTGATCAAGTTCCAAAACTGCCTGTGGCCCCAGATCGCGGTGAATGATCTTGAGCATATCCTCCAGTGTGGTTGTATCAGCTCGCAATGGTAATTCTGTGATCTTGCCATAGGTCCAATGGCTTTCGCAATCTTCTGCGGGCGTATAGCTGGTTTTATGCATTTCATTGGTCATTCCATTGAAGTGGATCACTTTGCCTGCTTCAACCGGTTTGTTGTGAATGAGCTTCAAAGCTTCTTGAGATTGAATTGCGCCAATGATGGATGCGATGGTCGGCGTGGTGGGGACTTTCCCTAACAACACATTTTCTCGAGCAAGTAGAGGGCAAGAATAGCGGATGGAAAGATCGCGCCGGGCTTGCTCGGTAAGGGTGCATTCAAAGCAGGCACCTTCTCCCGGAACAAAGACGCGTGCCAGCCCAAAGAATTCCTGAATGGCGCCATCCACCCAGGGTTTGTTCATCCAATACGCAAAACGATTTACTGCCAGGCGTGCTTCGCGGTTGTCGAGGCAGCCAATAATGACATCCATGCGGCGAAATACGCCCAATCCTATTTCTGTGGTCACATCACCATGCATATATTGAACATGTATATTGGGATTGATCTCTTTGGCGCGGGCGGCTGCCACCTCGGCTTTTTTACGTCCCTTATCACTTTCTCTGAAAAGAACAGAGCGGGAGAGGTTTGCCATTTCAATAGTATCAAAATCGACAATATACAGATATCCGATCCCCATAAGTACCATGTTCTTAATGACCTCATTCCCAAGTGCGCCGGCTCCGATGATCATAACTTTTGCGTTTTCAACTTTTTCCCTCTCCCACCAGGAAATAAAGGAAAAAGTTCCAAGACGGTCTTTTTGTAAATTGGGGATGATCAGTGGTTTTTCGGGATTGACCGGAAGACGTTTCGGTCCTTCAGGAACTTCGCCGATGGCTATGGATTCGGATTCAACGTTATAATTTTGCCCGGCTGCCTTATCTGCGATTTCATGTGCTTTTAGAAGGCTCGCTTCTGTCAATTCTGCAACAAATGAACCAACTCCATGTCGCACTTCGATCAGCGCAGAATCTTCCAACAACTTTAGTGCTTCTCGCAGGGTGCTTCGACTGACCCCAAACTGCTTGACGAGATCACGTTCGGCAGGAAGTTGATAACCACTACGATAGACCTCATCCAAGATCATTCCGGCAATTTTCCCCGCAACGATTTCTGAAAGTGACGGTCTTGAAATTGTATCCATATACACCTCGGCGTTGTGGTACGTTGGTCATACCACTGCACCATAGTATAGGCTTTTTTTAAAAGAATGTCAATATGAGGGAAAAATTATTAATTTCGGGAAAATAGATCGAGCAGTATAATCTATCCGATACTCTATATATTATGGAGGGCTGCATGCTCCGTTCCAGAAAAACAATCAAA
>CAYLUJ010000184.1:0-2505 GCA_964386805.1 uncultured Pelolinea sp. | reverse complement strand
TCATTGGGGGGTTTCCCCTATAGTTGAGAGGATTCCTGACGTTTCTTCTTCGTTTTCGCTTCCACCCTTGGATGGGGGATTTCCACCATCAACACAGACCCACCTCTAGTGCCATTTTCAAGATGCATCCTTCCCCCAAGTAATGAAACCCGTTCACTAATTCCCATTAATCCATAATGCCCATGTGTGGTCAATGCAGTCAGATCCAAATTTTCCGGCAACCCTTTACCATCATCTTGAATGGAAATCATAAGTGCCCGAGGGGAGGTATGCCGCAGTTCTACCGTGACATGGCTGGCTTCAGCATGCCTCCAAACATTATTCAACCCCTCCTGGACAATACGGAAGATTGAAAGTTCGATCGGTTCCGGCAGGCGGCTTAAGTTTCCATCCAGTTCCATTGAGAATTCAATCCCGGTGCGTTGATGCCAATCGTGCAGATACGATTGCAGCGCAGCACCCAACCCAAGGCTGTCAATGGTAGGGGGGCGCAGATTGCTGCAAATATGGCGCAAATTGCCGACTAATTCGCGGATGCTCTGTCGCACAGTAACCAGATCTGTTTCCAAGTCAGATGAGATCGTTTGACGGGTGGCTATCTCTTCCAGATCATAATTCACACTGAGTAAATCCTGGATGATCTGATCATGCAGCTCGCGCGCCAGATGCTTGCGTTCTTCTTCCCGTTCTGAAAGCAAACGGCGCTGGGCATCACGTAGTGCCAAGTTGGTCTGATCCAATTCCTGTAATTGTTCAGCAAGCTGCTCGGCTAATTGCTTGTTGAGTGATCCTTCCGCCGCCAGGTCTTTTTCAAGCAAAATCTGGTGATAGCGCAACTTCTCTGTGTACTCGCGCACAGTGTCGTAACTATTGAAATCCCAAATAGTAGGAGTCATCCGTTGGTTTTTGGCCGTTCCAAGTAAATAATTGACCACCTCTTCTCTGTTGGTTTCATCAGTGCGCAGATCGGCTGTAATAGAACCCGCCTGCAGCACAATGATGCGGTCGGTGACCGCGAAAAGATGATCAAGGTTATTATTACTGAACAACACTGCCACGCCGTTCTGACGCCATTCCTGGATCAGTTCCAGCAATTTTTGCTGATTGGGATAACTCAACGATACAGTTGGTTCATCAATGATGATAAGACTGGTTGGAAATGTAAGTACCCTTGCAATTGAGACCATCTGGCGCTGTTCCCCGGATAGATTATAGACAATCTCATGCAGTGAACTCACCTCTAACCCGAGATGGTTAAGCAACAGCATGGTTTTTTCCTGCATTTCATGCTGGTTGAGCCTGCGCAGTATTCCGAACCGTTCCGGGCTGCCAATTTCATTCCCCAAAAAAATATTACTGATGACATCAAACTGTTCCACCAGGGTGGAACGCTGGTGAATGACCCCAATACCCAGATTCTTCGCTGAATATGGCCAGCTTAAGCGTTTCCCTTTGAAAAAGATCTGCCCCAGGTCAGGTTCATATAGACCAGCTAACATCATCATCAATACTGATTTTCCTGATCCGGTACTGCCAGTTAACCCGACCACCTCTCCCGGATTCACGGAAAAATTCACATTTTGAATGACAGGTAGAGTGCCAAAAGATTTTGAGATTTGTTGAACTTTTAGTAATGTTTGCATGTTTTTCCATCTTGGGGAGAAATGGATCATACATTATTGCTAATTCAAAGCTGATCCCCCCTGTCTTCCCTTTATTTTTCTCCCATGCTGTATTTTTTCATTATACTCGATACATACTAATGCCAAATTAATTCAGAAATTTGTGTTTCTATACACTTTATTTAGACCAAGTACGAGAAACGGTGGTATAAAATGCGTATGGGTATGATACGTGTACTGCTTGCGGACGATCATGCAATCGTGCGATCTGGAATCCGCAGGATGATCGAACAGATCCCCAAAATGGAGGTGGCTGGTGAAGCTGAAAATGGTCCACAGGTGCTCCATTTGCTAAATGTGGTATCTGTCGATCTTTTATTGATCGATGTTACCATGCCTGATTTTGAACCGATCGACACCATCAACACCATTCGCCGCCTTTACCCTGATCTGAAGATCCTGGTCGTTAGCGCATATGACGATGATTACTACGTTAAGGGACTGCTTAATGCGGGTGTGAATGGCTATCACATGAAAGATCAACCGCTCAATGACCTGCGCATCGCTATCGAAAGGGTCATGGCAGGAGAACGCTGGATCTCGCACACGTTAATCAATAAGCTTGTTGAAAATTCCACTACGACACCTGCTAACACTACCCCTTTAAGTACCCGCCAGCGATCTTTGCTGCGTTACCTGTTACAGGGATTGGACAATAAAACAATCGCAGAAAACCTCGGATTGAGCGTTAAAACGGTTGAGAATCACCTCACCCGCTTGTATCGCCAGATCGAAGTGCAGAGCCGCCTCGAAGCGGTCAATTTTGCCATGCGTAACCCGCACATCCTTGGTACGCCCGGTTATCAGGTTTCACAGGAAAACA
>CAYLUJ010000183.1:2285-2520 GCA_964386805.1 uncultured Pelolinea sp. | reverse complement strand
CTTTTCCTTAATTTCTATCCACAGTTAATTTTCCTTCTTCTATTTGAAGCCGCCCTAGCATTTATTGTTTCTCAAATTGGTCAAAAACCATTAAGGGAGATTCGTCGCTATTTGCTTGAAAAAAATGCACCTAAGAATAACCTTAAAAAATTTTTAAATCGTCCTAATGAGATCGGCGCATTAGTAAATACGGTGATAAAGACAGCTTCTCAATCAGATGAAATCATTGCTGATC
>CAYLUJ010000183.1:0-2275 GCA_964386805.1 uncultured Pelolinea sp. | reverse complement strand
ACCTTGCCAGCATTCTGGAAAACCTGAATGACGGTATTTGCATTGTGGATAGAAGTGGAACCGTCCGTATTATGAATCAGGCTACCAAACACATGTTTGATATTCCAGAGAATGCTGTAAGCGGGCAAATTCTCATTGAGACGATCCGCCATTTCAGGGTTCAGGAATTATGGCAGGCATGTCAGGAAAAAGGTATCCATCAGACAATGCAGATCGAGACCAGCCCAGAACGCAACTATCTGCAGTGCATCGCTACCCCACTGGAACCGTACGACGAAGGAAACATCCTCATTCTATTTCAGGATATTACCCGCCTACGCCAACTTGAGATCGTACGGCGCGATTTTGTCAGCAATGTTTCCCATGAACTGCGCACTCCTCTCACTTCGTTGAAACTCATTACGGAAACCTTAGGCGATGGCGCGATGGATGATCCCCCTGCCCAGAAACGCTTTTTAGAACAGATGGAAAAGGAAATCGATAACCTGACGCAGTTAGTGCAGGAGCTACTGGAATTGTCCCGTATTGAATCCGGTTTGGTTCCCCTACAAAAAAAACATGTGGAGCCCTGTGCTTTATTGAAAAGTGCCGCTAATCGCATGCAGGTACAGGCTGAACGAGCCGGTTTGGAATTTATTTGGGATTGTTCTCCCGATCTCCCAACTATCTTGATTGACGAAGATCGGCTCGAACAGGTCTTAATCAACCTCATCCACAATGCTATAAAATTCACTCCCCCTGGCGGAAAGATCTATGTTTCTGCAGAACAAAAAGAAAACTCGATCATCTTTGCAGTGCAAGATACCGGTGTGGGTATCCTTGCGAAAGATATTGACCGTATCTTTGAACGCTTCTATAAGACAGATCGTTCCCGTTCCCAAAGCGGTACTGGGTTAGGACTTTCCATTGCGCGCCATCTGGTTGAAGCCCATCAGGGAAAGCTGTGGGTGGAAAGTATGGTAAACAAAGGCAGCACTTTTCATTTCTCGATCCCCATCAAAAATTAAAATCCCCCATCTGAAAAATCCTTAATCAAACCTTAACCATTCTCTCATTTCTTGTTAAAAGCCATTCAGTATCATTCAAAGCATAAAAGAAAAAGGAGAAAAGAAAAATGTCTCGTAAGTATTTTGGTTTGTTAAGTGTCATGCTTGTTAGTGTCCTTGTATTAGGTGCATGCAGTACTGCAGCACCCGTAGAAGCTGCTCCTACCGCAGAAGAAGTTGCTGCTCCTGCCGAAGAAATTGCCCCCACTGCAGAACCACTTTCTGGAACGCTTCAGCTCGCTGGTTCTACAACCGTGCAGCCGCTCGCCGAAGTCTTGGCAGAAGCCTTCATGGAAACCAATCCGGATGTCGTGATCGAGATCCAGGGTGGTGGTACTAGCGTAGGTATCACTTCTGCTGGAGATGGCACTGTTGATATTGGAACTGCATCCCGCGACCTCAAATCGAGTGAATTAGAAACCTATCCGGATCTGAAATCATACACGATCGCTTATGATGGTATTGCCATTGTAGTGAATCCTGCTTTGGATATCCCGACCCTTTCTGTTGAACAAGTACGTGGTATCTTCTCCGGTGAGATCACCAATTTTTCCGAAGTTGGTGGACCCGATGCCGAGATCGTAGTTGTATCGCGTGAAGAGGGTTCTGGTACTCGCACAGCTTTCCAGGATCTTGTCATGAACTACAAAGACGCCAATGGTGAAACAGTTGAAACACCTATCGTTGAGAGTGCTCTCTTGCAACAATCCAACGGTCAGGTTTCAACCGTGGTTTCCACTACTCCCAATACCATTGGTTATCTCTCATTCGGTTACCTGAGTGACGCGGTCAAAGGTGTTGCGATCGATAATGTCGCCCCCACTGTGGAAAATGTCAAGAACGGCACCTACAGCATCTATCGCCCGTTGATTCTGCTCACCAATGGTGATGCACAGGGTCTTGCCAAGGCATTCATCGATTTCATCCTTTCCGATGCCGGGCAGGAAATCGTCGCCGAAGATTACATCACAATCAAGTAATCGCAGGTATTTCAAAATAAATGGGGTGCATGAAGAATGCACCTCATTTTCTCGTTCATCTCCATAAAAAATGAAAAACACAAATAATTCTCATTTTACTTCACAGAAAAAACCATTTCTTGTAACTTTTTTGACATTATTCTCATTATTTATTTCTCTTACATCATTTATAACCGGGGTATTGACCTTTCTTTCCGTTCTCGATTTTCTTGCTACTCTGGGAATCAATGCCTGTCTGGAAGGACGTAA
>CAYLUJ010000182.1:0-2574 GCA_964386805.1 uncultured Pelolinea sp. | reverse complement strand
AGATGGTTATTACAAGATGCCCGACCCCCATAGCCCTGATGGTTATTTTGATATTGGAAGGGTTTTAGCGAATAAACTATCTCTCCCAGTCATTGTCAACAGGCAGAATAATTTCGCAGTCTACAATCTGTGGATGGAAGAAAATAAAAGCAATCACCTTGGTATCTTCATTAACATTACAGTCAGCTATACAATTGAATGCGGAATCATGGTGAACGGAGAGATCCTTAACGGTTTTAATGGTTCTGCTGGATTGTTGGGAAAAGTGCTCATTGATCAGGATACTCCCAACACCTTGAACGAGCGTTGTTCTTCAACCTACGTGTTAAAACGGGTACACGATTCGTTAAAAGACCATCCAAAATCTGTGCTCAATCAAATTAAAGGTGAGATCAATATTCGAGATGTGATCAAGGCTTTCATCCTGGAAGACGAATTGGCTGTGGAAATTTTTACAGATGTTGGCAAATATCTCGGTCAAATTGTGGCATCGATCACCAATTTTCTAAATCCCGACCATATTCTTCTGGGCGATGAGATCCCACAGACAGAAAGAATGCACAGCATCATCGAGAATGAAGCGCGGAAATATATTTCGCCAGAGGTGAACCTCAATTTTCATATGTTCATTCTTGACTTTGAAAGTCACCGGCAGTCAAAGATCGATCCCAGTTTGTTGGGAGCCAGCCGTTACATCGTGGATGCTTTCATTCAGTCCATCGATTTCACTAAAGTTGGCAATGGTTCACTGCAAAAACAAGAATGATCCATACTCTTACACTCAACCCGGCCATTGACCGCGAACTCACAGTTACACAACTGCAAACAGATTCTGTTTTACGGGCTAAATCCCTACGCATTGATTTTGGAGGGAAAGGCATTAATGTCTCTCGTGTTTTGCTTGCTCTAGGTATTCCCAGTGTAGCAACCGGTTTTCTGGGTGGTAATAACGGTAAATTATTAGAAAATGGATTGCATGGGTTAGGCATTCCAACCGATTTTGTATGGCTGGAACAGGAAACACGCACTAATATCAGCATTGTGGCAGAACAGGATGGGCATTACATTAAAGTAAATGAGAGTGGTCCGACCATCAGTTTCAAGGATCAACAAACATTGCTTGAAAAGATTGATCGATCGGCACATCCAGGGGATTGGTGGATATTAGCAGGAAATCTTCCCCCGGGAATACCACAAAATTTTTATGCAAGCATTCTACAGCTGCTCAACCAGCATGGGACAGCAGCAATTTTTGATACCAGTGGTGAACCACTTCAGATCGGACTGCTAGAAATGCCTTTTCTTGTAAAACCGAATGCCGAAGAAGCAAGTCTGCTGACGGGTATGCCTGTAAAGACGATCTCAGAATTAAAAGCTGTTGCAGCTGCTATCCGTAATTTGGGTGCTAAAAACGTCGTTATCTCACTGGGTAAGCAGGGTGCTCTGCTGCAAACAAAAGATGAAACCTGGCTGGCACACGCTCCCGTCATCGAGCAAAAGAATCCTATAGGTGCCGGAGATTCTATGGTGGGTGGATTCGTGTATGCACTGTATCAAGGGCTCAGTATGAGAGAGGCGCTTGGTTGGGGTGCGGCGTGTGGCGCAGCTACTGCCAGTTTACCAGGCACACAGATAGGAAATATACAACAGGTCATTTCTTTACTAGAATCTATTCACATAGAAAAGGTCTGACTTTTTTCACTGCTCTTTTGCTAAAAAGCGGTAATACAGATTCTTGACAAATTCCGTACTTAGAAAATATCCAGCTACGATCAGTGCCAGCACACCCAGATAGTTCCAACTTGGTTTTACAAAGTGAAAGACCGTATCTCCAAAGGAAGTAAACGGTAAAATCACTGCCATGAGAAAAGCAACCGATGTCATAACGATGATCGTGCGCGAGGGAGCAGCTCCAGCTTTGAAGAAAATCCGGTTAGTGCGAATGGAAAACAGCAATACCAGTTCCGTTGCGACGCTGCCCATGAACCAGTAGGTCTGCAAGACGCTCTCTCCAAAATTCTGGAAGTAACCGAAGATGATGAAGTCAAACAATGTGCTTACCACTCCCAATAACGAAGCGATCAGGATGATCTCGCGTGTGTTGTAGTTTTTAGGATTTTGCAGATCTTTCTCTGCTACGTTGTCAGTGGAAATGGAGAACATGGGGAAATCAGAGAGCAGGTTCAGTGTTAGCAGTTGCACTGGCAGCATAGGTAAATATGGAATGATCAACGAGGCAAAAGCCACCGCGTAGAAGTTGCCAAAATTCGAGAGCAATGTCGCGCGGATATAGTTAACCGTGTTGCGGAAGGCTTTGCGCCCCTCATAAATTCCTTTGATGATAACACCCAGGTCCTGTTTGAGCAGGATGATATCCGCTGTCTCGCGCGCAATATCCGAAGCGCTCTCTACCACCAGCGAGACGTGCGCACTCTTTAGAGCCGGCGCATCGTTGATACCCTCCCCCAGGAAACCGACCTGGTGTTTTTCTTTTAGGACTTGAATGATCTCAAATTTTTGGGTGGGTGAAACGCGCGCAAAAACATTGATCTTCTCCGCAACTTCTTTTTTTTC
>CAYLUJ010000181.1:0-2637 GCA_964386805.1 uncultured Pelolinea sp. | reverse complement strand
CGCTGCGCAGAGAGATCAACACACTGCGCGCCCGCCATCAAAGCGACCAGCAAGAATTGGAAACGCTTGCCAAAAAATTAAAGGAAATGGATGGCAAAATCCAGGAGATAGAGGATCAACTGCCCGATGTGGAAGGGATCGGGGAGCGATTGAACGACATCATCGTTCAGGAAAACCAGCAGCGCGCGGTGGTGGGGGGAGCCACGCAACTGGTCTCGGTGATCGAGACCCAGAAAGAGCGTAGAAAAAAGATTCGGGAAGAAATGAAAACCCTTCTACAAGAACAGGCAAATCTCCTTATGTTGGAGAGAGATTTTGGGCGTGATGGAGTACAAGCGTTATTGATCGAAGAAGCGCTGCCGCAAATGCAGATGCAGGCGAATGAGATTCTCAGAAACCTCTCCTCTGGCAGCATGAGCGTAACGTTTCGGACCGAACGCGAGTATAAGGATAAGAAGCGTGATGATAAAATGCAGGTGCTGGATATTCTCATCAGCGATGCCGAGGGTGTGCAGCGTCCCTACGATCTCTATTCGGGCGGTGAGGCGTTCCGCATCAATTTTGCCGTCCGCCTGGCACTTTCTAAAGTGCTGGCACAGCGTGCCGGTGCACGCCTGCAGATGCTCGTCATCGATGAAGGGTTCGGCAGCCAGGATGCGGAGGGACGCCAGAAATTGATCGAAGCCATTAACCTGATCCGCCCTGATTTTAAAAAGATCCTGGTCATCACACACCTGGAGGAATTGAAAGATGCCTTCCCGGCGCGTATTGAAGTGAGTAAAACACGAAAAGGTTCGCAGGTTGAGGTGATTGTGCAATGAAGGATCAACCGTTGCATATTGGCATTCAACAGCGCGTGCTGCCGGTCTACCGCATTCCATTTTTTGATAAGCTGGCTGAGCGGTATCTGGGGAAAGTGAGTGTGTTCTATGGGCTACCGCGCAGTCATGAAATGCTGGAGACGAATGCAGTTCCTCAAATAGCACTGCACACGCGCGGGAGAAACCTCCATTTCTTTTCAGGACAATTTTATTTATGCTGGCAGTTTGGATTCATGCAGTGGTTGCAATCCTGGCAGCCGGATGTATTGATCATGGAAGCCAATCCCCGCTATCCCAACTCACGGCGAGCCATTCGCTGGATAAAAAACCATCACCGAAAAGTGATCGGGTGGGGACTTGGTTCCCCTACTACAAAAGGTTTTTTGGGAAAATTACGTATGAATCAACGTCGCAAGTTCGTCCAACCATTCGATGCGTTAATAACTTACAGCCAACAGGGAGCGGAAGAATACAGCGCATTGGGATTCCCGAAAGAACGCATTTTCGTTGCCCCCAACGCAGCGGCAGCCAGACCGACCATTTCTCCGCCTAAACGACCTTTGAAATTTGAACTCAACCAACCCCAGGTGCTTTTTGTGGGCAGGTTGCAGGAACGCAAACGAGTAGATATGTTGATCGAAGCCTGCGCAAAACTACCGCAAGAAGTGCAACCCCAATTACATATCGTGGGGGATGGTCCGGCAAAGAGTACCCTATTGCAGTTGGCACAGGCATGTTATCCGGGTGCGAAATTCTATGGAGCCATGCACGGCAAGGAACTGGCAGCTTTATTCCAAAAAGCTGATTTATTCGTGCTGCCAGGCACAGGTGGATTGGCGGTGCAGGAAGCCATGAGCTATGCTCTACCGGTGATCGTGGGCGAAGCAGATGGCACGCAAAGTGATCTGGTACGCCCCGAAAATGGGTGGGTGTTGAATACTGATGATGTGGAAGAATTAGCACGCATCATGGCAGAAGCACTGCATGATATTGCAGCTCTGCGAAAAAAAGGATCTGCATCCTTTGCGATTGTGCGGGATGATGTGAATATAGAAACCATGCTTGCAGCGTTTGAGAAAGCGATTGATACTGTGATGAAAGGATCGATTGGATGAAAATTGTACTGGTCGCTGATGGGCGCAGCACAATCACCCAAAACTGGCTAGCATGTTTAACCGGCAAGGATGTTGATATCTCGTTGGTATCCACCTTTCCATGTGAAAAACCTGAAGAAATACGAGAAATGCTAATTCTGCCAGTCGCGTTTTCATCCATGGCAGGCGGACAGGTGAAGCTTGCCGGGCAGGATCAAAAAAGATCACAGTTACGAAAAACGTTCTCTACTCTGCGAGAGCTGCTTCAGAGTTTGCGCTATCATAGTGGTCCATTAACTCTGCGCTTCTACCGAAAACGCTATCTTGATTTTTTGGAAGCTATCCAGCCCGATATTGTGCATGCCCTGCGCATTCCATTTGAAGGGATGCTGGCATCGTTTACTCCTAAAAAATACCCATTGTTGGTTTCGACCTGGGGCAATGATCTCACCTTGCACGCGTGCGGTTCGAAACGCATGGCAGCCTGGACGCAGAAAACTTTGCAGCGTGCAAATGGGCTAATGGCGGATGCAACTCGCGATCTGGGTCTGGCTGTCAACTGGGGTTATAACCCGACATATCCAACATTAATGGTGCCAGGCAATGGTGGGTTGCCCCTAGAATATTTCAAACAAATGAATCGGCAGTCGAATCGCGGAATAACCTGTTTTAACCCACAGAAATTCCAGATCATCAATCCGCGCGGTTTCCGACCAGGCAGT
>CAYLUJ010000180.1:0-2825 GCA_964386805.1 uncultured Pelolinea sp. | reverse complement strand
GCGAATGGGGAGATCATGCTCAGCAAGATCACGGGAATGCTGAAGAGGATCAACACAACTGCAAATGCCAGAATGAGCGGACCAATTTCCAAATGATCCATTGCCAGGCTGGCGGAACGCAAGATCGGTTTAGCAATACATGGGATCAAACCGGTGGAAAAAGCACTCCAGGTGAGAATTCCATAGAACGATTCCGGTTTGGGAGAACGATCTGCCCATTTTCCTCCTACTATGGATCCGATCGCCATATAAATGAGAATGGAGCCAATGATGCATGCCCAGATCAAATTGCTCGAGCCAAAGTAATTTGATAGTAAACGAGAAGCAGAAACTTCGATTGCCAGGCTAACCAAGCCTGCGCTAAAAACTGCTATGTGGATTCTTCGCTGCATGGGTTGATTATAACGAAAAAGAAGAGAGATAATCAAATATAATGGAAGGTGTTGGAATGGAGGTTAATTTGTACCGGATTGTAAGCGTGGAACAAATGCGGGCATTGGAAAAAGAAGCGGATTCAGAAGGGCTCAGTTATGCAGCCATGATGCAAAATGCGGGGAGGGGAACCGGATCGCAGATCGACCGAAAATTCGGTTGCCTGAATCGCAAAACAATACTGGGATTGGTCGGTGCAGGGAACAATGGTGGAGATGCCCTGGTTGCATTGACCTATCTGCAAGAACATGATTGGGAAACGCATGCATATCTGATCGCAGACCGGGATGAATCCGATGCGTTAGTGACCGAATACTTGACAAGTGGGGGCGTACTTGCTACCTTTGCTCAGGATGGAAAATTTTTACAATTGGAGGAACTCATCCGTACATCTCATTTTTTGTTGGATGGCGTTTTTGGAACCGGGATCCATCTTCCCTTGAAAGGGGCAGCGCAAGCTGTATTACAACATTTGAAAGCGATGCAACGGTTGCCCTATACCATCGCACTGGATTGTTCTTCAGGTGTGGATTGTAATTCGGGAGAAGTGGATGAGGCAGCCATCAAAGCAAATTGGACGATCAGCATGGCAGCAGTCAAACAAGGGTTGCTGCGTTTTCCGGCTTTTGAATATATGGGTGACCTCAGCATGGTGGATATAGCCCTTTCTCCGGATCTGAAGGCATGGAATGACAGCAATGAATTTTGCATGGAAGAATCGGCAGTACTTGAGAGAATTCCGCAACGTTCCATGCAGGCGCATAAAGGTACTTTTGGAACTGCACTGATCTTTGCCGGATCGCAAGCGTTCCCGGGAGCAGCTTACCTGGCGGGGAAAGCTGCTTATCGGGTTGGAGCCGGTTTGGTGACGCTGGCAGCCATCCCGAGCGTGCAGCAGGCGATCGCCGGCGTTTTGCCGGAAGCAACCTGGTGTTTGTTAAGAACTGAAGGAAATGGATTCACCTGGGATGATGCAAATTCTCTGCACGACATCTTTTGGAAAGCATCCTCCATTTTGATCGGACCAGGCTGGGGTACGGATCCAGCCACGGCTGAATTTTTAAAGAAATTATTTTTGGAGACGAAAGGGATCTCACAACAGAAACCAACAGGAATAGTGTTTGACGCAGATGGACTCAATCTTCTGAGTAAGAATCCTGCTTTATTGGAAGACTTTCCTGTCGGAACTGTGTTGACTCCTCATCCGGGTGAAATGGCACGCATAACAGGTCTTTCTATTGAGGAAATTCAAAAAGATAGAAATGAGATCGCACGGGAATATGCAAAAAGATGGAATGTTATTGTTGTTTTAAAAGGTGCCTTGACCGTCATTGCTGATCCCTCGGGAAAGCTGGTCATCAATCCGACAGCCACCTCCGCATTAGCCAGAGCAGGCAGCGGAGATGTACTGGCAGGGATGCTGGCAGGTTTCATGGCACAGGGGGTTGCAGCATTCGATGCCGCCTGTATGGCGGCTTGGATGCATGGAGAAGCGGGCAAACAGGCTGAACGCAGCATCGGGCATGCGGCTTGTGTGCTGGCGGGTGATATTCTTGACGCAATTCCCCAGGTTTTTCGGAAATTAAATTAAAAGCAAGATGCGTTTTATAGCATCTTGCTAATTTCTATCCCTTATTTATTCGGATTTCGTTGATTTCTTTGCAGCAGGAGCCTTTTCTTTTTTACTTTCAAGAATTACCTGCCCTTTTTCAGCAACTTCTGATGCTTTTTTCTTGGTGGTGTCAATAAATTCAGTGGTTTTCGTAGACACTTCACCGACAACTTTTTCTGTTTGAGCAAGCACTTCATCAGCGTAGGTAGCTGCTTTATTGTGCAGTTCGATGGATTTTTCCTTGATCTGCTTGCGAGTTTCTTCACCTGATTGCGGGGCTAATAAGAGCGCGACAACCGCGCCAGTGATTCCACCAATGATGAAACCGGATAAAAATGAACCAAAACTATCATGATCTGACATTCTATTTACCTCCTTGAACGGAATAGCTTTATTTTTTCAATATTCCCAATATTTCAAACAGTTTTTTGGCACCTGCAACGTAGCTGTTAGCTGCGATCACGGGTTTCACAGCTCGCCGGCTGAGAAAATCTGCCGTTCCTTTTACTGTATCAATGGTTTCTTTCGTATTGGTAATGATGGGTTTGATCTCATTCTGCAGCATATTGGTAAGCAGTGCCAGTTGAATTACGAGAATGACCAATGCAACCCCGATGACTAATGATTCCAAAGCCAGAACAATGATGAAGATATCACGCACCTGGCTGGTAGTACCCGGACCAGATTTAACCAGTGCAAAAACACCATAAATCGTAGCTGCCATGACTAATACAAACACAACAATTCCCCAGATCAATTTTTTCTTATCGATCATATTGGC
>CAYLUJ010000179.1:0-2876 GCA_964386805.1 uncultured Pelolinea sp. | reverse complement strand
GCAGCTACGCCAGCGCCAGCGTGAATTGGTTTCACAGAAACGGAAATTCCGTTTCTCATTCGCAGATAAAAGGAGAGCTATGTTACAAAAATTACGCGCACAACCTATTCTGGCATTTTTCTTTGCCATCCTCACTCTATTGGCTTTAACGGGAATCGTGTATGCCGTGGGACGGCTGACCGGCTTTATCCCTGGGTTTGGATTCACAGCAGAAGGCGAGACTGTTTATGTACTGGCTGAACCGGTTGAAAGCAGCGCCGGCGGGATCACACTGCACGTAGATCAAGCGATCAGTGGCGAAGACCAATTCTGGGTAGAGCTGACGGTTGAAGGCGAGGGCTTGTCTGAATGGGATTTTGCAACCCCAGAATTTTCAAACGCATTTGTTCAACAACCTGACCATGAACCAGTGAAGGTACAGGGTAGCAGTAGTTCTGGGATTACAGAAAATAAAACGGAAATGAGCTTTGACTTCCCTCCACTAGTAGATCAACCGCAAAAGGTCACACTTTTGATCGAGGATTTGTACGGGCAGGAGGATTTTACCCTCTCCTTAGAACTCAAACCGGTTGAAGAAGGGGAAGTTGTCCCTGTTCCGACAGAAGCGAATCTCCCACAACACAGTGAAATCCATGAGGGTGTGCAGTTGGTGTTGGACCACGTTGCCGTGGACAGCGAAAAGACGGTTTTCCAGGTATCTCTACACATTGACCAACCCCATAGCGGGGTAATCGGATCCTGGAATGTGACCTTAAGCGATGAAGATGGTGGTTTATACCCGTTAACCGATATTACGCCTGAGATGATTGCGTCGACTGGTGAAGCGCATATTTACAAAACAATTCCATTTGATGGTACAGAAAAATTAGTGCTGACATTGGTGCCCTTTCCCCCTTCGGACACTTTGTCGATGTCCATGGATTTTGCGGTAGATAGCCCCAGTTTTACTTTCGACCCTGGAGAGAATCCCGAGATAGGGCAAATATGGGAATTGAACCAAGAGCTTTCCGCTGGCAACTTTGACTTGAAAGTGATCCGCGCTACTGCCATGGCAGATGAACCCGGTCTTAACCTGGCAGATGAAACAGGCTTGGTGTTTGAGATCGAGCCAGGTCCATCCGTAAGCGCTGTGATGTTCTATTCCCCTGACCCACTGGTGACCGGCGCAGGGACTGCGCCCGTGCAAAACGGAAATATAATGGCAGTAATCAATTTATCGAGCCTCCCCGATCACCCCATTGAAATTCAGTTAAAGCGTGTTTACTACCAGGCAAAAGGCACCTGGCAAATCCATTGGCAACCCCCAGCAGCTCCTCTAAAAGATGCGACTGCGTCAATCCCTACGGCTGTGCCTACCATGCTTCCGCTGCCCACTACCACACCCATCACGGATAACCCACTCTTGCTGGAAGTGAAGCAACTGGCAGACAAATTTGATGCGCCTTTCCAGCAAGGACCGGGTTGGGTGCATGTTGTGCGAGAAACTACCAGTGATCCGCAAGGTGGGCAGGCTTATCCGCCGGCGTATCTTAAGAGCGAGCTCTGGTACGAAGTAGACAAAGAGGGCTATGTAACCCGTATGGTATGGCTAGATTACAACAGCGATGAACAAATCATCCAACAGAGCGCAACTGTGGGTGATTACTCGGTCAATTTCACTACTGGCAATTCAGGATTCAACAATGGTTCGCGCTATCGCTTCTCTCTGGATACATTGACACAAAGTTTGAGCAACGCTGCTCAGAGTGGTACACGCGTCCTGCGCGAAAATAGTACCTGCGAGAATGGAAAACCCTGTTTACTCATTACACTGCAGGATGCTTTTGCCTCAGCGGTGCAAAACCCTGGTGAAGAACAAGCTTTTTCCGGCTCCGGGCAGCGTGTCTGGATTGATCTGGAAACCGGGCAGCAGGCGAAACAGCAATCTTTCTGGGTGCTTGAGGATGGCAGTGAATCCATAACCTCAACGAAAAGAACGGTAATGGTAGAAAAGGTTGATGCACCATCGCAAAATATTCTCAATATCTTGAGTAAGGTGATCATCGTGCCGTGAACATTTCCTGAAAACTTAACACTCCTTCTGGATTCAAAAGGAGTGTTTTTAAATAGGTCATTGTTGTTAGAATAATAAAGTGAATTTGTTTTCTGTATTGTCAATTTAGCCGCAGTCATTCGAGATCGGGTTGTTCTTGCTGGATCAATTCTATCGGGGCACCATTTTCTTCAATGAATGCAACAATTGTTCCTCGCGAAGGGCTGTTTGGTTCTATGATCACTTTTTTCCCCTTTATAACTTCATGAATGTTTTCCACTTCAAAAGCTACATGGGGTATGGTTTTTACGATCTCTGGCAGTGGACAATCCTTTTCATAGCGCATCCATTCGATACCGAATTCACTATCTTCATATCCAAAGTGAAATAATTTATATTCAGGCAGATATATTTCGCCTTTGATGGGCTGATTAACAGGTACGCCGATGTGATGATACTTATACTTCTCTCTATCCATATACAATCCCTCCGATTTCTTTGATGTTATAGCATGCTTTTTGGACAAAAAAAAGACCATTTCTAGAAAAAATGGTCTTCGAATCTGGCGGGAGCGACGGGATTCGAACCCGCGGTCTCGGCCTTGACAGGGCCGCATGTTTAACCACTACACCACGCCCCCACAGAAGCAAAATAATATCATGAGGAACTTATTCCGTCAAGTGAATTCCTGAATATTGCTGAAATTCGTTTAGATTATTAAGTTTGCTTAGGAGCGAAATTCTAACAAAAACATCTGGATTATGCAAGGGCTAAATTTAATCTGTCTGATTATCCATCGAAAATGTTACAGACTTGCAGTCATCAGCATGCACTTAATCCAAAA
>CAYLUJ010000178.1:0-2880 GCA_964386805.1 uncultured Pelolinea sp. | reverse complement strand
AGTAAGTTGCCTTCACAAACAAATTCAAAAAACTCCTGGAAACGTTGGCTGCCGGGCTTGGTGGTCAGTGTTGTTATTATCTATGTGCTGTATCGCCTGATCGACATTGACACGTTCCTTCTGGCGATAAAAAAGACCAATTATCTGCATATCGGCATTGCTTTTTGCCTGATGGTGCTGGCTAATCTTTCGCGCGCTGCAGCATGGCGTGAACTGCTTGGAAGAAAGATCAGCCTACTGGATGCCTTTTATATCGTCAACGAAGGGTACCTGCTAAACCAAATCATTCCCCGCTCCGGTGAGGTTGGACGTGCTTTATTGGTGAACAGCGTGGTTGAAATGAATTTCTTTCAAGTTTTTTCCACCATCATCATCGAACGGGCACTTGATCTTGGCATTGCTGCCGTAATGTTTTTATCGACCATTGGGAATGCGATAACACTGGATTGGATCATTCCACTAGCGATCACCATTCTGTGTGTGGTGCTGGCAGGTTTTGTGTTCCTTTTCTGGGCGATCAAGAAAAAAGATGTGGTCGAAGCATGGCTTGCTCGCATTGACCAGAAATCAGGATTTTTCAGAAAATATATTACCCCGAATCTGAAAGCCATTCTCAACGGGGCAGAAGTCATTCAGGATCCCAAGAAAATATTACTGGCATTCTTTTGGATCGCAATCTGCTGGTTGTTATGGATCTCTGTTTCATCGATCCTGTTGATCAGTTTTGTGGGAAAACAACCATTTTGGTGGGCGATCTTTATCCAATCAGTACTGGCATTCGGAATCGCACTGCCTTCTGCACCGGCTGGTTTGGGTGTATACGAAGGAACCTTGGTAGCGGCATTAACTGTTTTCTCTGTTGAGAAAGAAACTGCATTGAGTTTTGCGATCATCATGCATGCTGTCCAATTGGTGACAATTGCGACGCTGGGCATCATCAGTCTTACAATTCAAGGAAATTCTCTCGGCATGCTGCTGAATAAAGTAGTGGATAGACTGCGTAAAAAGAAGGAGTAAAGATGGCTTCTAAATACCTGATCACCGGAGGAGCAGGATTCATCGGATCCAACTATGTTCACCGACTTTTAGCGAGAGGGGAAGATGTAACCATTTTTGATAATCTATCCAGAAGAGGAACTAAAAAAAATCTGGAATGGCTATATAAGCAACATGGGAAAAATGCTTTCCAATTGATCCAAGAGGATACCCGCAACAGTGTTGCTCTCGAGAGTGCTGTGCGCGGGAAGCAAGTGATCGTCCATTTGGCTGCTCAGGTAGCTGTTACCACATCTGTCACGGAACCGCGTGAAGATTTTGAAGTCAATGCGTTGGGGACTTTCAATGTTCTCGAAGCTGCCCGGAAAACAGGCGAGCAGCCCATTTTTTTGTATGCGTCCACCAATAAGGTTTATGGCGGGATGGAGAATGTGGCTATAAAAGAAGAAGCCACGCGTTACGCATATGTTGATTATCCGCAGGGCATCAATGAAGAATATCCGTTGGATTTCCATTCACCTTACGGTTGTTCGAAAGGCTGCGGTGACCAATATGTGCGCGATTATCAGCGTATGTATGGAATCCGTACAGTGGTTTTTCGGCAAAGCTGTATTTATGGCACGCGCCAATTCGGAATTGAAGATCAAGGTTGGTTAGCCTGGTTTGTAATCGCCGCTGTTCAAAATCAGCCTATCACCATCTATGGGGATGGCAAGCAAGTGCGCGATGTGCTTTTCGTGGATGATTTATTGAATGCCTATGATAGCACAATTCAAAATATCGACCATGTCGCTGGAGAAGTTTTTAATGTAGGTGGAGGACCGGCTAACACTATTTCTGTGTGGCAAGAATTTGCTCCTATTCTGGAAAAGAAAATTGGGCGAAAGGTTGCTACCACTTCCTCAACTTGGCGACCGGGTGACCAGAAGATCTATGTATCTGATATTCGTAAAGCACAGAAACACCTCAACTGGCAACCACAAGTGAATGTTGAGGAAGGGATTACCCGATTGGTGGAGTGGGTGGCGAGCATACAAGACGATTAGCTGTATGAAAATTCTTATTGAACTTACCTATTACCGACCTCATACAAGCGGGTTGACCATTTATTCCGAACGGCTGGCAAAAGCGTTGGCAAATCGTGGTCATCAGGTAACTGTGTTAACTTCCCAATTCGATGAAAAGCTGGCGCGTGATGAATGGATGGAAGGAGTGCATATCATTCGCCTGCCTGTACTGGTACGAATCAGTAAAGGTGTGGTGATGCCTTCCCTTGGTTCCATGGCGACAAAACTTGTAAAAGAACATGATGTTATCCATCTGCATTTACCGCAGATCGATGCCGCCGGAATTGCGCTACGTGGGAGACTATGGAAAAAACCGACCGTCCTTACCTATCATTGTGACCTGCATATGCCGTGGGGGATCATGAGCTGGCTGGCAAATCAGGGTGTGCATATAATGAACAATCTGGCAGCCTTGTTCACCAATCGCATCGTGACCTACACTCAAGATTATGCAGATAACTCTCCATATTTAAAAAGATTCAATAAAAAACTACGTATTATTTCTCCTCCGGTTGAATTGCCAGCAGTTAAAGAAACAGAAATCAGAAATTTTGGGAAAATACAGAATCCCATTAGGAACTATCCCATCATCGGGATGGCAGCGCGTTTTGCATCTGAAAAAGGCGTGGAAGTACTCTTGAATGCCATGCCGCGCGTTCGGGAGGTCTTTCCACAAGCTGAGGTTTGGTTTGCGGGTCCTTATGAGCATATTATGGGAGAAGAAGCCTATTTCAAACGCTTGGAACCAACCATTCAACAACTGATTCAGGAGGGTGCCTGGAAGTTTCTTGGCTCTCTGAATCCAAACCAAATGGCA
>CAYLUJ010000177.1:0-2940 GCA_964386805.1 uncultured Pelolinea sp. | reverse complement strand
TCGACCACCAAAACCGGCAGGTATTTCTTTGCGCTGCTTACAACAACAGCAATACTGCGTTCTTCGTTATAAGCCGGGATTAAAACAAGACCACGGGGATCTTTTATTGGATTCATTTCACACTTTCCTTTCGTACTTTCTTCCTGGTTGTTTATGGACATGCCAATTTGTGGATGAGGTCGCTTCATTTTTTTATATCTCTTGAAATAGATAAAGACAACAGCAAGCACAACGACCGTGATGATCCAAAGAACAGTTTGAACACCGCTGTACGCTTGCTGGATCCCTGTAGCATATATGTACCCCACCATCATCAGCGCTGCAGATTTGAGTAGTTCTCCCAATATCCACAGTATCACCCAACGTCGTACAGCTATACGATTTAAACCAATTGCGATGAGGGTTGGGATCGGCAACCCAACGGTGAGTTTGGAAAGAAAAAGCATACGTGGCGTATGCTCCAAGATGCTCTTCTCCAGTTGTTTAGCATCCTGGAGACCAACCCCTAATTTTGGACCGAATTGCTCCAACCAATTCATCTTGCCAAACCGGCCAAGACTACACCAACCTATATCCGCAATTAGGTTGCCAACAACTACCGAAAGATAGGTAGGAAAAGGCAGTAACGTTCCGAGAGAAATCCCCGCACCGACTACCAGGATAGTCATAGGACCTTCCAACAAGGCAGCTAGGGCTAAGATACAATATGTCAGGATGCTACTGGAAAATGGGATGTTAAGAAGATTCAACATGTACAAGGATCTCTTTTCCGGTTTGAATTCATCAACTAATCTTAGTAGAAAGAGCTTCGGAGCAGTTCACCCGCCGGGACGATGTAGAGGACACCTGCAGGATGATTCTTTCTTTTATTATTTCCATCTCTGGGACGGTTTACAGAGAGAGAATATGAGTCAGAATAATATGCTTCAATTTGTAAGTTCTTGTAATTTTTGATTTCGAAAGAGAATCCTGCATGATTAAAAATAAAAAGAAAACGTTGATAATTGCAAGCATCATCTTCATCATCTGTTTCGCTGCTTATCTTGCAGCAGATCGTTACCTGATCAAACATGTTGAGATTGCAGATGTCATTGCGTATTCAAGCGCTGCTTTAAGCGCAACCCCTGCAGAAATTGGAGTGTCAGATTCGCAAACAGAGTTAGTGGATACCAATTCAAGTCAGGAAAATAATTCAACGGAAGCCATTACATACGACGATTGGAACTACCAAAGTTCGACTGTTTCGATCTCGATCAAGGAACATTCTACTGGCAGCGGGAAAAATACCGTAACCTATTTTGTTGCAGATGTTTTGCTGTCAGACGCAACGCGGTTGAGCAGCGCCTTTGCTGATAACCAGTTTGGAAGAAATGTCATTGCTTACACATCCCAAATCGCAGAAGAGAATAATGCTATCTTTGCGATCAATGGAGATTATTATGGTTTTCGCAGTGATGGAATCATTATTCGAAACGGTGTCATTTATCGTGACGAGCCAGCGCGGATCGGTCTTGCCTTTTATTTTGATGGCACTATGAAGGTTTATGATGAAACGCTAACCAATGCGCAGGAACTTCTTGCAGATGGTGTCTGGAACACTCTGTCCTTCGGTCCGGCATTGCTCGAAAATTATACGATTGCGGATAATCTAGCGAAGGTTGAGATCGATACAAACTTCGGTAATCATCCAATCCAGGGGAACCAGCCAAGGACCGGAGTGGGGATCATTGATGAAAACCATTTCGTCTTTCTCATAGTGGATGGTCGTAGCAGTGGTTACAGCAGAGGTGTAACTCTAACGGAGTTCGCTGAAATGTTCAAAGAGCTGGGATGCAGCACTGCTTACAATCTCGATGGTGGAGGATCTTCCACCATGTATTTTATGGGCAGAGTAGTCAATAATCCTCTGGGTAAAAATAAAGAACGTGGGACCAGTGATATCCTATTCATCGGTGAATAAAACACACCAGAAAAGAACAACATTACTATTCTCTTCCCCTGAAATCTTGTTTTAGGATTTCGGGGGAGGTTTGGTACAATTTTTCTCTCATTTCCTTTTATCCATAGACAAGAATGAGATAAAATCCTTTTGGTTAAATGGATATGGCTACTCATCAAAAAGTAAATCAAGCAAATATGAGTATTAATCATTTTTTGCAAATAGTATCCTTCCTCCTTGTTTTTCTTATTTGCGGCATAAACACCCACAGGTCAAAAAGCGGGATGGAATTGATCTATATTCCCGCTGGTGAATCATGGGAAGGTTCAGATGAGTGGGATCACGAATATAAAGCGGATGAGATGCCCGAACGTAAGATTACTTTAGATGCTTTCTGGATTGACCGAACTGAAGTGACTAATGCTATGTATGCCCAATGTGTAAAGGAGGGCGTTTGTGATCTACCTTGCAGCAGTGAGGTAAATTCCCGCTTTTACGATCTAATCTACGCAAATTACCCAGTTGTGTACGTTACTTGGCAGGATGCAATGGATTATTGCAATTGGCTTGGAGGTCGTTTACCCACCGAAGCTGAATGGGAAAAAGCAGCTCGTGGGACAAGCAGAAGCAAATATCCCTGGCAAGAAGGGTATCCTACCGCAGAAAATGTTAATGCAGCAAACACGATGGGAGATACTGCCCCGGTGGGCTCTTATCTGTTTGGCGCAAGCTACTATGGAGTCTTGGATATGGCAGGGAATGTGCGGGAATGGGTCTATGATTGGTACGATGAAGATTATTATTCTTATGCTCCACTTGAAAATCCAATGGGTCCAGCAACCGGAACTGATAAAGTGCTGAAAGGTGGCTCTTACTTTGACAACTATGAGCATACCCGCGTCGCAGATAGACTCTTTCATCCACCCGATTCGGCAGGTATTAATCGCGGTTTTCGATGTAGTATTCCGGACAAATAATTTTCAGAATGGATCACCGAGAAA
>CAYLUJ010000176.1:2154-2941 GCA_964386805.1 uncultured Pelolinea sp. | reverse complement strand
ACAAACTCTTCTCTCACTTGCAATCCAGCGCTTTCTAATTCGCTGCGAAAACCTGCCAAACGATTACTATTTGTTAGTCCACCCATCCGATTACCCAAGAAAGCAATTTGGCGATGCCCCAAGTCAATCAAATGCCGCATGATCAAGCGTATTCCATAATCATCATCGTTATAGATCAGGTACTGGCATTCACCTGCGCCTTCATTATTAACCATCGCCATAGGCAAACCATAATTGTGCAGCAGATGACTTTGCTCTTGGCTGAATTGCGGCGCAAGCAAGATCACGCCATCCACCCCCCTTTGCACCATCGCTTGCACAATCTCTTTTTCACGCCGTCTTTCGCTGTGGGTAGCAGCAATGAAAAGGCTGTATCCGGCTGGATGCAACACACTGTCCACACCATCCAGCACTTCGTTCCAGAAAGGATCATCAATCTGCCGGACGATCACTCCTAGCGCTTTGGTACGACTTGTTTTTAAGCCCCGTGCAGCCGCATTCGGTATATAGCCCATTTCTTCAGCGATTTTTTTAATACGCTCGATGGTTTGGGGAGAAATTCCCGGGTAATCGTTTAACGCACGCGAAACGGTTGGATGGGAGACCCCGGCTGCTTTTGCGATGTCTTTGATCGTAACACCCATGCTGATCCTTTTCATACACGCTTACTTACTGACAAGTATAACATTCATATTTTTCCAATATTTTTTTGTGAAAAAATCAAGAACTTCAAGAAAATAAATAGCACACCTCTGTCCGGTTTGTTGACAAACATAAAAATAAATTC
>CAYLUJ010000176.1:0-2144 GCA_964386805.1 uncultured Pelolinea sp. | reverse complement strand
ATCGTAAAAAAGAGAAGGAAGGCTTATTTTTTTGATATTTAATGCACACGTGTACATTAATTTTACACTTTATCAAAGAAGATATTTTCAAGTAGTTTGTTGCAGGTATAAGAATTTCGAAGATTTTAAATTTACCAGGACTTTATGCGAAGAAGGAGGTGATAATAATTAAAGTGTAAGTGATTTGTCCTGATAATCGTGTATTCAATCAACGAATCAAAAAACAGAAAAGGAGAATTAATCCCATGGCTAACCCCAAAATGAAATCCTTCAATTATGCTATCGGCATGTTTGGTACTTCGATCCCCATCAACATGCTGAAAACCTACGCCGCAATATACTATGTAGGCAGTCTAGGAATGACGACCCCGCAATTTGCTTTGATGCTGTTGATCTATACTTTCATTGATGCAGCCGATAATCCCATCTATGGTTTTCTCTCCGACCGTACTCGCACTAAGTGGGGTCGCCGCCGGCCGTGGCTGGTGATCGGCACACCCCTGCTTATTCTGGCTTTTATTATTTTTTACAACCCACCCGCTTTTCTAGCTGGGAAGTCTCTGGTTGCCTTTTGTATGTTGTTCTACATGCTCACAGGCACCCTGGATTCCGTGATCAACGCCAACTACGCGGCGCTCTTCCCTGAACTATTCCGCACTGATGCCAGCCGGGCAAGCACAAACGCGATGCGCCAGGCTTTTCAATTGGTGGCTATGATCATCAGCATTGCCATGACCCCGATCGTGACAAATGCCCTGGGTTATGGTCTTACGGCTATCCTCTACGGTATTCTGGGTGGAGCGGTTATCCTTTATATGTCTTTAACCACCCGGGAAGTTGCAATTACGGAAGAGGAAATCAAACCTAAGTTTTTTGAAAGTGTCAAAGACCTGTTCCTGAATAAAAAGTTCTGGATCGCCGGACTTGCCAATGCTTTTTATAGCGCTGCCATGTCGCTCGTTTTGGCTGCTATGCCTTTCTTCGCCAAATACACTCTGAAAATTCCCGGTGGTCAAGAGACCCTTCTATTTGCTTCGGTCTTGATTGTTGCCATTATCAGCGTTTCGGTTTGGTCGTGGTTGGTGCGCAAATACTCCCTCATGCCGGTCTGGCGGGCTGCCCTGGCTTTTCTGGCAGTGGCTTTTGCACCGCTCTACTTTGCCAATTCCCTGCTCACAGCTATTATTAGTGGTGCGCTGGTTGGTTTCGGCTTTGCGGGCGTCATCACTACCATGGATCTGATTGGAGCCAAAGTGATGGATGAAGATACCGAAAAACACAAGCAGCGCCGTGAGGGCATCATTTCCAATGCATTAGGTTTTATGAATCGCCTGAACGGTTTGTTTACCAGTGCCGCTTTCTCACTGGTCTTTATTCTTTATGGTTTTGAAAGTGGTGATAATCCCGGTGTTCAACCACAAAATGCAGCCCGATTCTTGCTGACAATATTCCCCTTTGTGATGATGGTAATCAGCTTTGGTTTTTCATTCCTCATCAACTTTTCTAAAACCGAAAAACCTCAAGATCTATCGTCACAACCGCAGGTAGAATGATCAGGAGAGACTATTATGGCTTTAATCCGAATTGATCACACACCCCAGACAGCCAAAGTTAACCTACCTCTCAATATGATCGTGCCTGATCCCGGCAGCATGAATAACATCCCTGTGCGTCAACGCAAGGTTCTGTATTTACTGCATGGACTCAGCGATGATGCCAGTGCCTGGCAACGCTACACTGCTATCGAAACCCTGGCCAACGATTACGGTCTGGTTGTGGTAATGCCCTCCGTGGGGCGTAGCTTCTATATCGATCAGCCCAACGGTCAAAATTATTTTTCCTACCTGATGGACGAACTACCACAATATCTTTCCGATGTCTTTGACCTTATGCCCCGGCGAGAAGATACCTTCATTGCGGGTATCTCCATGGGCGGGTATGGAGCCATCAAAGCAGCACTTTTATACCCCGAACGCTTTTTTGTGGCGGCAAGCTTCTCGGGATTCTTGTCTTTGAAATTTCTCGAGGCTTATCCTGATGATCCGCGCCAAAAGGAATTTACCTACCTTTTGGGCGATTTGAGCAAATTATCAGGCAGCGAACATGACCCGGAAGTCTGGTTAAAGAAAGCGTCAAGCAATCCG
>CAYLUJ010000175.1:1400-3020 GCA_964386805.1 uncultured Pelolinea sp. | reverse complement strand
TCCCTCCCGGTCCCCCACCGATCACCACTACCCTCTTCACTCTCTCCGCTTTCTCAAGCTTGAAGGGGATCATGTCCTCTCTCCCATAACGCGGATTGACCGTGCAACCCACATTCATGCGGTTGGTTGAAATATGATAGCAATAATTGCAACGGATACATGGGACTATATCTTCCGAACGATTCTCCAGAGCTTTCTTTCCCCATTGTGGGTCAGCAACCAGAATTCGCCCCAATGACACCATATCGGCTTTCCCGGATGCAATGATCCCTTCTGCTTCTTGCGGTGTCATGATAGCACCCACTACAGATACAGGAATGTGTACTTTCTCTTTAATTTCAGCAGCCCAATGTACATTCACCATATGCGGTTCAAAATTGGTGGTTGCCATGTGCACATTCGCTTCATGCTCAATATCCAGACCAGCCGATACATTGACCATATCAATATATGGCTCTACTTCCCGGATAAAATGAACCACATCACCGAATTCAATACTATTGGGAATCCATTCATAGGCACTGATACGCATATCAAGCGGAAAATCTTCTCCTATTGCATTCCGCACAGATTGAACAATCATTTTAGGGAACCTTGCTCTATTTTCAAAACTTCCCCCAAATTTATCGGTTCTATGGTTCCAGGCAGGCGATAAGAATTCAGCCGGCAGCCAACCATGCGCGAAATGCAGCATGATCATGTCAAAACCGAAATCTTTTGCCGTGAGAGCCGTCTCTGCAAATGCATTGCAAATCCGCTCGAGTTCCTTATCATCCAGTGCTTTGATCGGATTCCCATCTTTAGTGATGCCTTCACAGGGACCCCACACAAAATCACCAGGTGAAACGCGTGCATATCTCCCCGAATGCATGATTTCCAGAGATACTCTGGAACCCCCTTGATGAGCCGCATCCAACATCAATCTTGTTTTTTGCCGTTCATATTTCGAAAAAAGGTAAGGAATTACTCCAAATGAGGCTCGCGGATCATTAACAATTCCTCCCCCATAAATAAACAATGCTGCGCCACCAGTAGCCTTCTCTTTTGAGACAAAACCACAGGGTGTGGAAATGATGCGATTTTTAAGCATCGTATTATTGATTTTGATCGGTTTAAATAAATTTGGATACTTATTCATTTTTTGCGTATTTATAGATTAGCTGCGATGAAATAAGCTTCATTGGTAGCTTCCAATACCTTGCCAACTTGGTCACAATCTCCGATCATGGCTGTTTCAGGTGTGATCCCATAGAAAGAATGTGCCAGTTCTTTTCGTGAACGCAAACCAGTCGCCAACAACACATAGTCTGCCTCAAGGAACTGCTCCTTCCCATCCTTCCCCTCAACCACCACCCCATTCTCCTTGATCTCCTTGCACTTCGTCTCCATCATGGAGTACAGGCTTTCACATTTATTCATGTGCTGCCTCAATGCGATCCGGTACAGCATGTTCCCCTTCTCTGCCAGAGTACCCGTGATCTCAATAATGTGCACTTCATTGCCACGCTCCGCCAATTCCAGCCCCATCTCCGATCCAATCGTGCCTCCCCCGATCACCACGATCTTGCCTTTCAGCTTGTCTAAGTCCGGATACGTTTCCACCGCCTGCCGTGCATGCTC
>CAYLUJ010000175.1:0-1390 GCA_964386805.1 uncultured Pelolinea sp. | reverse complement strand
CACCAGGGATCGGCGGCGTTATCGTATCTGCTCCCACCGCGATAATCAAAGCATCAGGCTCCAATTCCCTCACCATCTCTGGGGTTGCTTCCGTGTTCAAGCGTACTTCTATTGTTGATTTCTTGATCTGGGTCAGCAGATAATCCCTGTACCTTCTCAGGTCTTGCTTGTAATCATCATAATCAGAACAGTTGATCTGCCCACCCAACCTGTTTTCTTTCTCCAACAAGATCACTGTGTGCCCGCGTTCCGCTGCCGTTAGCGCTGCTTTCATTCCTCCTGGTCCTCCCCCGATCACCACTACTTTCTTTGCCTTCTCCGCTTTCTCTAGTTTGAGTGGTACACGGTTCTCCCGACGAAAACGTGGGTTCACTGAACACACAACATTAGTGTGCTCGGTTGCAATGTGATAGCAATATAAGCAGCGCAAACAAGGAACAATATCATCTTCTCGTCCCTCCTGTGCTTTCTTGGGAAAGAATGGATCCGCTACTAACTGCCGCCCTACCATCACCGCGTCTGCCTTCCCTGTCGCGATCACTTCCTCCATCTCTTCTGGGGTCATGATGGCACCCACCACAGAGACCAGCACATCACAGGTCTCTTTTATCCTTGCTGCAAAATCCACATTATATAAATGCGGTTCAAATACACTTGGAGACATATATACATTCGCCTCATAGTAGCAATCCATACCACAGGAAACATTCACCATATCGATATAGGGGGCAGCATTTTGAATGAAATACAACATATCTTCTGATGCATATGATTCTGGTACCATCAAATGTCGACTGATTCTCATCTGGATCGGAAAATCAGGTCCAACTGATTTACGAATTTGTTTAACAGTTTTCAAAGGAAATCGGATCCGATTTTCAAGGGAACCGCCGTAATCGTCCGTCCTTTTATTTAAACCTGGTGCAAGGAACTGGCTGCACAGGCTATCATGTGCAAAATGGATTGTAGCCATGTCAAATCCAAAATCTCTTGCTTGGCATATACCAATAGACATAGACCTTATAATGGCATCCATATCCGCCTCGGTCATCATCTTCATTTTTCGACCATCAAAACGAATTCCGTCTATTGGTCCACTTACTGATCCATCTTCATTAATGACACTATGAAAACCTACCTGCAGACTACATCTCGCGCCCGCCTGCTTCATTACAGAAATTTCTTCCCGTGTAACATCCCGATTGTATTTTCCAAACATGGCATGTTCTTCATCACGAACCATACTGCTGATATGAACTACGGCTGCTCCACCCAATGCCTTATCAAATATGCTCATATTTCCATAATTTGTGCTTGAAATGATCTTATGGGTTGGAATTATCCCCATTGATGAAGCAATGATGCGGTTCTTTAACATTAAGGTATTAAT
>CAYLUJ010000174.1:2676-3032 GCA_964386805.1 uncultured Pelolinea sp. | reverse complement strand
AGATTGCTAGTTATAAAGAAGATCAAGACGGTCAAAAGGATGAAGCTCAGATAGAGCAGCCAGAAAAAGGAGATCATGTCCGTCATCCATCAAAGCGATAACCCGCGCTGCGCACGGTGATGATACGCTGCGGATCGGCTGGATTAACCTCTATTTTTTCACGCAACCAGCGCACGTGCACATCCACCGTGCGGCTGTCGCCAAAATAATCCCAGCCCCACACCTGTTTCAGGATCTGTTCCCGACTGAGAACGTGTCCCTTATTCTCGGCGAAGTAGATCAACAGTTCATATTCTTTGGGTTTTATTTCGATGATGTTGTCATTAACCATCACCTCACGTCGCTCTTGATCAATG
>CAYLUJ010000174.1:0-2666 GCA_964386805.1 uncultured Pelolinea sp. | reverse complement strand
GAACACATATTTCTTCTTCTGGTCTTTTTGTGATTCTTGATTCTCTTGAATGATGCGGGCACGCCGTAAGAGAGCTTTCACGCGTGCTATCAATTCGCGCATACTGAATGGTTTCGTGAGGTAATCATCTGCCCCTACCTCCAGCCCAACAACGCGGTCAATTTCATCATCGCGGGCGGTCAGCATCAAGATCGGAACAGTCATTTCCTTGCGGATGATGCGACATACTTCAAAACCATCTATTCCCGGAAGCATGATATCCAGCAGGATAAGATCAGGATTATCCTTTCGGGCTACTTCTACAGCGGAATTTCCATCGGAAGCGGTTACAACTGTATAGCCCTGATGGCTAAGATTGTAAACCAGCGTTTCCTGCAGGGTTAGATCATCTTCCACGATAAGAATTTTCTCAGCCATTTTTCCTTGCCACTTTCTGAAACACCTCTAAAAGCTGTGCCGCAGTCTTCTGTCTATTGAAATGCTGCTCTACATATACTCTACCACGTAGTCCCATTTCTTTGCATTTCTGGGGAGAAGTATGTAGGGTTTGAATTGCCTTTGCTACTGCACCGGCATTGCCGGGCTGTGCGAAGATACCACAATCGGCTTCTTCAACGACTGTTCGGATCACCCCATCAATCACAAGCACAATGGCTTTGCCGGCAGCCATGTAATCGAAAACTTTATTCGGATAGGTTGTTTTATAGAGTTCAATGGGTTTTAAGATGGCAATACAACAATCTGCTGCAGCCATGGCTTGCCCGATCTCCTTTTTTTCGACGGGAGGAAGAAAAGAAATATTCTTCAAACCTTTATTACGAGCCAGTTCTATCAACGCAGGTTTTTCCTTACCGTCACCGATCAGAACAAAATGGATATCCTCTATCTGTTTCAATTGTTCCGCAGCTTCAAGCACGACCGGCAGATCGTTTGACATGCCGTGCGCGCCGGTATAGAAAACCAGGAATTTGTTTTGCCACTGATGTTGAGCACGGAAAGCACTGCCATTTCCATCGAGAGGGAACATCGCAGTATCCACGCTGTTTGGTACCAGGAACACGGGTCTCGTTCCGCGCTGGTTTACATGAGCCAAAAAACCGGGTGAGTTCACGATCAGCGCATCGGCGCGCCTGTATAGAAATTTTTCAAGTCCCTGTGAAAGACGGATGATGAACTTATTCTTTAGAACACCTACCTCTATTGCAAAAGCCGGCCAAAGATCGCGCACCTCGAACACAAAGGGCACTCCTTTTAAACGTGCCACAACCCAGGCCGTAATCCCTTGGAAGATGGGAGGGGAGGTACCCCATACCAGATCAACTTTGCGCACGCGCATGGCTCGAAAAAAAGAAGAGTTCATGAATGAAAAAAAACTGATCAGCCGATGGAAAAAGCTGCGGTGTAAAGCCGGGTAAGTGTATGTACGGTAGATGGTGACACCGTCTTCATAGACGTTTTTTTTCTGCTCGGGAGTGGTTTTGCCGGTTAGATAGCTGATGGGGCTGGCAATGATAGTAACCTGATGCCCTTGCTGTGCCAGCGCGCGCGCCAGCTCATGATGCCGGGTGCCCCCGGGTTCGTTAATGGCAGCAAAAGCCTGATGGATGAGCAGAATATGCATATCTCGATTTTACACTGTTCTGGATTATTTCTCCGAAAATTTCCACTTTGTATACAGAGCAATGGATATATCTGTTTGCAACGTGTACAGAATGGAAAGGGCAGCTTGCTTTGCACCGTAAGTAGGGGAAAACCACCCGTAGAGGGTGGTATCCATATTCGATTGACCGTACATAAATGCTCCTGCGCGAATGACCTGCACGGTTGCTAGAAGCTCGCGATCATTGCTGAAGTGCAGGGTAAAAGGAGGTTTATCAAAGTGAATAGCATCGTTCTGGATCGTGAAAGGCAGATCAGGGAGCAGCCAATGCAAGGTGATCTGATGTATTTTGGGAGAAGAAGACAGCACTTCATCCTTGATCTCCCAACCAGAGTCGGGGGAACGCTGCAAAGTACGTTGATGAGTTACGCCAATTTTTTGGTAGCCAGCATGGCGGGCAGTGATGATATCAGGACTGCTCGCCACAATATCTGCATTTGCCCAATCCAACCACATGAAGCGGCTGGTGGGGAGCATTTGATCCAACCCATCCACGGTAAGGGTGTTGTGGACGCGCGTGGTGCGTAACGCATTTTGCCATGGTTCAGCTGCGTTGTACAGGTAGGTGCCGGCATCCAGCGCCAGATTCTGACCCTTATGCCAGATCTCCACATGCAGTTGATCGGCATGCGCGGGGCGGGATTGGTAGTGCACAGCGCGGATACTTGCCCAGTCTTTTTCCTCGCCCAGCCGCAATGGATTTCCAGAAAACTGTGCACTTGTTTTTTTGGGTTTGATCCCCAACCAGCAGGATTTTTCATCCCAGGAACCCGCTTTGAAAAGATCTTTCTGCAGAACTCAAGCTTGAACTGGTCGTAGATTGCGATGAAATTCTCATTTAACATTGATGCTCCCGCTTTCTACTCTCAGATAAAAATGTCGAAGTAATTATAAGTCGATATCGCGCATTAGTCAATTGAATATACGCTGCCGCAGCGGCGGCGGGAAATCGCTCGGTTTAGCGCAGCCGGGTTTAACTCATTTTTTCACCCTCCTCGAGCGCACG
>CAYLUJ010000173.1:0-3056 GCA_964386805.1 uncultured Pelolinea sp. | reverse complement strand
TACTATTCTCTTTAATGAAGCTACCGCCGCAGAGACATTAACTGTAATTGCCCAGGACCTTGATCGCCCTGTTGAAGAAGCGCGTCTATCATTTGAGGGGAGCACTGTCATTACCACCCCGGGGCAAATTGGAAGAACACTCGATGTGGAACAAACGCTTGAACTGGTTAGAGAAGCCATTCGCCAGCAAAATTCCTCAACTATCTCACTCGCAGTAACCGAAACCGCACCTGATATTTTGGATGCCGAGCCTTATGCGCAAATCATCCGTGAATTTCTGGCATCTGATTTCGTCCTAACCGTACCCGAAGAATACAATCATCCCAAAGAGGAACAGCACCTCAACGCTGGGGTTCTTTCACCCATGCTGGAATTGGTGAAAAAGAATCAGGATGGGCAATTCTCGATCAGCCTGCAATTCCAAGAATCTGTTCTCCAGAATCTTCTGAATGATCTGGCAGATAAATTTAATAGCGATACTGTAAATCCTCGTTTTATTTTTAATGATTCAAACGGTGAAATTGAGCTCCTTGAAAACGGGATCGTCGGTAGAACTCTAGATATCTCCGCCAGCCTCATAGCCATCCAACAACAAATCGCTACCGGTGCGCATGAAGCAACACTGGTTTTCGATTACACAGCCCCCAGTGTCGCCGATACTGCCACAGGCAGTGAATTGGGTATTACAGAACTGGTGCAGCAGCAAAGCACTTATTTTTATGGATCCAACAGCGCCCGCATTCAAAATATTACAACAGCCGCCAGTCGCTTTTTAGGCATTCTGGTTGCACCGGGAGAAGTTTTCTCGATGGCAGACTATTTGGGTGAGATTAGCCTGGATACTGGTTTCACAGAAGCATTGATTATTTATAATGGAAAAACGATTGAAGGCATAGGCGGGGGTGTCTGCCAGGTAAGCACAACTCTATTCCGTACTGCTTTTTTTGGAGGGTATCCTATTCTTGAAAGATATCCGCATGCTTACCGGGTTTCTTATTATGAAAAAACAGCCGGAAACCAAATCAATCCCAATCTAGCTGGTTTGGATGCTACTGTGTATGTGCCATTGGTAGACTTGAAGTTCCAAAACGATTCGTCCTACTGGTTATTAATGGAAGCGTATGTATATCCGGAAGCAAGCCAGATCCAATGGAAATTTTATTCCACCAACGACGGACGTTCGATGGAATGGGAAACGACCGGACCTATTAACATTGTTAAGCCGCCCGAAACCAAATATTACCTGAATACTCAGTTACAAGTAGGCGAGATCAAGCAGGTCGATTGGGAAGCCGATGGTTCGGATGTACGAGTAGACCGTTGGGTGTACAAAAATGGCACTCTCTATTTCCAAGATCAATTCCTGACCCATTATGAGCCGTGGGGAGCAGTATATGAAATTGGACCCGGCGTGGATGGTTACCCAATTTCAGAAGAATGACCTTTGTGCGAAGTGGTAAAATTCTGACAACAAAAAGAGCTATTTACAAAAGGAGACTGCATGATCAGTAAAGATCTTTTAGAAATCCTGCGCTGCCCTGTTTGTGTTCGCGAAGAAGGGAAAGAGGGAAACCTTAAATTATACAAAGATACATGGCTGCTATGCCAGGATTGTGATCGGAAGTATCCCATTGTTGAAGATATTCCTGTCATGCTCATTGACGAAGGCGATAAATGGACTGGGAAGAAAAAAGAGGATCTACCAGTACCAGCACCTCGTCCGAATTAATAACCACTAAATTGCAGTAGAAACTTGCTATGAAAAAATTCTTTTCAAATTTAATGACAAAGATCCGCTCTGCAGATAAAACAGTGCGTGTGATCACCATCGTCTTTTTAATCCTGGCGATTGCGGTGAGTTACTACCTGTTTGGCTTCGTTGCCCAATTCGTCAAAGAGATGACCATCGTAAAGCTCCCAGGTGCACCTGTCATTGACCAATCACAAAGCAGTGAAACCGATGCCACACCGGAGCCAACCACCGAAATGCTAGGGCAATCAACCGTCGAGCCCTGGGATGGCGTTAGTCGTATCAATGTTTTGTTTCTGGGTTTGGACTATCGTGATTGGGAAGCCGGAGAAACACCGCGCAGCGATACCATGATCCTTTTCTCGATCGATCCCGTTGCCAATACCGCCAGTATGCTCTCCATCCCTCGCGATCTGTGGGTGAATATCCCAGATTTTGGGTATTATAAAATCAATGAAGCATACTTCCTGGGAGAATCCAGCCATCTGCCCGGTGGCGGACCGGAACTGGCAGTGGAGACTGTTGAACAGTTTCTGGGAGTTCCCATCCAATATTATGCGCAGGTTGATTTTTCGACCTTCATCACTTTTATTGACGAGATTGGGGGAGTTGTAATAACGCCAACCGTTGATGTCAAAGTGGAAGAGTTCGGATCAGAATTCCAGCAATATTTGAAAGCCGGAGAACAATACACCCTGCCCGGTTCGCTGGCACTATCCTATGCCCGTGATCGCTATACCGGCGATGGTGATTTTGGACGAGCCGGCCGGCAACAGCAGGTGATCATGGCGATCATCGACCGCATCACCCAATACAACCAGCTGCCCACGCTGATCGCCAAAGCCCCCACCTTGTATTCCAGTCTATCGTCCGGCATTCGGACGAACATGGATCTATCCACTCTGGTCAAAGTGGCATCGCTGATGATCAACATCCCGCCGGAGAACTTCCAAAAAGCGGTGATCGGAACCGATATGGTGATCATGACCAAATCTCCCGACGGGTTGGACATTTTGAAACCCATCACCGACAAGATCAGGGAATTGCGCGACCAGCTCTTCACCTCCGGTGGAGGGTTAGGGCCGCTCGCCACCGCCTCCAGCGGGTCCACGCTGGTGCGGGATGAGGCAGCGACCGTTCTGGTTCAAAACAGCACCCAGGATGCAGCCATCGTGGGCCGCACCATCGCTTATTTACAGCAGCAGGGGATGAACGCTGTTGAAGCGGCCGCCGGCCAGCTTGGAAACCCAACCACCATCATTGTGTACCACAGCAAACCTCACAGCGTGGCCTATTTGGCCAGCTT
>CAYLUJ010000172.1:0-3056 GCA_964386805.1 uncultured Pelolinea sp. | reverse complement strand
GCAGTTTTGACATAAGAACATAAGCCGGGATCAGGGTTACTGCTCCCGGGATCATCATGGTCGCCAGCATGAAATTAAAGGTAGTATTCTTTCCCGGAAAATCCAAGCGGGCAAAAGCATAGGCAGCCATGGAGCAGCAGATCACCTGCAAAGACGCCACCGTAACAGATAGAAAAGCGGTATTGAACAGCCAACGTGGGAATGTTCCACCGCTGCCAATATCGGTATTCCAGACCTTTGTCCAGTTCTCGTACAACCAGTTCTCCGGCATTACTTTTGGTGGATATGCAATGATCTCCGCGTTGGTTTTAAATGTTCCCAGGGTAGCCAGAAAGAATGGGGTGATGGATATGGCAGCGATCAAGATCAGCACTAAATATCGCAACACAAGTGAAATGTAATAACCAGGAGTTCTCTGTGCTTTTCTTTTTTTGGTTTTAATTGATTCCCCAACCATTTTCTACCTCCTAGTATCTTTCTGTGCCGTGTTCCAACACACGCCGCTGGATGAACGTAAGCAAGAATATGATCAAAGCCAGAATGAAAGCCAGTGCCGATGCGTAACCCATATTGATCGGGCCTTGTGATCCCATGGCTTCGCGGAAGATCAAGTAGACCGGGGTGAGGGATGTGCCCAGCGGTCCACCCTGGGTAGCCAGGTAAACCTGATCGAACACCTGCAATGTGCCGATCGTACCCAGAACGATGACGAGCAAAATAATTGGACGCAGGAGAGGTAAAGTAATTTTTGTGAATTGCTGCCAACCGCTGGCTCCGTCAATGGCAGCCGCTTCATAGAGCACCGGGTTAATATCCTGCAACCCAGCCAGGAACATGATCATGAAGGTGGGTGCAGTGGTGAAAATGTTCTGGAACATGATCGCCATCCAAGCAATGCTTGGACCCCTTAAATACCATTGGGCAGATTTGATCTCGAATCCAAACAATTGGAAAAGTCCACGCGGATCACCCAACCAGTTGATCGGGTCATAAGTGATACCAAGAGGGGTTAGTACCCTGGTTAAAAAACCGTTCAGAAAACCACCCTTTAAATAAAGCCAGACAAAGATCAAAGTGATTACAACAGAGGAAGTTACACTAGGAGCATAAAAGATCGTCCTGAAGAAATTTCTCATTTTGATACGTGAATTCAACAGAACAGCCAGGGCAATCGCCAGTGCTGTTTGCGTGGGAACAACAATGAGTGAGTACCAGCCTACATTGTACAATGCCTGCATAAAATCTTTTTGGGTTGAATCTGTAAAGCCTGCAAAAGCTTTTTTGTAATTATCAAAACCGATCCAGTTCGGCTCGGTGAAAATATCATATTTGGTAAATGAAATATAGAGAGCAAATAGAATGACGCCCACCGTAAAAATCGCAGTGATGAGCAAATAAGGGGCTAAAAATGAATAAGCTGTAAATAGAGTATTGCGTTTTTTTCTATTCGGCCAGACTCGATACACAGTGATCGCAGCCATGACACCCACAGCCACTGCAAGCACACACACAACCACAAGAAAAGGCATGGCTGTCCGTTTTACTTCAGCCAAATAGGTCTGCATGGTTTCCATGACCTTCGGCCCACCTTTGGTCGGTGCATTCAGGATCGCCACGATCATGATGATGAGAACAATGGCTACAAAAGTAAGGATTCCCGCAAAAATTCTTTTCCCTTTTTGAGGGGTTTCAACAGTCGATTGCACGGTACACCTCCTCGCCTTTCACAGATACGTTATAATGAAAGAAGGTGATCTGGCGGGTACTTTAGAGTACCCGCCAGACCCGGGAGAAAAATAATCTTACTGACCGCTTAGAGCAGTAGTTGCTTCAGCTTGAGCTTGCGCAAAAGCTTCATCCACAGTTTGATCCCCTAACCATACACGTTCCAGAGCCTTTGATACAGCGTCATTCACTTTGCTTGTATAAGGACCCCAGTAGGCAACAAGAGTATCAGGCAAGAGACCACCTTCGGCGATAGCTTTATCATTCACATTGCCGATCAGATCGATCTGTTCAGGATGGGTGCTGTAAGCAAAACCTGTCTTGACGATCTCACCCTGGTTTTCACTTCCGGTGAGGTAAATTGCAAATGCAGCAGCAGCCATGGGATATTTCGAGGCGGCATTCACACCGATACCATTTGTGAAAATTACATCTGCCCGAGTTTCAGATCCACTCGGTACCAAGGCTGTCTTCCAAACAACATCGGGGTAAGTCAGATTCATGGAATTTACCATCCAACCACCTTCCAAAGTCATGGCAACCAATTCCTTGCCGATCGCTTCACCACACCAGCTTGCGCTGATATCTGCCGGGCGAACCAGGCTGCCTTCACTGAACATGTCTGTTACAAAAGTAGCCATTTCTTTGATCTCAGGAGTATCCAGTGTTGCGGTTGTGTAATCTGAGGAAGCATATTTACCGCCATTGGAGAACGCAAATGGTGCAAAGCGTGCCCAGTCAGAGCCCATGCAGTATCCGGCATAGTTACCTTTTTCAGCAATGATGTTGGCTGCTTCGCGCATATCATCCCATGTCCAATCAGAAGTAGGTTCTTCAATACCTGCATCGGCAAATGCTTCAGGCAGATAGACCAATCCCAATGTGCTCCAGTCTTTTGGTAATGCATAGGTTTTTCCATCCAATGTGAAGATGGTTAACAATGAGGGGATGAAATCATCGCGGCTAACACCAGCCTGAGCCATCACATCATCCAGTGCCATCAATTGGCCTGAAGAAGCGAAGGCGGTCATCAGCTGATCATCCACATAGAAAACGTCGGGAGCAGTGCCGCCAGCCATCTGTGCCTTTAGTTTGTCCTGGAAGTTATCGGGGATCGGTTGATACTCTACGGTAACAGAGGGGCAAACAGCTTTAAAGCGTTCAATGGAATCTTTGTAGATCTGCTGTTCCGAGTCATCACCCCATCCAGAGAAGACGATGGTTGCCCCTTCTTCTACTGGTAATGGG
Organism: uncultured Pelolinea sp.; assembly: GCA_964386805.1. Classification (GTDB taxonomy): domain Bacteria; phylum Chloroflexota; class Anaerolineae; order Anaerolineales; family Anaerolineaceae; genus UBA4781. Next base: position 83 of record CAYLUJ010000172.1, on the reverse strand, counting down.
CATGTGCTTTCTTCGGCAGACTCAACGACGGTTTCTGCAGCAGGTTCACTCCTCGCTCCAGTATTCCGTGATGGCCGATAATG
>CAYLUJ010000171.1:0-3057 GCA_964386805.1 uncultured Pelolinea sp. | reverse complement strand
AAACCTTCTCTCATCAAACCAGTAGATTGGGAGTTCAAACTTCCCCGGGATACCTTTATATCGAGATATAGGATTATCGGATGATATATATGGTAATTTATACCACCCTATTACTATAGTTAGGTAAAAATGTGCTTCTCAAGCATAGACTCATATCAAAACTAAAAGATGAGAAAATCCTCGTAACGATACAGAAACATTCAGGAAGGACATCCGAAATTCTCGTTTTTGATCAGCTCTATCAGATCATCCGATAGCCAAAATAGACTCGCACTAATTACCAAAAGCATCAGACAAAATATTTTATCTCTCATAGATGAGACACAAAGAAAAGGGCAATGATTTATTTCCTCTTTTTATCTTTTCATTAATAATTTCTTGAGCAACAAGGATCATTTATTGAAGATATACAAAGTTGAAATTTTAAACATATGGCAGAATAACTAGTTTTTAGCCCATTTTCATTTTACGAATATTCTCTTCTATCTTCCCATTCATGAAGATACCCCGCCCGGAAACCACGATATCCGACCCAACCACAACCGCATCGCCGGTATTTTCAGGGGTAAAACCGCCGTCCACCTCGCAAACCAGTTCACTGGTTGTTTTGCGCGTTTTGATCTGCCGCACCTTCTCCAGTCCCTGAGGCAGGTAGGCGCAATCCTTTACTTCCGGTTCGGTGGTCAGGATGTTCACAAAATGCAAAAGGGGAAATAAATAGAGAGATCACCGATGGGTGTTTTGGGATTGAACGCCAGACCGGCTTGCATGCCCGCATCGTGAATGATGCCCAGCACGCGGCGAGGATACTCCGTCGCTTCATAATGCACCGAAAGCATTTCAATACCGATCTTGTAAAGCACGGGGATGATCCATTTGGGATCCACCATCATGAGATGGACATTAAAGGGAGCGCTGCGATGTATTTACCAGATCAAAAAAAGAAGCTGATGCAATGGAAGGAATATTTTAACCATACGCCATCTTTATTTTGCCAGTATTAATTTTTTCGAAAACTCTTTAATCTTTGATTTTATTTCAGAGGGGCAGCCCGCATCGGTGATGAGGATATTGATATCCCGCAGTGTCCCGACCTCAGCAAATCCTTTGCTGGCAAATTTCGAAGAATCCGCCAGCAAGATCACGGAAGAAGCTGCTTTGAGCATGGCTTGCTTGATCGCCACCTCTTCGATATTCACATTCCCAATAGATCCGTCTGCATGAATGGCATCGGCGCCCAGAAACGTCTTATCGACCCGCAACGTTTTAATAAAATCCGCCACTTCAGTGCCCTGCAAGGTAAACACCTGCGGACGGGCAATACCCCCGGTGCAAACGAGATGAACAGCGGGATTGTTCGCCAGCAAGACGGCAATCTGCAGATCATTGGTCACCACCGTCAGGCGCTGCTTTTCGGTCAGCAAACGTGCCAATGCATAGGTGGTTGAACCAGAATCCAGGATTAGGGTATCCCCATCCTCTATTAATTTCATTGCTTCCCGAGCAATCGCTTCTTTTTCAGCAATATTTTGCTGCTTCTTTAACGCATAAGGCAGCTCCAGCGTGGTGCTTTGTGAAGAACGCACTGCGCCACCTCGGGTACGGGTGCAAAACCCTTCTTCTTGCAATTGTTCCAGATCGCGCCGGATGGTGGCAGTTGAAACATGCAAGGCTGCAGCCAGCCCAGCCGCTTGAATATAGCCATCTTCACGCAATTTAGTGATAAGAACAGCTCGCCTTTCATCAGACAGCATAGGATGACCTTTTCTTGAAAAATTGCAAACAAATAAATGTTTGCTTCTGCACGATCAGGAACATTATAGCATCTCCAATTTTTCTGTCAATTTTGGTGGAATCCCTTCAGATAATCGTTCCTACCCCTTCTTCACTATTCCAGTATTGGAAAAAGGAATACAATTGCATGATCATGTTCTCAAGACCCATAATTATCTCAATGATTATAGCCATCGGGCTGATTATTTTTTCAGAAGTTTTTCTTGTTTGGATCGCAAAGAAAACGAAAGCCATAACGATGGATACTCCCAACCTTTGGAAAAAGAAGAAAAGGGATAAGAAATTGAAGGCGGTTTGCAAAGCGTGTGGGGCTGATAACCCACCCGAGAATAATTTTTGCGATTCCTGCGGCAAACCTCTTTAAGCTACTAAATTCCAGGCGCATCTTTAAAGAATTTAATCCGTATTAAGAATGAAATTATCAAATAATTCATTCATAGGAGTAAAGACATGTATAAAAGAACCATTTTCTTTGTACTTCTAAGCATTTTGCTATTTTCACTATTGAGCGCCTGCTCGGTTGGAGTAGACCGAACCGAAACGCGTGAAATAAGCGATGTCACAGCACTATCCATCAACACCATTGGAGAATTCATCATCCAGCAAGGTGATGAGGAATCATTAACCATCAAAGGTCCGAACAACATTCTGCGCAATATCTCTACCGAGGTGGTGGGCGGCATTCTCTACATTGACTCCACACGCGGCGTGCTGGGCGATTCCTTCGGAAGGATCGTTTACACCCTGACCGTGAAAAATCTGAATGAAATTTCTTTATCCGGTGCGGGCAGTATTTCTGTTGCATCTCTCGATACCGATCATCTGGATATCACCCTGACCGGAGCCGGCAGTATTGACATTGCAAATCTCCATACACAAGATCTGACAGTCTTATTGAACTCCGCCGGATCGATCGAAGCTGCCGGGAATGCAACCAATCAAGATATTGTGATCAGCGGCGTGGGTAGCTACAATGGTTCTGATCTTCAGAGCAGCACAGCAACCGTGGTGATGAGTGGCGCAGGAAGTGCAGAAGTATGGGTGACTGACACTCTCAATGTGGAAGTTTCAGGTGTAGGTTCTGTTTCTTACTACGGCTCTCCGACCATTCAACAAAACATCAGTGGCTTGGGTTCGGTGAACAGCAAAGGCACAAAATAAGACGCCGTTCGTTAAGCCAACCTATTATAGAAACGCCTTCTCCTATCGTGTAGTGCACCCCAATTATTGGACAAAAGTTAAGTAGAGCTGAAGGACTGAGTA
>CAYLUJ010000170.1:0-3064 GCA_964386805.1 uncultured Pelolinea sp. | reverse complement strand
GGCTTGTTTCACCAGCTTGCAGTTTCGTGGCTTCTTTGAGCGCAGACCAGATTTCACCACCCCCGGCGATATGACAGGGAGCATTTTCACAGAACTTGATCACATGCCTGCCTAGTGGTTTGGTCGAGAGCATGTGATAAAAGCTTGCGACTGACTTCACTTTGCTTTTTGGTACTTTTAGTTCCTCACTGATCTGTTCCAGCGCTTCCTGTGGAAGGAAACCCAGTTCCCGGTTTACTTTGGAAAGGATTGGGATGAGTTCCTCTTCTTTTTTCTCATAAAATTCCAGGGCATTCTGAACTGCTTCGGTCACACTAACGGCAATCTCTGTCTGACTTGTCATAAAGAACCTCCTGTAGCTCTGAATTATGTCACTACGACTGCCTCGTAGTTGCAGACCTGTTTACAAATACCACAACGGATACAAATATCCGGATTAATCACGTGAGTTTGTTTGGGAGAGCCAGTAATCGCATTCACCGGACAATTCCTTGCGCACATGGTACAACCAACACAATTTTCAGCGTTGATCTCATAATGGATGAGCGCTTTACAGGTTTTTGCCGGGCATTTTTTATCGTAGATATGGGCTTCATACTCGCTGCGGAAATGCTTTAAGGTGCTGACAATGGGATTGGGTGCACCTTTCCCGAGACCGCACAGGCTGTTTGCCATGGTTTGACTGCACAACATTTCCAATGTTTCAATGTCGCCATCTTTTCCTTGACCATCACAGATGCGCGTTAGAATTTCCAAAATGCGTTTGGTGCCGATCCGGCAGGGGACACATTTACCACAGCTTTCGGCTTGGGTAAATTCCATAAAGAATCGGGCAATATCCACCATGCAGGTGTCTTCATCCATGACTACCATTCCACCAGAACCCATCATGGAACCGGCGGCTGTCAGAGATTCATAATCAACAGGCAGATCCAAATCTGATGTAGGCAGACAACCACCCATTGGACCACCGGTCTGGATGGCTTTAAACCCTTTGTCATCTTTGATCCCACCGCCGACATCGTAGACGATCTCGCGTAGGGTAATGCCGAAAGGTACTTCGATCAAACCGGTTTGTTTGACATCTCCAGCCATAGCAAAAGTTTTGGTACCTTTGCTTTTTTCAGTGCCCATGGATGCGAACCATTCCGGTCCACGAAAAATAATCTGAGGAATATTGGCGTAGGTTTCAACGTTATTAATATTGGTTGGTTTGCCGAATACACCCTGAGTAGCCGGGAAGGGTGGCTTTGGATAGGGTTCACCACGTTTCCCCTCAATAGAACGGATCAAAGCGGTTTCTTCACCGCAAACAAAAGCGCCGGCTCCTTTACGGACTTCCATGTCAAAGGAGAAATCGGTGCCAAAAATATTCTTCCCCAGCAAGCCGTAATTGCGAGCTTGTTCAATGGCAATATTCAATGTTTTTACTGCGATCGGGTATTCGGCACGACAGTACACGAAACCCTGATTGGCTCCAATAGTATAGGCAGCAATGATCATTCCTTCAATGACCGAATGGGGATCGCTTTCGAGCACTGAGCGGTTCATGAATGCACCCGGATCACCTTCATCGGCATTGCAGATCAGGTACTTGGGTGACCCCGTAGCTTTTTTGGTCAGATCCCATTTCAACCAGGTCGGGAATCCAGCACCGCCACGACCGCGTAGCCCTGAGGTCTTGATGATCGCAAGCACATCGTCGGGTGTGTAATCGGATAGCACTTTCGCCAGCGCAGCGTAACCATCTTCTGCGATATATTCTTCGATATTTTCAGGATTGATCTTGCCACAGTTACGCAGCACGACACGAACTTCTTTGGGCGTGGGTGCTCTTAGTTCCTGTGCTTTTTCTTTTAGCGCAGGAGCAAGCAATTTTTCAACAGCTCTACCCTTTAAAAATTGTTCTTCAACCAGGAAAGGAATATCTGCCGCAGTTAAACCGATATAGTGATATCCCTCGGGATAGACCATGATTTCAGGTCCCTGAGTACCATCTCCGATTCGGGGTGTATCAATGATTTCGACCTCATCTGACAGATTATGTATCCTGATTTCTTTCAGCAGTGCTTCTTTTACTTCATCACCACCCTGTTTGAGGATGGCGGGGTCAGTGCTGAAAAGAACATGCGAACGAAAATAAGCCATAATAAAAACGTTTTCCTCCAATCAACAAAACTTAGAAATTAAAGATTTACTACAAACTCTTTAACGATCTTTCCTTCTGCTACGTGTTCTTTGAGAATCCGTTTAGCCACCTCCGGATTTACTTTCCCATAGGTGATTTTTTCTTCTTCCCCACGGACGACCTGGACAATAGGTTCCTGCTCACAAAGACCAATGCACCCGGTTTGTGTTACGAGGATCCCTTCCATTTTTTCCGCTTCGATATAATCGAGCACAGCTTTCATTGTTTCACGTGCTCCTGCGGCGATCCCACAGGTACCCATGCCGACAATTACATGTGCTTTGCCGGTAACCGTAGTTTTGGATCGTTTTTCAAGAGCTTCTTCACGAATCCTTTTCAGATCGTCAAGACTTTTAATTTTGTTCATGGCATCTCCTGTTTATGAAAACTTTGTATTTTTTGTATTCCACAATTAATTTCATCTTTTAGATATTTGAGAACAGCTGGATCAGAATAGGGAATCCCATCCAGCGTTTCCTGAATGGGCGCACTATCCAGATTAAATTCCTCTCCATCAATTCTATACTTAAATTTCCAATGCACATCAGGAAATCCCACCAATAAATCCAAAAATGTGGACTGGATGGATCCCATGGGCATACGATCGATGTGATCATGTTGGAAACTGGCTTCTACATGTGTGCCTTTGCCGGGGGTGGATGTGATCAGAAAATGACCGTTGCAGGCTTCTGCGGCTTCCTTGAAAAAAGGGATACCTAACCCTACCTTACGAGTTGTACGCGTAGTTGTAAAAGGGTCTGTTACCCGAGCCAGCATTTCCGCATCCATGCCTTTCCCATCATCCGTAATAATTATGGTGAGTAGATTCTTTTGGCTATCTTCTTCAACTTCGATGGATACTGTCTTGGCTTTGGC
>CAYLUJ010000169.1:0-3118 GCA_964386805.1 uncultured Pelolinea sp. | reverse complement strand
ATTTCAAAGGAAAGAAAGTAGGCGATGTAGAGCTTCCAAAAGATATTTTTGAAGCTCCCATTAATATTGATTTAATGCATCAAGCCTATGTTCGCCAGATGGCAAATGCACATTTGGGTACGCATGAAACCAAGACCCGGAGCGATGTTTCCGGTGGTGGCAAGAAACCATGGAAACAAAAAGGTACAGGTCGAGCGCGCCAAGGTTCTACGCGAGCTGCTCAATGGGTTGGTGGTGGAAAGATATTCACCCCTCACATGCGCAGCTATACTCAACGAATGCCATTGAAGATGCGTCGCGCTGCATTGCGTTCGGCATTAAGCGTGAAAGCTAGCGATGGTGAAATTATTGTGGTTGAAGATGTTACTTTAGAGCAACCGAAAAGCAAACAATTATCTCAGGCATTTGAAAAGTGGGCTGGTGACAACACCGCTTTGCTTGTAATGCCTGATAAGAAAAAAGAGAACGTTTTTATTTCAGCAAAGAATCTATGCGATGTAAAGGTTTTGCTCGCTCATTACCTGAATATCCGTGATCTTTTGACTTACGATCGCCTGATTTTGGAAAAATCATCCATTAAAGTTATTGAAGAATATTTAGGAAAAGGAAAATAGGATGAAAACACCATACGATATTCTAAAGCGACCACTGGTCACAGAAAAAACCGCCTATCAAACCAATAAACTACATCAGTATGTTTTTGAAGTGGATGGCAATGCCACAAAAGTGGATGTGAAGGATGCCATAGAGAAGGCATTTGATGTTCATGTTCAGAAGGTCAATATCATCAATGTACCGGCAAAACGAGGAAGAAGAGCACGCAGTCGTCGTGTTGCTATCCGAAATTCCGCATATAAAAAAGCGATTGTAACTCTGAATGCTGAAGACAGAATTGCAATATTTGAGGGAGTTGAAGAATGAGCGTAAAGGTATATAAACCAATTACTCCCGGTCAGCGCCATCGAACGGGATCAACCTTTGAAGAAATAACCAAGACTACACCTGAAAAAGGTTTACTCGTTTCACGAAGTAATAAATCAGGGCGTAATATGTACGGACGCATCACAGTTCGTCATCGTGGTGGTGGTAATAAAACCAAAGTCCGTATCATTGATTTCAAACGATCCAAAGAAGGAATTCCGGCGACTGTTAGTGCAATCGAATATGATCCGAATCGAACTGCTCGATTAGCTTTATTGACATATGCCGATGGAGAAAAACGTTATATTATCGCTCCTTTGGGATTAAAAGTTGGTGATAAGGTCATGTCGGGGATCCAGGCAGAGATTAAACCCGGGAATAGTTTACCCATTGCGAATATTCCCGTTGGTACTATGGTTCACAACGTTGAATTGACCGAAGGGCGCGGCGGGCAAATCGTTCGCTCGGCTGGCGCCGCAGCGCAATTGTTGGCAAAAGAAGGGGAATATGCCCAATTACGATTACCCTCCGGTGAAGTTCGTCTTGTTCGTCAGAAATGCTTTGCAACGATTGGGCAGGTTGGAAATCTTGAGCACAGTCAAATTTCACTTGGTCGCGCAGGACAGAAACGCCATAAAGGTATTCGCCCAACGGTACGAGGCAGTGCAATGTCTCCCCGCGACCATCCCCATGGTGGTGGAGAAGGACGTTCGCCGATCGGCATGCCCGGTCCTAAATCTCCCTGGGGTAAACCAACGCTTGGTTACCGAACCAGGAAGAATAAAAAAACAAGTAAATATATTGTTCGCCGCAGAAATGCCGCGAAGAGATAAATGAGCGGAAGATTAAGGAGCTAGTAAATATGTCTCGATCTCTGAAAAAAGGACCTTTCGTGGATCCGAAATTATTGAAAAAAATTGAGGAAATGAACACCAAGAACGAGAAAAAAGTGGTGCGAACTTGGAGTCGTGCAAGCACGATCTTCCCTCAAATGGTTGGTCATACCATTGCGGTCCACGATGGACATCGTCATGTACCGATTTATGTCACAGAAAATATGGTTGGGCATAAATTAGGTGAATTTGCACCCACACGACATTTTCGTGGCCATATGGCAGAAAAAGCCGCAAGTAAAGAATAGGATTAGATCATGGATGTACGCGCTGAATTAAAATACTGCCCAATTTCCGCACAGAAGATGCGCCTTGTCATTGATGTGGTACGAGGGCAACGAGTGGAAAAAGCAATCACTGATTTGAAGTTTTTACATAAAGCAGCTTCAGAGCCTGTATGTAAATTAATTGAATCAGCAGCCGCCAATGCAGAAAACAATTTCGGAATTGATCGCGGGAAATTATTTATCAGTGAAATTTCTGCCGATGAAGCACCTACCAGAAAATGGCGCCGATTTGGTGCACGAGGAAGATTTAAACCGATCTTGAAACGCTCTTCTCATGTAAAGATCGTTTTGCAGGAAAAGGCATAAAGGAAAAGAGTAGGAGAAATTATGGGTCGAAAAGTTCATCCAATCGGATTTCGCTTAGGGATAAACCAACCATGGGAAGGTCGTTGGTATGCCGAAGGACAAAATTATATTGATCAATTACATCAGGATTTTAAAATTCGGTCATTGGTTCGCAAATCAGCAGAAAAAGCAGGAGTTTCTTTTATTGAAATTGAAAGATTCCCCAGCAAAGTCAAAATTGTTGTGAATACTGCAAAACCAGGAATTCTCATTGGCAGAAAAGGCGAAACTGTAAAAAATATACGGAAAAGCCTTGAAGATCTCACCGGAAAGAAGATTGATCTTGAGATTAAGGAAATTGTCAATCCTGATTGCGATGCTCGATTGGTTGCTGAAAATATTTCCGGACAGATCAATCGGCGTATCAGTTATCGGCGTGCCATGAAGCGGGCAATTCAACAAGCCATGCGGCAGGGTGCAGAAGGCGTCAAGATCGAAGTTGCAGGCCGCCTGAGCGGTGCCGAAATGGCCCGTTCTGTATGGCTTCGTGAAGGACGAGTTCCCTTGCAGACTTTACGTGCAAATATTGATTTTGCTCGTGACCAAGCTTTAACTACTTATGGACAAATTGGTATCAAAGTTTGGATCTACAAAGGCGAAATCATGCCGGGCACGGAAGAACAACTTGAAGAAACTGAAGGCGTTTACGTTAGCGAATAACCTGGCGTATCG
>CAYLUJ010000168.1:0-3143 GCA_964386805.1 uncultured Pelolinea sp. | reverse complement strand
TTTAGCGCGCCAGATGAAAGCTCCTATTCTCACCAATGATTACAACCTGAACCGTGTAGCGGAGCTGCAAGGTGTGCAGGTGCTTAATATCAATGAACTGGCGAATGCAGTTAAATCTATCTTACTGCCCGGTGAAGAACTGAGCATCAAGGTTATTCAGGAAGGCAAGGAGCAGGATCAGGGAGTGGCTTATTTGGATGACGGCACCATGGTGGTGGTGGAGAATGGTCGTGATTATCTCGATAAAGAAATCCTGGTGACGGTGACCAAAGTGCTGCAGACCGCAGCCGGACGTATGATTTTCTCCAAGCCCGGCGGCGCCAACGGCAATGGTAATGATAAGGAGTAGCGATATGGGACTGCGTGTGTATAACACTCTCACACGAGAGAAAGAACCTTTTCGCACCATCGAAGAAAAGAAAGTGCGCATGTATGTGTGCGGTCCGACCGTATATGCGAATGCCCACGTGGGGCATGCCATGTCAGCACTGGTTTTCGATATCATCCGGCGCTATCTGGAATACCGTGAGTATGAAGTGCGGCATGTAATGAACTACACTGATGTGGATGACAAGATCATCCTGCGGGCAGCCGCAGTTGGGAAGGATCCGCTGGAGCTGGCGCAGGGATATATTGAAAAATTCGATGAACATTTACGCGACCTGAATATTCTACCTGCGACCTACAAACCACGCGCAACCGCTGAAATGCAGAACATTATTAAATTTGTAGAAAAATTGGTAAAGAAAGGTTTTGCTTACGCAGTGGATGGGGATGTATATTACCGGGTGCGCAAATTTGACCCGTATGGGAAACTTTCTCACCGCAATGTGGATGAAATGCGCTCCGGCGCACGTATCAGTGTGGATGAGCGCAAGGAAGACCCGTTGGATTTTGCTCTTTGGAAGAGCGCCAAACCCGGTGAACCAAGCTGGGAAAGTCCCTGGGGACCAGGACGCCCGGGCTGGCATATTGAATGCTCAGCCATGAGCATGGCTCATCTGGGCGAGCAGATCGATATTCACGGTGGCGGCAATGACCTGGTCTTCCCGCACCATGAAAATGAGATCGCTCAGTCTGAAGCATTGACGGGGCGCACTTTTGCTACTTATTGGATGCACAATGGTATGCTGCAGTTCAGCGGCGAAAAGATGTCGAAATCATTAGGAAACCTGGTTACGATTGAAGATTTTCTTATGGATCACCCTGGGGATGTGCTGCGCATGATGGTGCTCAATTCGGGCTACCGCAATCCACTGACCTTCAACGATGAAGTGATCGAACAGGCACAAAAAGGGCTGGAACGGCTGCAATCAGGAATAAAGGAAGCTCAACCCGGTGCTGAAGGTGCCCCAGCGGGCAGTCTGGAAGCACTGGCAGCTCAAAATAGAACAACGCAGGAAGGTTTTGAGACCTGCATGGATGATGATTTCAATTCAGCCGGCGCATTGGGAAATTTATTTGATCTGGTGCGTGTCATCAATCAAGCGCGCGCCGATGGTGCCACCAATGAAGAACTGCATACCGCTCAAGCGGAATTAACCACATTAACTGGCATACTTGGTTTGCGATTACAAGCGACTCAACAGGGGCAGGGCGCCGATGCTTTTATCAACATGCTGGTGACTTTACGGGCTGAACTGCGTACTAAAAAGGAATGGGCGCTCTCTGACCGTATTCGTGATGAATTGGCAGAACAGGGTGTGATTGTCGAGGATTCTGCCAAAGGCAGTACCTGGCACTGGAAATGAAAGAATGGATCACGGGTAGAAACCCGGTTTATGAGACTCTGCGAGCGAACCGGCGCGAAATCTTTCGCTTATGGTTAGCTGAAGGGAATTTAGAACAGGGCGGACATCTGCATGACCTGATGGAATCGGCGCAGCAGAAGAGGATCGGCATTGAACGTGTTCCACGCAGTAAACTCACGGAGATCCATGCCAATCATCAGGGTGTGGCATTACAGGTAGGTGGATACCGTTATGCCAGTTTGCTTGAAATGCTGGCTCTGGCAAAAGGACGCACTGAAAGCCTCTTTATCCTGTTGCTTGATCTCATTCAGGACCCACAAAATTTGGGTACATTATTGCGCAGTGCGGAAGGTTTTGGCGTGCATGGGGTGATCATTCCTTCCAGCCGGGCAGCGGAAGTAACCCCGGCGGTAGTGAATGCCTCTTCGGGCGCATGCGAACATCTGCTGATTGCACAGATGAACCTCTCACAAGCGATAGACATGTTAAAGGAAGCAGACGCCTGGATCTACGGACTGGAATATTCCGAGCAAGCCGTACCCATCGAAAGTGTGGATTTCCGCGGTGGGGTAGGTTTGGTGGTTGGTTCAGAAGGCAGCGGATTGCGCAGTCTGGTGCGCAGCAAATGCGACCAATTGATCAGTTTGCCGCGCCGTGGAAAAATTGATTCGCTCAACGCGGCCACAGCCGGCTCGATCGCTCTATATGTTATACAAAATGCCAAAATGAAAAAGCTATAACAACCATTGACCTGCCTGCACCAGCCAGGCGATCCACAAACCGATCATAACCATCCCGATCAAGACACGTACCAAGAAAGAACAGCCAAATCCTTTTAGCATTTCCCCCGTTGATTTCAGTGCGATACCCGAATCTTTCAAGCGGATGATTTCCAGCACAAATAAAACCACGGCAGCTAAGATCACACCCCCAAAGGGTGGAAAAGCGATGCTGCCGATTACAGCTGCTGCAACGGTAGCCAGCGTAGTAAGCCAGGGCGCGCCGCCTTTGCGGGCACCGGCACCCATTAACAGATTATCGACTACATTTCCCAGCAGCATAAGACCGGTGATGATGCCCATGAAGACAATGGCGGGTTTTTCAAAGCCTGTCACCAAACCGTAAATTAGAGCAACCAGCCAGATAAAAGTGATACCGGGAACACCGGGAATAATGAGAGCAATTAAACTGACCAACATCACAATGGCAACCACAATCTGCAAAGCTGCCAGCGTACCAGTAGTTAGATTCCCTTTTGTCCCAAAGGTTTCTGCGCTCCAGGTTTTCACTTCAGCGCAGCCGGAAAGAGAAAGAACTGCCAGAGTTGACAACAAAATTAGCAAAACGGCTTTCAAAGTCGATCGCATGAATTTCTCCTCTATTTTCTGATTT
>CAYLUJ010000167.1:0-3157 GCA_964386805.1 uncultured Pelolinea sp. | reverse complement strand
TTCCTCAGAACCATAACGGACGCCGCAATGATACATCAGATCTGCCAGCCCCATAAATCCCAATCCGATACGGCGCGCCCGTAGCGCATTTTCACGCAACTGCGGGACGGAAGGGACATATTTATTGGCGTCCACCACATCATCCAGAAAACGCACAGCCAAGCGAACGCTGTTGCGAATGGCTTCCCAATCCACATTGCCATCTGCCCCAAAATGCTTGGAGAGGTTAATGGAGCCCAGGCAGCAATTTTCATACGGTCCGAGCCATTGTTCCCCGCAGGGGTTGGTTGCTTCGAGACTATACAGATCGGGCACGGGATTGGTGCGATTAGCGGTATCCATAAAGAGCATACCGGGTTCACCATTGTGGTGAGCCTGAAAAACAATTAGATTGAAAAGATCGCGCGCACGCACCTGTTTATAGGTGACCAGTGGAATGCCTGCTTTTTCAGCATCTTCAAAAGTACCCTCAAAATTACGATAAAGCGGATGGTTGACATCGGGGAAATGAAGATTCCACATGGCATCGTCTTCCACCGCTTGCATAAACGCATCGGTGATACCGACGGAAATATTAAAATTCGTGATAGCGTTCTCACGAGTTTTGCAGGTGATGAATGCTTCGATATCCGGATGATCCACACGCAGAACTGCCATATTCGCACCACGCCGAGTGCCGCCCTGGGCGACCTCACCAAAGGCATGATCAAAAACGCGCATGAATCCGATGGGTCCGGTGGCTTTTCCGGCGGATGATTTTACCAAGGCGCCGGAGGGGCGCAGGGATGAAAAGGAAAAACCATTTCCGCCGCCGGTCTGTTGGATGAGAGCAGCATCACGCAAAGTTTGGAAGATACCACTCGATTTTTTGCCCATGTCATCGCTGATGGGTAATACGAAACAGGCAGCCAGTTGCCCAAGCGGGGTACCAGCCCCCGTGAAAGTGGGGGAATTGGGCAGAAATTTCATATTCGCCAACAGCGAGTAGAATTGTTTGGCAGTTTCTATGATCTCGGCTTCACTTTTATTCTCAACGGCTGCAATATGGTAAGCAACACGCCAGAAGGTCTCTTCGGGGGTTTCGGTTAGTTGACCATCTTCCCCTTTGCGAATATATCTTTTGGTGAAAACCTGATAGCTGTTTTCGCTGAACTCTACTTTCGGCAGACCATGCGGCATTTCGATCAATGAATGTTCTTTTTTGGGCGGCTGGCTTGCTGAATTTGAGGTCATGCATTCTCTCCTTTATGTTCTAATAAGCGATCGATCTCGTCACGCAGCGCATTCAGATTCCCAAGGGGTAGATATACACTGGCAAAACGAATGTAAGCCACATCATCCAGTTTTCGTAACCCTTCTATGACAAAATCTCCGATAACTTGCGAAGGGATCTCCAATTTGGAAGTATGCTGCAATTTGGCTTCGATTTCCCCAGCCAGCCGTTCGATCTCTTCCGCCGATACAGGGCGTTTTGTACATGCCAGACGGATGCCCTGCAGCAATTTCTCCTTATCAAATTCTTCGCGAGTGTTATCCCTTTTGATGATGAGGGGAGTGGAAAGAACAGCACGTTCATAGGTACTGAAACGTTGGTCACAATCTTCACATACTCTTCTGCGGCGGATTCCCCCTTTGGCATCGTGGGTGGTATCAATTACCCTGGTATTCTCACTTTCACAATGCGGACAGCGCATAGATTACTCCTTAGATGAATTGAAAAATACCTCTACAGCGTTGAGCGATGCAGAACTTTGAAAAATCCCCCATATATGGGGGATCATTAGCGGCATATATATATCAGTGGGGTCATTTTAGCATAAATAAATTATGGATTCAAGTAGAGCGGGGGAATTAACCTTAAATATTACAAATTTTTAATGATGAGAAGAAAATTCGGAAAAAGTTAATTGAAAAAGCAGAACCTTTTCGCTTTTTAAGAGTGGGGTATGAGCCGGGTGAAAGCTCATACCCCTTACAAAGGAGAAAAAGGATTTCCTAGAATCTCAGTTAATCGTTTTCACGATTTCTGATAAAGGCAGGAATTTTATCAATGTCTTCTGTGTTGTAAACCCGCGGTTGAAAATCATAATTTGTGCGGGTAGATTCCTGCTTTTCCGTTACCGGACGGACTCCATGACTGCTTTCATTTGTCCTTTTCTCGTTTATTTCACCAATGTGGCGCAGGCGAGAGCGCATATTCGCCTGATCAAAACCGGTAGCGATCACCGTAATGCGACACTCATCGCCCATGTTGGGATCAATAACAGCGCCGAAGATGAGGTTGACATCGGGATGAGCTGTCTCTTTGATGATGGCAGCCGCTTCATTCACTTCGAACAGGGTCAGGTCCGGTCCGCCTGTCACATTGAAGAGGATACCGTGAGCTCCATCGATAGTGATATCCAATAAGCTGCTGGATATGGCTTTTTCGGCTGCTTCGCGTGCACGGTTCTCGCCACTGCCGCGGCCAACTGCCATGAGGGCAGCTCCGCCTTCTGACATGATAGTGCGTACGTCTGCAAAATCGAGGTTAATTCGACCGGGAACGGTGATCAATTCTGAAATGCCTTGAATACCTTGGCGCAGGACATCATCGGCTGCGGAAAAAGCTTCCTCAAGGGATGCGCGTTTATCAACGATCTGTAAAAGGCGGTCGTTGGGGATCACGATCAATGTATCTGCCTGCTCTTTTAGCTTGGTGATCCCCATTTCAGCGGCTTGCATGCGTTGAGCACCTTCAAAGGTGAAGGGCTTGGTAACCACCCCAATAGTCAGCGCACCCACTTCTTTGGCTATTTGAGCAATAACAGGAGCTGCGCCGGTACCCGTACCACCACCCATACCGGCGGTCACGAAGACCATGTCGCTCCCTTTGAGAACCTGGTAGAGTTCTTCCGAAGACTCTTCAGCTGCTTTTCGACCAACCTCAGGGATACCCCCCGCCTGTCCGTCGGTATTGATCGAAATGAACTCGATCCCGCGTATTCCTTCGGAGATCATGCGGTTGACAGCATTGCAGCCACCACCGCCTACTCCTACTACCTTGATTCGTGCAAATGATTCACCTTGTTGATACATATTTGTTTCCATTTTTTCTCCTCCGATCTGCATCATTCTCCTTGCTTACAATTACTGTGGTAGGAAGCGTTTCACAAAT
>CAYLUJ010000166.1:0-3192 GCA_964386805.1 uncultured Pelolinea sp. | reverse complement strand
AGAAAGAGAATTCTTTCTGCATACCCCAGTGCACTCTTGAAGGCTTTGTAATCAAAATGCGAGAATGGAGTTTTTAAAACCTGATCAATGGCAGTTTTCAGGTCAAAATCTGCTGCCGGTCCAAAATCAATGATGTTCCCGGCGATGCATATTTTTAGTGCAGTTTCCAGCGGGTCTTTGGATGAATTGATCAGATTTCTTGCATACTCAGACTGTTCAGCAGCTTTTTTTAAGCTCATTTCTTTAACAGAAAGGTATGGATCGACTCCGTTGGCTTTTTGAATGATGGTCTGATGAATTTGCGCAGCAATTTCTGATGAGGTAAGATTATCCTCCATCGTGATTAAATTTTGCATGGACTTATTCAATATTTCTCTGATTGTCTCCTCATCCAGATCAAGATAACTGACAGCATCAAGCACCTGCCGCAGTAAACATGGATAGCAATCAAAATAAACTTTAATAGGCATTTCTATTTCTCAATTCTGTAAATTTTAGTGATAAATCAGTACCTTCTATTTTTATTTTCTTCCAATTCTTTCCTGAAATATCCAAAATAAATTCACTCTATTTTACTTGCCTTGCGCAGAAATGAAAAAGTACCTTATTACAAAATTAAATCAAAACTGGGGATTAATATCTGTATATTTGAAAAATGCCAGTATATAATATTAGAACTTAGTTTTTCTTTTTAGTGCGGTCTTTATTCTAAAAGAAAAAAGAAGGAGGTGGAAAAAGATCGTATCCGTATGCAGGCAGCCGGGACAACGCTGCCATCTTCATTTTTGAATATGCTCCCCTATATTTTCACCATCTTGGTTCTGGTGCTCATCACCTGGGCAGAGCGACGTACCAAGAAACTGGGTACACCAAGCTCACTAGGGATCCCCTTTGTACGGGAAGAGAAGAAATAAAAAACAGAGGTTTCTAATAATGGAGATCTCTGTTTTCATTAATGTCTTCTTTC
Organism: uncultured Pelolinea sp.; assembly: GCA_964386805.1. Lineage (GTDB taxonomy): Bacteria > Chloroflexota > Anaerolineae > Anaerolineales > Anaerolineaceae > UBA4781. The sequence continues at coordinate 2,225 of CAYLUJ010000166.1, read as the reverse complement.
ATTCACCCAGTAATGCAGATGGTGCAAATGGGAAAAGTTCGATCTCTTGAACTGTTTTTCACCAAGATAATTTCCCTGTGCATCTCCGTTGATAATCAGCCAATCCAAATTCAACCATGACCTGCCAGCATTGCACGCAAGGATATGCTTCCATTCAAAAATATATATTTAACAGATCATTCGATGAGGCTTTTTGCCATTCGAAAACTGATAATGTCTTTTCCATCTTTGGAATAGAAAGTCTTTCGGATGCGGTAGCCCAAATTCTCATAGAGATGAAAGGCAATGGTGTTACTGGCAAACACATGCAGCCAAATCTCCACTGCGCCTTTTTCTCTGGAAAACACATCCGCCTGTCGCATTGCCTGAGTTGCAACACCCTTCCCTCTTTCGGATTCATAAACTTCCAGATCGTAAATGAACGCGCTGATATTGCCATTTTCACTCTTCATCGCCACCCATAAAATTCCGACAGTGCGCACTTTCTCTTCATCTACAATGTTGAAAAAATGATGCCCTTCACTGCTGATCCCATCTGGGAGCAGTTCATCAAACTGCCGTTGCGCAGACTCTTCCGCCTGTTCTTTTGTAAATTCGCCCGTTTTCTCTAACTCTTTTGCAAAGGTGGGTACAGAAGTTCTCATATATTCATTGAATTCCTGCAGGGTCATGCATTTCAATTTAATCAATGGTCTACCTCATTCATCCAAATCAGTGATCTAAATTTAAGTTTACCCTGTTTCTTCTGCACATGCGTGGTTTTGTCAGTAATTTCGGAATCAATAATTTATTTTTGAACAGAATTTGCTACAATAAAATTATTAGCGTGAGAGCTTTGGTCTCTTGGCTGATTGACAATAACCAACCAAGGAGGTCCGGATGAAAAAATATGGTTTTCTCTTGTTTTTGATTCTGTTAGTATTTCTATTGACCGGATGGATCTATTCCATCAATGCTCGCAAGAGCCAGAGTGAAGCGGTGGAGCAGATCAGCGCAAAATGGTGGGGATCCGCCCACGCTGCCATCGCAGCAGAAGCGTTCACCCATTGGAATGAAGATGAACCTGCCGAAGTGCCAGTGACTTGTGCAAAATGCCACAGCGGACAAGGTTTTATCGATTATCTTGGACAGGATGGCAGTACCGCTCTACGCGTGGATGAACCGGCTGCAGTTGAATCGGTTATTTCATGCGAAGTTTGCCATAACGAACAAGCAGAGGAACTGGATACGGTCATCTTTCCATCAGGAGCGGAAGTATCTTTCAACTTGAATGATGCCCTATGTGCCACCTGCCACAGCGGCATGGATTCCGGTTCGGCGGTCGTGGAAGCTTCATCAGGATTTAACGATGACGAGATCGTGCCGGATGGTAGTTTCATCACCCCGCACTATGCGTATGCCTCCGCCACTTGGTTGGGCGGTGAAGGCAGCGGGGGTTATGAATATGCACAAAAAGAATATGTCGGGCGTTTTGAACACGCCACAGGTGTACAGACCTGCACGCAGTGCCACGATTCACACAGCCTGCATATCAACACCACCCAGGAGGGCACCAATCTGTGTGCCGCCTGCCACTCCAACGTAACGGACTATAGCGATTACCGCGATATCACCTTTGCCGGGGTTGATTACGATAATGATGGAACGGTGGAGGGTATGTATCATGAACTTGAAGGTGTTCGCGACATCCTGTATAAAGCCATGCAGCAGTATGCCACAAACGTGCTGGGAGAAAGCATCGGGTGGCTTGACCAATATCCCTATCTGTTTAAAGATACCAATAGCGATGGGGTCATTTCAGAAGAGGAAGCTGTTTTTTCCAACGGCTATTCCGTTTATTCCCCCCGCTTGATGCGCACAGCTTTCAATTTCCAATTCAGTGTCAAAGACCCAGCCGGTTATGTTCACAATGGGAAGTATATGCTGCAGCTTCTCTTTGATTCGATCGAAGATCTTTCTTCGGTTGTGGATGTCAATTTCGACCTTTCCCTTCGTCCTTAGTACTATAATTTTTATTTAGCAATGAAAGGAAACACTCTCATGACAAAAAGAACGAAAAGCTTTTTATTTATTCTGATCTACCTGATCCTGATCTTCCTGCCCCTGCTGGTATTCTTGATCTTTGAAATACCACAAGCTCGTTCTTTTTGGCGGGACCTTTCTGTGCTATTAGGATTTATCGGGCTTTCCATGGCCGGTTTCCAGCTCATCCCCACCACCCGCCT
>CAYLUJ010000165.1:0-3214 GCA_964386805.1 uncultured Pelolinea sp. | reverse complement strand
TCGAGGTCCTTATAAAATCGTGCGGCACCCTGGTTATCTGGGTGGTATTTCGTTCTACTTGGCTTGCGGATTCCTTCTCAATTCAAGCTGGGCATTTATCCCGGCTGGATTGACCATCCTCATCCTCTGCATCCGCGCCGGATTGGAAGATAACACCCTTCAGAAAGAACTTCCCAGGTATCAAGAATATTCACAAAAAGTGCATTTTCGCCTCTTTCCTGGCATTTGGTGATACTTTCCTTACCTTAGATTACTCGAGAAAATTCTTCACCATGCGGCAAACCGCATAGGTGATCCACCCATCTGCATCCGGGTCTTTCCCCTCATAATTATTAGTCCATGTACCGCTGGAATGTTGGTTTTCGCGAAACCATTCCAATCCTCTGCGGATACGGGGATCATGTGACTTGAAATTCAATGCTACCAGCGAGTCCATAGCCGAGAGCAGGTTCGTCCACCAGTAAGGGTACTGCAGTTTGAACCAGTAACTTACCGCCTGCCTGAAAGTAAAAGCGTCTGCTTTGAAAAGCCGTGACGCCAGCAGTTCTCCAGCTTGCAACACTGCTGTGTTTTCGCGATAATCCGGATGGGCACAAAACGCCCGCAATACCATTCCAGTTGTCATGTGAGAAGATGGCAGCTCTTTATTGGGGGGAATGGGCGCTTTAAATGCAACCTCATAGTAATAAGATTGTTTAAACATATTGAGCGGAATGATCCAACCCCCGTCGTTTTGTCGCATGGAAAGCAACCAATCCAATCCACGCACTACTCGATTGTCACCGCCGTACCCTGCCTTGATCAATAGTTCAAGGAGTGCACCCGTGTAGTACGGTGCATACTGATTGCTGAGGATACCGCGGATATCTCCTTCAGCACTTTGGCAAGCAAAGACGAATTCCGCTGCCCGGCTGATGGCAGGATGTTCCCGACTGAAAGAGTATTTTCCAATTAACAAACGCAGCATCTTCCAGGTTTCCACCAGCTCATAATTCTCACCGAATTCCTCTCCCGGTCGGTTCCCTTTATAATGCCAGCTTCCGTCAGGCATCTGGTAGCGTAGAATGCGTTCAACTGGTTTGCAATTCCAGACCTTGGTTATATCCTGTTCACCCAACTCAAGCAGATCGCGCTCAATGAGAAAGGTCAACCCGGCATCATAGGTTGTCAACAAAACCGGAAGTGGATCGGTAAGGAAATATTCTCGCCACATTGCTTTTTCCCTGTATGCAAAAATTTATTCTATAATGAATGATAACGGAGTATGAATCATTTTTCAACAATAAAAAATCCAGCTATACTATCTCACCTTCGTTACAAACATGGCAATTGTTGCAACTTTTCCTGCATGGAATCGTATATGGGTATAAATAAAAAATCTTTGGAGCCGCACTTGGAAACCAGCTTCGTGGAAGCAGAATGCGTACAGCAGGTCATAGATGGAAACGAGGATGCCTTCACAGACATCGTCGAGCATTTTCAGTCCCCTGTTTACAATCTCTGTTACCGTATGCTTGGCACTCCACAGGAAGCGGAAGATGCCGCACAGGAATCGTTCATCAGAGCCTATCGTTCTATTCATCGTTATGATCCCAAGCGGCCATTTGCCACATGGCTGTTATCCATTGCAGCCCATTATTGCATTGATCAACAGCGCAAAAGGCATCTGCTTTCAGTCGACTTGGATGAGATTATGGAGTTTGGCATCATGGATGATGCCCCGGATCCCGAAAAGGTGGTTACCACCGGAGAGCAGACCGAACTCATCCAGAAACGGCTGGCAGCTCTGCCAGTAAAGGATAGAATGGTTTTGATTTTAAGATATTGGTACGATTTTTCAGAAGATGAGATCTGCGAAGCTCTGGAAATATCCAAGAGCGCAGTAAAGAGCAGACTACATCGCGCAAGACAGCACATGGCGGAACAATGGAATTCCGAAGAAGCAAATATTTCCCAGAAGAAAGGGAGGCAGCATGAACCACAAACAATATGAAAAATGGATCCTGGATGATTCACATTTAAACAAAGGGGAAAGAAAACTGCTGGATACCCATCTGGCAGCTTGTGCAGACTGCCGAAAATTAAAAAATGGTTGGCAGAACAGTTTACGGGTCATCCGTTCCACCGAACAGCACATCCCCACACCAGGATTTACTGCTCGCTGGCAGATAAAATTGCAGCAAGACCAAAAACGTCGAATGATCGTCAGAAGGCGGGTGATTGTATTCAGCAGCCTGCTTTTTGTGCTTATTTCCATGGCTGCTTATATCATCCTCTCAGGTTCTTTTTCAGCTTTTTTGGCTAACCTGATCACTCTCAGTACACAGATCATTTTATTTTTAACCAAAGGTCTTTCTGACCTGACCCTTTTTATCAATGAAGTCCCCTCGGTCGTGCGCTGGTCAGTGAGTATCTTCTTGGTCGGCGTTGCTAATATGTTCGTCATACTCTTGGTAATGCTGCTTTGGAAAGCAAGAAAAAATCACAGAGAATGGCAGGGAGCCCAAGTTTATGCAGAAGAATAAGAGTATCTTTCTTCTCTTTTTCCTGATCCTGTTCTTGGCAGCAGGCTGTACTTCGGTACCGGCTGTTCAGAAGAATGATGATGGTACTCTAGTAATTGGTGAGGTATATACCTTACCCAGCGGTGAAACACTGCAAGGCGACGTGGCAGTGGTTGGATCTAGCTTTACAATTGAAGAAGGTGCTGTCGTTAATGGTGATATCAGTCTCATCGGCAGCACGGCTGTTATTTCTGGGGAAGTCTCTGGAGATATTTTTGCTTTCGGTGGTTCGACCACTCTTTCCTCCAGCGCAACCATCAATGGGAATGTCGATCAGATCTTTCACGAAATGGATGTGGAGCCCGGAGCAAGTGTTTCGGGAGAGATCAATACCTATTCCAATCCATTTGCTTTTCGCCAGGCTTGGACTGGGATCAGTACGCTCTTTCCGTATGTCACCAATCCGGAACGTGTACTAACCAGCCGCTTGATCATATCAGCTGTTTTTTGTTTGCTGGCATGCCTGATCCTCTACTTACTCCCCCAACCAACCCAAAATTGCATCAGGACAATTCAAAATCAGCCTGGAGCAGCCGCGCCTCTCCGATCGCACCACTGGCCACCAGCTCGCGCATGCTGCTTATGTGCGGCAGAAACCGCGACCACATCGCCTCCACCGTCTACACGATCGCGTTCGCCTACGCCGGCGC
>CAYLUJ010000164.1:0-3216 GCA_964386805.1 uncultured Pelolinea sp. | reverse complement strand
CACACTGGTGGAATATGCTGGTGAGTACAACTGGTCAACCAGACCGTTCAGATCATCCGGTTGGGCGACCCGAACTGGCAAACCCAGAACATCGCTTGCCAGATCCCGAATTCCTGGTAATAAACTGGAACCACCGGTCAGCACAATCCCTGCCGGTAAAAGACCGTCGTAGCCGGAGCGTTTCAGCTCCTGTAAAACGAACTGGAAAATCTCTTCAATACGGGCTTCAATGATATATGCCAGGTCAGCGTAGCGGAATTCCGTGGCTTCTTCTTCACCAAAAGATCGAATACTGAATGTCTCGTGGTCATTGGTCGCCGATTCTTTGGCACGTCCGTAAGCGACTTTTACTTTTTCCGCATCCGGCAGCGAGAGACGCAACCCATACGCAATATCTGAAGTGACCAGGTCACCACCTACTGAAATAACGGTTGTGTACCAGACATTATTGTTGATATACACAGCCAGGTCCGTTGTCCCGCCACCGATATCGCATACCATGACCCCCAATTGGCGTTCGGCTTCGCTCAACACCACCTCGGCAGAAGCCAGTGGATTCAGCACAAAGGCTTTCACTTTTACACCTGCTGTTTCAACACATTTGCGGATATTCTCGACTGAAGCTGCCGATGCGGTGATGATGTGTGTTTCTACTTCCAATCGATAGCCGTGCATACCGATCGGTTCGTTAATCCCATCCTGTCCGTCAATTGTAAAACCGCGCTGAATGACATGCAGCACTTCCCGGTCATGCGGAATGGCCACCACCTGTGCTGCTTCCAAAGCACGGTTGATATCGATCTGACTGACCACGCCATTGGTAATACCCACCGCTCCACGGCTATTTATGGAAGAGACATGCGACCCGGCGATGCTCACCAACGCTGAAGTGATCTCATAACCGGATGAGCGTTGCGCTTTTTCTATGGATTTGGCGATGGCATTGGTTGTTTTTTGAAGGTCAATGATCATGCCTTTGCGCATACCATCGGATGGCTCAATGCCAACACCCAGGATGCGAAAAGAATCATCCTCCTCCACACGTGCAATGAGGGTGCAAACTTTGGTCGTTCCTATATCAATGCCTACTATTATCTCTTCTTCCATTTTTCCTAATCCAATCGGTAGTACGGTGCATTAATTTGTTCCACGCTGATCAGAGTGGGTACAACGGCGGCTTTGATAAGTGTTTTTACGATCTCTTCAATCATGTTCATCTTGGCGGTGATATCCTGCAGATCAGAACCCACATACACCTGAAATCCGCGGGCATCATTCCAGCCCAATCCTCTGCGGGCATCATATAAAATGGTGCCCTGTTCTGGTAGCAGTTGATTGAGTTCCTTGATGGCTTGATAAGTTACCGGGTCAATTTTTTGATAGATATTAAATAAAGCTAAAGTATCATTTTCTCCTTTCGCAACTACGGTCTTACGGAGTCGTTTTTCACCCTGCAGGATGATGCTCTCTTCCGGGATGTAGAAGGGGGGCTTTTCGTTGGATTCAATGGTGAGAGCGATATCAGCGGAACCTCGCCCCGGAAGCAGGTATCCTTCTGCATCAACCCACAGATTTTTGCCCTGATAATTCCAGGTTAAATAGGGTTGACGTTCTTCCATACGGATGGTGATCTTTGCCGGGAATGAAAGGGAGACCCGCACCTTATGCAATTCAGGGAAATTTTCTGTAATGGTTTGTTCGAGTGCCCGCGGAGAGAGCATAAAGATGCGCTGCTGGTCAATATCGAGCACGGAAGTGATCTCCTCTTTGGTTATGCGATTTATTCCTTCGATTTCAATATTGCTGACGCGATAATCTACTGAACGCCAGGCACTGATCAATAAAAGCATGCTTGCCAGCGCGATGGCTGCGCTTAAAAAACGCCAACTCAAATGAATTTTCGGAGCTGTGTAATCTTTATTGTCAATAGCGATATGAGCGAGTGGATTCTGTTCATCTCGCAGGGGGCGAAAATCATGTTGATTTTCTTCATAGGCTTCAGAAGCAGGGCGCGCAGCCATATGCTCTGCACGGGAATCGACCGTGTGCAGCCATTCACTCTGCTTTTCCTGGCGTTTCTGCCTTAGAATATCTGACCTTTTCAAAGGCTCAGCATGATCTTTCTTTTTCATTTTTATGCTGAATACTTCCTTTCACTACGGTTTCTTTCCGTTTTTCGTTCAAATGCCAGGTTAACCAATTCATCGACCAGTTCAACATAGGTCATACCGCTGGCTTCCCATAATTTCGGGTACATGCTGATCTTGGTGAAACCAGGGATGGTGTTTACCTCATTGATGAATATCTGGTTTGTCTTGCCATTCAGCAGAAAATCAACCCGTGCCATGCCTGCACAATCGATCGCTTTATAGGTGCGAATAGCCAGATCTTGTATTTCTGCGACCACTTTTTGCGGAAGGGGAGCGGGGATGATCAACTGCGAACGGTCGTCGATGTATTTGGCGTTGTAGCTGTAAAACTCATCAGATGGTTTTATCTCCCCGGGCAGTGAAGCACGTGGAAATTCGTTTCCCAACACACTGACCTCGATCTCGCGCGCATTTTCCACACCCCGTTCAATCAAGATGCGACGATCGAAACGGCAAGCCTGTAGAATGCCTTCCAGCAGATCAGAACGATTTTTACATTTGCTGATGCCTACGGAAGAACCCAGATTGGCTGGCTTGATGAAGAAAGGATAGGATCCCAGCGCTTCTGTGTCGCGCATGAGGGCATCTATATTCTTTTCCACATCTTTGCGATTGGCAATGATCCAATCAACCACGGGTATGTCATTCGAACGCATCACATCTTTGAAAAGCCCCTTATCCATCCCAACGGATGAACCAAGCACACCAGCGCCTACGTAAGCGATATCTGCCATTTCGAAGAAGCCCTGCAGTGTGCCATCTTCTCCAAATGTTCCGTGTAGTACAGGGAAGACCACATCCAATTCGGTCAGAGCTTCCAATTTCTCATTTTCGTGTTTGTACAGCACAGTTTTTCCGGGTTCGGGAATGAGCAACACACGATACAAGTCTTCAAAGGAATTATCCTGAAACTTCTGCCAGGTATGCTCGCCGCTCCACCATTCACCCGCATGGGTGATCCCTATCTCTGTAATGTCATATTTCTGAGGATCCAGAACGGAAAGGACGGATTTGGAGGACGTGAGTGATACTTCATGTTCTCCGGAACGACCCCCAAACAGTATGC
>CAYLUJ010000163.1:0-3337 GCA_964386805.1 uncultured Pelolinea sp. | reverse complement strand
ATACCTAAGTACAGGGCAAAGGCTATTCGGAAGCGAATTAAAACACGGTTAAATTTAGTTCCAATAAAATGGACGAAGAGAAGAAAACTCTAGTTACCGAAACTCCAGAGGTAACAAAAGAAGAGGTTAAGGAGGTTTCCAAAGAGGATAAGGAACAGGAGAGGCTTGATAAAATAATCAAGACTCGAATAGAGAGGGAGCGAAAGAAGTTCGAGGAGCAATTAGAAAAGGCTCTTAAGGAGCAGGAGAGGCTAACTCAATTATCAGCAGAGGAAAAAGAAAAGGAATTAAAAGCAAAGTATGAGGAGGAGTTAGAAAATAAGGCTAAGGACATAGCAGTAAGAGAAAATAGGTTAGACGCAATCGACTTGTTTTCCGAGGCGAAAGTCCCTATAAGTTTGGTAAGTTATGTAGTGGATGTTGACAAAGACAAGACTATTGAAAATTCGCAAGAATTTATTAAAAACTATCAAAAGTCGGTTACTGAAACAGTAGCTGAACAGCTGAAAGGAACACCTCCAAAAGATATTAGCTCTAATTCCAAACAACCTACAAAAAAGGTTGTACACGCTTTTTAATAAGCAATTTAGAGTTAATTTAATTTACAATTTAAGATGGCAAAAGAAAGTACACTAAGTATTCTACAGTCGGATAAATCCACTTTAGATGCTTTGATAGAATCATACGCGGAATTAGTCGATATGATTCAAAAGGGTGCTATCTCAGCTCAGTTGAAAAATACTGTATTGTCTGGCGATCCAGAATCTGGCTCTGTAGAAGTAAGGAGACTTATGACTTCAGCATCTCAGGCTTATGGTACAGCAAGGGCAGCTACTGCAGGTGATGCAGTCGCAAATAATGGTGTAACCATTAATCTTGACCAAGATAAGGAGATAGTTGAGGAAATAGAATGGAAAGATGTTCAATTCTATGGAATACCAGCAATATTAGCAGGTAGGAGAAGAAATCACCAGTTAGCAATGATAAGAGAGCTTGATTCAGCCTTCTTTGCGGAAGCAGAAGGTGCTGGAACTGAAGAGACAATAACTGCAACCGAGATAGAGGAGCAGTTAGAAGAACTTATTCAATCAGTTGAAACTGTTGAGAATGACAATGTCGATGGAGTTGATAGAAGTTTACTGGCTGTAACAGTTACACCAGCTATTTATGGTCAAATAAGAAATTATGTTGATACATTACCAAATCCGAGAGAAGGTGGAGTTAATGCTTCATTCTTCCACGATGTTAGAATTTTCTCTAATACAAGACAAACAGAGGACGCAATTTGTATGGCTTACGGCTCAATAGCTCAGCCAGTAGTTGCAAAACCTTATGAGTTGGAGAGAATCCCATTATCAAATGCAATAGCTATCGAGTTATTCTTCCATTATGGAACACAGGCAGTAATGCCAGACTTGATAAAGTATGCAAGTTTTAGTGAGGTAAGTGCCTAATAGTTTGGGCTACTGAAAAAGGGTAGCCCCTACTTAACTTTAGGGAAAAGATTATGGACGAAATAATAGCGAGGATTAAAGACTATGTTTTAATCATAGACGGTAGTTTAACTGATGACGATTATCTTGATTATGTAATAGGTGATGTTGTTGACCGAGCTTTAATATACACAAACCGAATACAATTAGTCGATGCTTACGAAGAGGAAGAGGTAGAAGAGGGTGAATCTCATGAAGAGGAAGCTCCAATACCTTCTGAATTGGAAAGACCATTGGCTAGTGTAGTTGTGGGGGTGTATAAGACAGTACAGGGCAATGCAGAAGCTACTACAGGTGCTATAAGTAGCATAAAGGATAACGGACAAGAAGTGAGTTATACGAATGAATTAGCAAGTTTTGTATCCTCAAAAAGCGATGCAGAAATCTTTTCTAGTGTGAGGAGTTTACTAAATAATTTTAGAATACCTACTATAGTTGAGAATTCCTGATTCATTTAAACAAGCTATTAAAGACACCTTTTATGATAAAGAAGTCATTACATATACTACCGAAGAAGTAGTAGATGATGAAGGGTGGGCAAGGTTAAGTGAAAGTGAATTATCTTCGTTTGACGGGAATGTCAGATTCGATAATCTCGGACAATTACAAGAAGATTACGGAATAAAGGAAGTAATTGATATTGTAATAACCACAGACGAGGACATAGAAGTAGGTACGGTTTTAAAGTATGGCGATGTTCTTTACAAAGTGAGTAAAGCGATACCGTTTGATTCACATAATTTGTTAGTCGGAAATATATGGTCATCCAAGTCCTCGGACTCGATAAGTGCTTAGAGGGAATAAAGGATGTGTCTAATATAGACATGAAGCCTTTTATTCAGAAGGCGACACAATTAGTACAGAGGACAGCAAAGGGTATGTCTCCTGTAGATACAGGATATCTTAAGAGGAGTATATCGAGAGAAACAAAGGGTAGGGGTGCTAGTGTAGTCGGAAGAGTATTTACAGCTACTGAGTATGCAATATATCAGGAGTTTGGAACTTCTAAGATGATAGCACAACCTTTTATGTTTCCAGCATTGGATGCACATAATAAAGACATACAAAGGGAGGCGAAGGAATATATAAATGCTAATTCAAAAAAGTTTAAGAAATAATGTACGAACCAAAAAAAGACATATACACAATTTTAAGTGATATAGAAGGAGTGGTAGTTTACCAAAACAGACCAGAGGTTCTTAAAGAGTTTCCATGTATAACTTTTTCTATAGCAGAAAATACTCCAGAGTACACTTTAAGTAGTGGCATAGGGTATCAGGATATAACAGTAATAGTAGATATATTTAGTAATACAAGCAAAGAAAGTGGTTCGTTGTTAGCCACTTTGGTCGAGGATATGCTAGAAGAAAGTTATAGAATGACTTTCTGTAGTGATATTCCAGATCCAGATGGGTATTCCCATATAACGACACGATTTAATTTAGTGGCTTAATAAAATGGCAGCAGAGAAAAGTCTAGGGACAACTCTAACCAAAACAAAGAGTGGAAGTGAGGAAGCCGATTTAGTAATCGCAAATCTTACTTCCATTGGGGAGATTGGTGTAGAGAGTTCTGAAATTGATGTAACCACACTTGACAGTGATTCTGGTTACAAAGAGTATATTGCTGGATTTAAAGATGCTGGAGAAGTTTCATTAGCAGGAATCATTAAGAGTGAGGACGCTATGGAAGCAATGTTAGCATTGGCAGAATCTCAGGAATTAGAAGAGTGGACAATCGAAACAGAATCAGGAAGTACATGGGTATTCGACGGTTTTGTCAAGATGTTCAAAGAAGCTGAAGCTACAGTAGAGGGTGTAAGAGGATTTAGTGCCTCCATCAGA
>CAYLUJ010000162.1:0-3362 GCA_964386805.1 uncultured Pelolinea sp. | reverse complement strand
TCATGTAATGCTTCCAATGCACATTTTCACTAGTGATATTGCCACCCCAGGTTCCACAACCCAAGGTCAAGGTAAAAGGCATGCCGTTATTGTAGTTACCACTGTTCCCCAGACTATGAGATTGGTTGACCATGATGCGGCTTACTTTGACATGCATACCCAATTCCAGAATATGGCCCGGGTTGGTGGTATGAATCCCACAGGAATGTCCACGTCCGTTCAACGCAGTAATATCTTCGACCATCTGAATCGCTTCTTCAAAATTGTCATATCTCCATACTGTTAATACCAGGGAAAGTTTTTCTTTACAGAAAGGATCATCTAATCCGATATGTTTCCCTTCGACCATTAAGATAGTAGTTCCTTCAGGAATATTGATGCTAGCCAGGTCGGCTATTTTCTTCACAGGTCGTGCAACGATGGCACTATTTAGATGTTCTCCGTCTGGCCACATCACCTGTTTCAGTTTTGCCCGCTCTTCTTCCGTACACATATATGCCCCATTTTCTTTCAGATATTCCATCATTTCATCGTATATGGTATTTTGAAGCACAATGGAATTCTCAGACGAACAAGAGGTAGCATTGTCAAAGGTTTTCCCTAGAAATATTTTGTGCGCTGCTTCTTTCAGATCAGCGCTTTCATCAACGATAACTACCGCATTACCTGCGCCAACCCCATAAGCAGGTGTACCGCTGGAATATGCAGATTTCACCATAGGTCCACCACCGGTGGCGATCACCAGATCCACCTTGCCCATCAGCTCTTTCGTTAGTTCAATGGAAGGTTCTTCGATCATTTGAATGAGATCTTGTGGTGCGCCTACTTTTTTAAGCCCTTCACGCATGGAGTCACACACCAATATCGCGGTTTTTTTAGCATTGGGATGAGGAGCAAAAATGATGGCATTCCGAGATTTCAATGCGGGCAGTGCTTTGGAAGGTAGTGTTGCTTCACAGTTTGTAATGGGGGTAAGCGCTCCGATGATGCCTACCGGTTTGGCTATTTTTATCAATCCGCGAGCATCATCTTCTTCAATGACACCCACCGTTTTTACCCCTCGGAGATCCCGTAGAGTGCCCAAGGTTTTTTTCTGATGTTTCAAGAGTTTATGCTCGTAAACACCCATTCCGGTTTCCTCGACTGCCAACCGGGCGATCTCTTCCGCACGTTGATATGTCGCCCAACCAACCGCGGCTACCATCATATCTACTTGTTCCTGGGACCAAAATTCAATAGTTTTCTGGACAGCCTTCGCCTTTTCAATTAATACATCAATTACAGAACCCACAACAATATCTCCCTTATCTATTTATCAGGGTCAGGTAACATAAAATCACGGATCAACGCCTGCAAATCATGGTAAGAGGTGATGAATCCACGCAGCGTACGGACGGTAGCTCCATAGGTATCGAATTCGTCCACGCTCATGCCATCCTCATCGTAAGCTATTCTGAAATCTTTAAAGTGAGAATATAAATGATCAATGATTTGCTGGGGGACGGGATTTTCCATCCTTTCCTTGACCTCCACATCCGAAGCATTGAACAGCAGCTGCCAATTGTAAGGGATGGTCAGGATCAGATCACCACCGATAAATTCTGACCAATGCAGATGATTACGATAGGCTGCCGCCAGTAAACGGGTTCGATAACCACGCTGCTTGTAAATTTTATAGGCTTTTTTCATACAGGCTACCCCGCACCAATCCAAATAACCAGGAGTGACGGTTATGCCTTCTTTCTTGGCTACCACTTTCATCCAATCATCCACCCGCCCGACCATGATCGTGCAAACCGGTGACATAGATTCCGTTGGTTTCCCCTCTTCTGAGCGCCTACTCAATCCACGCTCCACCGCTTCCGCTACTGCGATAGCCTGCGGTACGGTAAAACAAACAGTCGCATTGATATTCACTCCGTGATAGGTCATCTCTTCTATCGCATGGATCCCTGCCTTGGTGACTGGTGCTTTCACCTGGATATTGGGCGCCAGTGTGTCAAAATGGATCGCCTGCTGTATGATCATTTCTGCATTGCGGTAGTTCGCCGGATTGGTTTGAATGGAAAGCCGTCCTTTTCTCCCCTTTTCCCGTTCAAAGACAGGTTTCAGTAAATTCGCACCTTTCACCCCGATCTCTTCAAAGATCTTCCAGGTCACCTCCACTTCACTCCACTCCTGATTCTCCCAGATCAGCTTATGCAACCTGCCTTCCCACTGGTTCATTTCTTTCTTCAGTACGTTGTATACGATGGTTGGATTGGAAGTCGCCCCGACTGCCCCATTTTCTATGGCATAAGTCAATTCTTCAACAGAACAAGAGTCATTCCAAAAATCAGTTTTCGTTGTTGATACTGTTTGGTGTAGGGGACTCTTATATTGCTTATTCATATGTCTTTCCTTTCTATAAATAATTACTGGTCAAACGCTGAATCAAAAGCCAGAGCGCTCTATCAATTTCAAAATGGCCACCATCACAAGCCAATTCCAATCCATCATATCCCCATGCCTGTGTCTTTTCAGCTGATTTTTCCAGCGGTAAATCAGCCCATTGACCAGTGAACAATGTAATTGGACGTGTTTTATTCATGATTATTTGTACATCTCCGATTTTTTACCTACCTGCACAGAGACAATCTTCCCGCTGTGAAGTGATTGGATGCATGCAGCCGTTATCATCATCGTTACGTAGCCATCCCAAGTATTAGCACCTCTAAATGGAGCCCCTCCCTTTAAACTATTAATCCATGCTCTATCTTCAAGAACATAAGCTTCTTCAAATGGTTCCAACCAATCAGACGACACATAGAAACCGCGGTGTGAGTTTGCGCGTATTTTGACCTTATCCGGCTGTTGTGTGATTGCAGTTCCCTTTTGGCAGATCACTTCCGCAGAGACTTCATAACCATAACCTGCATTGACATATACCTCACCGACCGCTAAACGGTTATTCGTCATGACCATTTCAATGACCAGCAAATCCGTTGTATTGACGTGAAATTCCGGTCGCGTTTTTAGACCACGCACGAATACTTCTTGAACCTCTGCTCCCAGCAAAAATCGCGCTGAATCAAAATCATGCCCTGCGGATTTGGTAAGAATGGTCGCTCCGCTGGTACCGTATGGAACAGAAGCATTCCGATGCACACCTTTCCATAATAATGGAAGACCCAACTCTCCCGAGGAAACCACCTCTTTTACAGCCACATGTTGTGGATCAAAGCGCCGCATAAACCCTACCGAAACCAGTTTTCGACCAAAGGCTGTTTCTGCAGATACTACTTTGCGAGCATCATCAACCGTGGTAGCCAAAGGTTTTTCGCATAAAATATGCTTCTTTTTATCCGCAGCTTTTAACACCC
>CAYLUJ010000161.1:0-3417 GCA_964386805.1 uncultured Pelolinea sp. | reverse complement strand
GTAGCTCTCTTACTGACCATCCTTTTCGGATGGATCGCACTGGCAGCCATCGTAGGCGAAAAATTCAATAAATGGCTCTATCTTAAAATGCCACCCGTCCTGCAGGCTCTCGTCGGGGCTCTAATTATTTCCATTGTTGTAAGTCTCCTTAGTCTCATCCCTTGCTTGGGTATAACAGTTTGCATGGTCTTTGGATGTTATGGGCTGGGTGGCGCAGTTATCAGCAGGTTTGGGAAGATTGAAGATAAAGGAAACAAAAAGGAGAAACGATCATCCGATAAGCCAGCCGCACCCTCCGAGCCCCACAGGCTCCCAAAAGAATTAAAAAAATAGATACCCTCCCGAATATCAAAAAGAAGCTGATTCGATAATCAGCTTCTTTTTGATATTCGGGAATAAATAGTTATAATTTCATCATCCGAACATGCATGAGGTCGTTATGAAACAGGTTTTGCAATACATGAACACAGGAGAGACAAAGGTTGTAGAGGTACCGGTTCCACAGGTACAGAAGAAGACTGCTCTGGTTAGAACAGCGGCTTCCCTGGTTTCTGCCGGCACCGAACGTTCCTTGGTAGAGTTTGCTGAGAAAAACCTCGTTCAAAAAGCATCTTCCCGTCCTGACCTCGTAAAGCAAGTCATGGATAAGGCGAAACGGGAAGGCATCCTTACCACGCTTGATTCTGCTTTCAACCGCCTTGATCAACCCATGGTGCTCGGCTATTCTTCTGCCGGTACCATCATCGAGATCGGAGAAGGGCTGGAAGGATTCCAGGTCGGAGATCGTGTGGTATGTGCGGGTGGAAATCACGCTGTGCATGCCGAATATGCAGTTGTCCCGCAGAATTTACTGGCTCATCTGCCGGAAGATATCCCTTTTGAATCCGCCTGTTTCGCCACACTGGGCGCCATCGCGTTAAACGGCATTCGTCTGGCTCATTTGGAGATTGGGAATCGGGTTGCCGTGGTTGGCTTAGGCATGTTGGGGTTGTTGACAGCCCGCCTGGTCGAAGCCAATGGCTGCCTGGTTACCGGGATTGATACCAATCTTGAACGTATAAAATTTGCAAAAAAAGTAGGGATTACTGCTTTCAGTCGCGACCAAATCATTGCTAAAACTGCTGCACTGACAAATGGGCATGGTTTTGACGCAGTGCTGATCTGTGCTGCCACCAGCAGCGATGACACTGTTCAATTAGCTGGAGAGATCGCGCGCGATCGCGGTCATGTCATTTCGTTGGGTGTGGTGGGGTTGAATATTCCCCGCAAACCCTATTATGAAAAAGAGCTCCATTTTCAGGTCTCCCGTTCTTCCGGTCCCGGGCGTTATGATCTGCTCTATGAAGAAGAAGGACATGATTACCCACTTGGATACGTTCGTTGGACAGAGGGCAGAAACCTGGAAGCTTTCGTAAATTTGCTGCACACCGGAAAATTACAGGTGGCTGATCTGATCACCCATCAATTTGAAATCCAGAATGCCGGAAAGGCGTATGAGCTTATTACCGGGAAGTCGAAAGAACCCTATCTGGGTGTGCTACTCACTTATCCGCAAACTAAAGAAAAAAGTGCTGTCCGTATTCCCATTCAAACCAAAACCACGCTCGCTGATAAGGTCAATGTAGGCGTGATCGGTGCAGGCAATTACGCCAGAGCCACTTTCTTGCCGGCTATGCGCAAAAATAAAAGCACTGATTTTATAGGCATTGCCTCCATCAATGGGGTCAATGCACAGCATGCTGCATCCAAATTCGGCTTTGCCTACGCCACATCCTCCGCAGACGAGATCATCAAGGATAAAACCATTAACGGCGTGGTCATTATGACCCGCCATGATGAACATGCTGCATTATGCCTGCAAGCTCTACAGCATAACAAACACGTCTATTGCGAAAAACCACTGGCGCTAACTTTGGAAGATCTGGCAGCAATCGAAAAACTGCTTGCCAAACCCAAGACTTCCCTGCTCATGGTCGGTTTTAACCGCCGTTTCGCTCCATTATCCCTGCATTTACAAGATTTCCTATCCAACCGCTCTGAACCTCTCTACGCGCACTACACTGTCAACGCGGGATTTCTGCCTTCCAATCACTGGCTGCATGATGCAGTTCAGGGCGGTGGCAGGATGGTTGGAGAAGGTTGCCATTTCATTGATTACATTACCTATCTGGTCGGACAACCTCCCACTGCCGTGCAAGCGATCGCTCTACCCAACCAGGGAAAGTATCATCAGGATAATATGCAACTCACTTTAGAATTTCCCGATGGTTCGGTCGGAAGCATCGCCTATTTGGCAAATGGCGATAAAACCTTCCCAAAAGAACGGGTTGAAGTCTTTTGTGGTGGTAAAGTTGTTGTGCTGGATGACTTCCGAACGTTGGATTTAGTATCCAATGCTTCCAAGAAAACCTACCGTTCACCATTCCGCCAGGATAAAGGACATCAAGCTTCCTGGGCTGCTTTTGTGGAAGCCATACAAACTGGTCAGACAGCACCCATTCCCTATTCACAACTTATCGCAGTCAGCAAAACTGCTCTTCTGGCAGGTAAAGCCGCTGCTGAAAATACGCGTATTGAACTAGACTAGAAAGATGAGTAAAATCTCGCGGCTGCAAAACCTGATAAAAACACCCGCTCAATTGGGATGGAAATCTGTCGCGCAGTATGCGCTGTATCAGGTTGGGCTGCGCAGTGGATATTTCAAAGCGCGCACCAAGCAGCCCAATATCCATACTCTGCAAACTCATCTTGCCGAATCAGGGCGACCGATATTGCCCGCTGTTTCTGCGAATGAATTGAAAATGACGATCGGCAAGGGAGTCCCCCAGTTGATACAAGAAGCCGATGCTCTTCTGGATGGGAAAATAATCCTGTTCGACGAGCTTCCAACTCAATTGGATCTCTCTCCACACACTCCCCTTTTGCATTGGAGCGACGTCGAACGAGGAAAATTCCACCTTGAGGAGGATATTAAATTTATCTGGGAACCTGCCCGCTTCGCATGGGCGTTTGCTCTCGCCAGAGCATTTCACCTGACCGAAGATATTCGTTATGTAGACGCTTTCAAGAAACATCTAGACACTTTCAACCGGCTTAACCCTGCTTATCTGGGCGCCAATTGGACTTCCGGGCAGGAAGCCGCGCTGCGTATCATCGCGTTGAGCTTTGCATATCACATCTTTTCATCATCCCCGCATATTTCTGCCGACTTACTCCAATCCATTAAAAGTTCTGTTGTTATAAACGCTGCACGTATTCCTCCCAGCCTATGCTACGCACGCTCACAACGCAATAACCACCTCATCAGTGAAGCGGTGGGGCTGTATACTGCCGGTTTACTGTTGGATGGTTACAATCCAGCTAAAAAATGGAAGCGCAGCGGCTGGAAAGTTTTCAACCAGGCTGTGCTCGATCAGA
>CAYLUJ010000160.1:0-3546 GCA_964386805.1 uncultured Pelolinea sp. | reverse complement strand
TTAATAAAATGAGAATATTTAAGGCGAGGGTACAGGCTTTGGGAATATCTCTTGGAAATTTACTTATTCCTATGATTAATGCTGTATTACCTTATATACAAGCATTTATATTACTTGTAACTAAGGCTGTAAGAGCATTATCTAATTTGCTGGGAATAATGGGAGTAAAGCCAAGTGCAGGAATGGAGGAAACTGGGGCGGCTCTTGAATCAATAGGAGATGCGGCAGGAGGTTCTGCGGGACAGGTAGCTAAACTTAAAAAAGAACTTCTAGGATTGGCGGCTTTTGATGAAATGAATGAACTTGAAGCTCCTGAAGGCGAAGGTGGTGGTGGTGGTGGCGGTGTTAGTGGGGGAATAGCTGATTTTCCTATAGAGGAATATGATATGGGACTTGGTAGTATGTCTAAGAAGGTGGATGAGATTATTGCTAAGTTTAATGAGTTTAGAAATATAGTAAAAGGGGTATTTGAAGATATGTTTAATAGTGATATGTTTCAACAGTATGTAGGATTATGGGGCAAAATGTGGGAAGATATTGTTATTGAGGCGGAAATATGGGGACCGATTATTTGGGGTTCTATTTCTAAACTATTCGGATCAATATGGAAAGATGCAATTAAACCAGCTTTGGGAATAATAAAAGATATTTGGATGGGATTATTGGATGAAATAGGTATAGCTTGGGACAATCATGGTGTGGGAATACTCAATAGAATAGGGGAATTTGTAAACAATGTAATAGGGTTGTTCCAATCTATCTGGGACAATGTATTAGCTCCTATAATAAAGCCATTTTTGGAAATGCTTAAAAAGGTATGGGAAGAAACATTTAGACCAATGTTAGCTACCGTGTTAGACTTTGTAGGAAAACTAATTAAGGCGGCTTTGGATATCTTTAACAAGTTTATATACCCAATAGTTACATGGTTACTTGAAAGACTAAAACCAGTATTTACATTTATAGGACAGTGGATAGCAAATGTTATTGGAGGGATATTAACTACCTTCGGAAACCTACTGTCAGGAGTGTTTAGAATACTTGGTGGCTTAATAGACTTTATAGCAGGTGTATTTACTGGGGACTGGAAAAGGGTTTGGGAGGGTGTTAAAAATGTCTTTGGTGGTATAGTAGATACTTTGGTAGCTTTGTTTAGAATACCACTCAATGGAATAATAACAGGAATCAATGCATTCATATCAGGATTAAATAAAATAAAAATACCAGAGTGGGTTCCAGCAGTAGGCGGTAAAGGATTTAACATACAGCCTATGAGATATCTTGCAACGGGCGGTGTTATAGAAAGTCCTACCGTAGCAATGCTAGGTGAAGCTGGAAAAGAGGTTGTATTACCACTAGAGAGCAACACAGAATGGATGGATAAGTTAGTAGATAAAATAGGTGGAGGTTCTCCAATACAATTAGTGGTGAATGTTGGAAATGAAAAGATAGCAGAAAAGGTGATTGAGTATGCAAACGACAAATCAATGCGTTCTGGTAGTTTAGTTTTTAATATATAGTTATGGCAATGACATATTTAGTAAAGATAGGTTCAACAGATTTACCAAAACTCAAGAAGTTTGCAGTAGAACCTAATAAACTTTGGACCGATGCCGACAGAACATTGAGTGGTGATTTAAAAGCTACTTTAATTGGGATATTTCCTAAATTGCTTTTAGAGTTTACCTATATGACGGAGGCAGAAGTAAAAACAGTTGTTGGATTACTCAAACCCGCTTCGTTTAATGTAAGTTGGTGGAATAGCGATATAGGAAATTACAGTACAGGAACTTATTACGCAGGTGATTTTAATTACCCGTTGTTTAGTGTAGACAAGGGTTTATACGAACCGTGGAGTGTGAATCTCATACCATACAGTAAATTAAGCTAGTAAAAAATGATAAGTGTAACAGACAATTTCAAAAATACAGTTAAGGGAGATGTAAAGCAGTATGTAGCCTATTTAACAGATGGTGAGGACGAAATAACTCATGCAGATGATTTAAAAGGATTGAAAGTATGGGCGAATGGGGGACTATGTAGGACTGTAATGCGACAAGCTGAGGCTTCTTTTTGGGGTACTCATGACTATTTGGATAGCTATGTCAACTTAGGGATAGGAGTATTATTACCAGAAGTAAACGATTTAGGAGAGGTTACATTGAGCATAGATGATCCTTGTGAGGTAGGATTGGTAGAACATGGATTAAGGACAGGAGACAAGGTGCAATTAACAACAACAGGCGACTTACCAACGGGACTAGCGGAAAGCACTTTTTATTATGTGGTTAATATCTTGGATGAAGAGGATGTAATAGAGCCAGATATATTTAATTTAGCTTCTTCTTACGCAAATGCAATAAGTGGGGTTTTAATAGAAACAACAGGTAGCCAGAGTGGGACTCATAACTTAATGCTTCATACGGGGAACTTCAGTTCCACAGATGAAACAATAGATTATGGGGCTTTTAAGGTAGTAGAGGTAGAAGAAAACAAAGCTAACGACCAGAGGGTATTAAAAATGTACGATAGAATGTACGAATCATTGCAAGAGTATGTTCCAGTTGATTTGGAGTTTCCAGTAACAGTTAAAGTGTTTTTAGAGGATATTTGTACTACTTTGGGCTGGACTTTAGGAACAACATCTTTTGTCCACGATGGTTTAGAAATGGATAGGGATTTATTTATGGGAATTGGATTAACTTATAGAGATGTTTTAGAAGATATAGCAGAGATAAGTGGTACTATAATGATGTTTTCAGATGATGAACTCGTATTAAGGAGTGTTGATACTACTACATCTTTAGAAACATTAACCACATCAGATGTGTCTACTCTAACATTGGAACCAGAATGGGGAGAATTGAATAGTGTTGTATTCTCCAGAATGCCACAGGAAGACAATATCGTAGAGAAAGATGATGAAAGTATTGCTATCTATGGTGTAAACGAATTAAAAATAGAGAACAATCTAATTGTAGATGGTGACAGAGAAACATACATTACAGATACATTTAATGCACTAAATGGAATTAAGTATTATCCTTTCGAAACAAAGACAGTAGGGCTTGGATACTTAGAGGTGGGAGATGTAATTAAGGTAACCGATAAGACACCAACCGAACATACTGTTTTAATAACTGATGTTGAGTTCAGTTTAACGGGAGGGTTAAACGAGGTTATAAAAGGACAATCTCCTGATAAGACAACAACGAATTATGAAGTGGCTGGAATCATAGGAAAGAGAATTAAAAATACTGAAATTATAGTAGACAAACAAGCGGGTGAAATAACTTCTTTAGTAAACGATACAACTCAGATTAAGCAAACAGCGGAAGCTATATCTTTAACAGCCCAGACTGCACTTAGTAATTCAGAAACTAATGCAGACAATATAGGGACACTACAGAGTGATGTAACCACACTAGAAGCTAGGGCAGATGGGCTTGATATAGCAGTAACACAAACTGGTGGGTCAAACTTACTTAAAAACTCCAGTGGATTGAAAGGTAGTTTGGAAGAATGGGTAGAGGAGGGGGAGTTTGG
>CAYLUJ010000159.1:0-3599 GCA_964386805.1 uncultured Pelolinea sp. | reverse complement strand
CGAAAAATGGTCTCTGCCTCCGACCAATTACCCAAAATTATCAAATTGGACGCTTTTTCCACAGCCAGGTCAATGGGGCTGGGAGGAGTTAACTGTTCCAGAAAAGCGCGCACGCGGTCGGGGGGTTGCATTCCCACAAATTCGGAGATCACCGTACCTTGTACAAAGGCTTTAACGGTCGGGATACTGCGTACTCCATACTGCAGAGCAAGATTGGGATTTTGGTCGATATTGACCTTTGCCAGGCGGATCGAACTGCCTGCTTCCAGAATGGCACGCTCCAGGATCGGTCCCAGAGTTTTACAAGGTTGGCACCATTCCGCCCAAAAATCGACAACCACCGGGTTGTTCATCGAAAATGAAATTACTTCATATTCGAAATTAAGCTCATTGGCATGAATGATGAATTCTGAGGTCATGTTCTCTCGTTAGACTAACTTCGTTAATTGTACTATTACTATTTGGAAAGGAAATTGGTCTTAATCTTCGTCACTGACAGCCGGCTGTACGATCTCCAGAATATCTCCATGCACATCGATCTTCACTCTGAATCCCATCATCCCCAGGTATTCCCGATTGCTGGAGGGCAGCCCGGTATTCAGGATCAGGTCCATTTGTTTATCAACATCTTCCAGTTGATTTTCGATCACGGCACGTGTAAAGATATCTTCCTGCCCGAGCATTTTCGTAGCTTGATCAGCAAGCACATCCTTGTTTTGTAATATTTGGTCTTTTAAGAAGTTGAGAACCTGCCGGTCAACATACTCGCTCGGTATATGGCGCATAAAGCCGTCATCATCCACCACATAGGTTGCTTCAGCACCAACGTAAGCGGTGCTTACGGGTCTATCCTGCTCATCTATGATCAATCCTTCAAATACGGCTTTCTGGCTCATTCTAAAACCTCATATTAATGAGAAATTCTAATCAGAAAATGCAGTCCTATATCTTAACGAAATCTAAAATTTTCTAGACGACAGTCACTTTGGTACCACTATTGGAAACAAATTTTTCTTGACCAAATGGAACAATCGGCTGGCTCCATAAGTAGATCCATTTTGCGGCTGGCATGGGAAGATTGACACAGCCATGACTGCGCTGCACGCCAAAATCGTTGTGCCAGTATGTTCCATGAAATGCGATACCCGTATCAGTAAAATAAGTCACCCAGGGCACGCCGAAAAGTTCACTATCATCATCTCCACTTTTATCGGCATGAACCATATGGCGGGAAGGGCGTTTGTAATTAATTTTATAGTCTCCCGGAGGAGTTGAAAAATCTATCCCGTCATTAAGCAGCCCGGTAGAAGCTTGAGAAAGGAAAACCGCTTTCCCATATTCATAGGCGATGACGGTCTGGTCGGCTATATTGACCTCTATTGATTTTTCTTCGGCTGGAACAGCATCAGAAAAGGGGAGCAACTCTTCCTCATTCAGAATTGCTATATGTTCTGCCTGTATGTAATACACGTCGCCCCAGCGATCTTCGACGATCTTGTAATAGGTATCACCTTTTGAATCCGTGGATACGCCCGTGATCCAATGCGTCGATCCATAAAAGAAAAGCAGAGAATCTTCTGAACCGGAAGAAGGATTCGCTTTCCAGGCTTTTGAGTATGGCACAGTGATGGTTCCCAATTCACCGCTACTGCTGATCTGTTCTTTCGGCAGGTTGGTGCGTTGGCGTACCGGTTGAACACTGTTGACAGGAATGTAGCCGTCATCAGTGACCGCATACCATAATTTACTGCGATTATTGATCGGATCTCCAATCACTTCTTCTGCCAGAGGAAGCACGTCGTTTGCTTTGAGATAATATTGAATACCCGAAGAAAAGGAAGGTTGTTTATAGATAATGGCATTATCTTTAAAGACCCTCCCTAATAGCGGTGTCGAGGGATCGATCTCAAAAAGTGTTGTGCGTTTCGGAAGAATATTGAAATAGAGAAATCCGCCCAATGAACCTTCCAGAGTATATTTCAGGAATTCCCTTCTGTTGATACTCTTCTTCATGGCTCGTTTTGCCTTTTAATCATGTACATATACATACGTGCCGATGGGGGCATTCTCATATACCCATTCAGCATCGCTTGTTTCCATGTTAATACACCCGTGGCTCATGGGAGTACCAAAATTACTGTGCCAGTATGTACCGTGCAGGCTGTATCCTTTGTAGAAGAACATGGAGTAAGGGACATCCGGCAGATAATATCCGTCCCCGACCATCAAGTAAGAGGGGTATTTCGCATAGATCTTGTAGGTACCGGTTACGGTTGGGTGGGCGCTGGTTCCGGTGGAAACCAGGAATGATTGCAGGAATGTGTCACCCCGGTAGGTGTACACCATTTGTTCACTGAGATCCACTTCGATCCAAAAATCATCGGTACCACTTACCTGGCTGGGAATATCCCAGGAGTGTGCAAAATAGTCAATGTAGGTTTTATCGGCGGTTGGTTTTGGAGTGGAGGTAGGCAAGGGTGTGGGAGTCGGTGTGGGTGTCGGGGTAGGTGTGGGTGTTGGGGTCGGCGTGGGGGTCAATGTGGGTTTGATGACCACTCCCGCCGGTCGGGGTTCTTTCACTTCTTTGGTGGCAGCGTTCACATACGGTAATCCATACCATACGAAAGCTGCCAGACCGGTGATGAAAATTAAGACAAACACAAGGATAGCCCATATGGATGTGCGCTTCTTTGATTTCTTTTTACTCGGTTTTTGTTTTGCAGAAGCAGGATGAGCGGATGGTTTAACTTTTATTTCCGCTGTATCTTCCTGTGCATTCTCACGCTTCTTTTGCAGCTCTTCTTCTTTTACCTGTTTAATTGCCCAGCGCATTCCATTGCGTGCTTTTTGGTTTTGTGGATTTAGTTCCAACACTTTGGTCAGATATTTCAAGCTTTCTTGAGGAGCACTGATGGCTGCCAGGATCAAATATGCATCTTCATGGTCAGGTGATATTTTCAATATCTTTTTTGCCCAATTGCGAGCTTCTTCTTTGTCCCCGGCTTTCAGGGCGCTTTGAGCTTTTTCGAGCATGACGGCGATCGATTGTTGTGTGGTATTGTTCATTGAGTATTTTCCAGTGTATCCAGATAGCATTGAATTCCATTGACAATGCCGTTGGCTACTTTTTCAGAATTTTCGACCAATACGGATTGATCGTATAACAAAGAACCCATCTCAAGATAGATCATGGGTGTAGTAGGATTTACCATTGCAAAAAGCGCATACGCTGGCTGATCGGAAGCGATGATCTGGTAGGTAAAATCAAGTTTTGTTGAAGCCTGGTAGATCTCACCCATACAAACCGCGAGTGCGTTCGAAGAATTCAGATCAGATGTTGAAAGAGTGGTCCCGATCGTGAAACCGCTTTTATTCTCAGGAGTGTCATCGCACGAGCCAGTGTATAACGCAACCAGAGCAGGACCGCGGTAATTGATCAGATCCATGTCCGTTTCAGCCAGCAGCTTAACCGGGTATCCGAGAGCGTTCAATTTAATACTGACCTGATTGGCAATTGCCTCGGTAATATTTGCTTCAACGATGTCATTTTCGCAGACATGTCCGCTGTCAATCTTCCAATGCCCGACCAAAATTCCGAT
>CAYLUJ010000158.1:818-3661 GCA_964386805.1 uncultured Pelolinea sp. | reverse complement strand
TTCTCATCTTCATAAATAATATCTAAAGGGATATTTTCAGGGACCAACTCACCCGGCTGTGCAGGCGGGATCTCGATTTCAATAGTACATGGACGAGATAAGATAGTACTTGGTTTGTTTACGATACTGCCATCAATCTTTACAAATCCGGTCTTAATCAAATCCTGTATACGCGACCTGGATTGAGAAGGCAAACCCTCCGCCAGATATTTATCAAGTCGAGCAGAGGTATCTTCGAAAAAAGAGAACTCATATACTTCACCGGTCAAAGCCATATTATTGAACAGGTTTCGCAGAATTCTTTCTCTCTTCTTGCCACAGGGCAATCAATAACACACACACACCAACCGTGATCGAGGCATCAGCGATATTAAACACAGCAAAATTTCCGATAGAAATGAAATCGGTGACATGACCGATTTTAATGCGGTCGATCAAGTTTCCGATCGCGCCCCCAAACTCCAAACCGATTGCGATCCGCATCCACCAACTATCACCTGCAAGACGAGTATAAAAAATAAAAATCAGAATCACTACGATAAGCGGTAAGAATGTGAATAATAAGCCCATTCCTTGGAACAAACCGAATGCCACACCGGTATTGTACCAATGCACAATACGTGCATACGGCATCATCCATTCCCAGGGTGACCACACTTCACCATAACTCAGATTCGCTCGCACCAAATTTTTCGTGAATTGATCTAGCGCAATGATTACGCCAGCAAGAATAAATAAGAAAATGTACGCTTTAGCATTTTTTTTCAAATAATTTCTCCGCAATGAATTTCAGATGATTGTAATAGATAATCCTTTTTCAGTCTAACTTTAGCGAAACTATCTATTATATTGAATATAATAGAGCTTTACCAATACAACCATCAGAAGAATATAAATCCTTGAAGGAGCATCCATGCCCAATCATTCTTGGCAAGAAGAATTTCCAGCCGCGATCACCGTGACCAATGCAAATGGGATAATCATCGAAATGAACCAAAAAGCAGCCGATACTTTTGCAAGCAGTGGCGGCAAAAATCTCATCGGAAAAAATATCCTGGATTGTCACCCCGACACCGTGCAGGAGAGAATTCAGCAAATTGCACAAAATAATAAAGCAAATATTTACACTATCAAAAAAGGAGGGAAAAAGAAATTAATTTATCAAACCCCTTATCTTGAAGATGGAAAATATGCCGGTTTGGTGGAAATCAGTTTTGAAATACCAGATGAAATTCCCCATTTCAATAGGGATTAAAACAAAAAAAGGGATCAACTTATACAGTTGACCCCTTTTTTTGCATATTTTTTCTATTTTGCTCGTTCCAGCCAGATTGTTACCTGTTCGCCATCAAATTCATCACTCGCGTTCGGCAAAGTGCTGGGATGATTTTCTGAATCCATCTGTACTGCCAGCGTTTCATTCTTTACATAATCATGATATTGCGCTATGGCTTTTTCAAGCTTTTCCGAAGCCGAGTAAGACAACAGGATCCTGTCGGAGATCTCAAAGCCAGCCTGTTTCCGTGATTCTTGAATTCGGCGGATAAATTCGCGAACAAGCCCTTCATAGACAAGATCATCATTCATGGTCGTGACGAGTGCAGCCAAATAGGCACCTTCGGAGGCTACTTCAAATCCCTCTTTTGCTTGAACGTGGATTTCCACCTCATCCGGATTGATAGAATATTCCTCCCCATCCACACTCACAGAGAAGGAATCACCTTTTGATACTGCTGCAGCTATTGTTTCGGCTTCCAGGTTTAGAATAGCGGCTTTGATTTTTGGAAAATCACCCTTAAACCTCTGCCCTAATTGTTTCGGGAGGGGAACAAGTTCATAAGCAACCGCTTCATTGGCTGCACTCAATAAGCGCACTTTTTTCACATTCAACTCATCTTCAAGAAGGTCCGCATATCGCTCGACAATGCTGGGATCATCCCCCGCACTGATTGCAAAGGCTGCTTCAGCCAGCGGCTGGCGAACTTTGATGCCCGATTTGTTTCTGGCAGCATGCCCAAGTGAAACTAATTTCATGACGGCACCCATTTCGTAGTTCAGGGTAGCATCAATGGTAGTCTCATCATAACCTGGCCATTTTGCCAAGTGTACAGAAAGTTCGGCGTTGGGATCAACCGAGCGCACCAGGTTTTGATACAGATTTTCAGCCATATACGGCATGGAAGGAGCAATGAGCTTGCTCACCGTGACCAATGCTTCGTATAAGGTCGCATAGGCTGCATACTTGTCGCCATCCGATTCACTCTTCCAGAATCTACGGCGCGATCGTCTTAAATACCAATTTGAAAGACGATCTACAAACACTTCAATGGGGCGGGTAGCATTGATCACATCATAGGTCTCAAATGCTTTCGTCACATTCCGCACCAACGCATGCAACTCTGATCGAATCCATTTATCCAAAGGAGAATACTCAATATCCGTCTTCTGCGCATCCGGTTGCCATTGATCAAGGTTTGCATAGGTCACAAAGAAGGAATAGGTATTCCATAATGTCAGCATGAACGTGCGGATGACCTCAGAAACCAGATTCGCCGAGAAGCGTCTTTCCTGTCCGGGGGGGCTGGCTGTGTAAAGATACCAGCGCATGGCATCCGCGCCATGTTGGTTAATGACTTCCCATGGGTCAACTACATTCTTGCGTGACTTGGACATTTTCTGACCATTTTCATCCAGA
Source organism: uncultured Pelolinea sp. (assembly GCA_964386805.1). Taxonomy (GTDB): domain Bacteria; phylum Chloroflexota; class Anaerolineae; order Anaerolineales; family Anaerolineaceae; genus UBA4781. Next base: position 966 of record CAYLUJ010000158.1, on the reverse strand, counting down.
ATCAGTCCAAGACAGACAACATTTTTAAAACATTTCTGATCAAATACCAAGGTTGAAATGGCATGCAGCGAATAGAACCAACCACGTGTTTGATCAACAGCTTCACAAATGTAATCAGCCGGGAATTGCTGTTTGAACTCTTCAATGT
>CAYLUJ010000158.1:0-808 GCA_964386805.1 uncultured Pelolinea sp. | reverse complement strand
AGGCATAGAACCTGAATCAAACCATACATCGATCAGTTCAGGCACGCGTTTCATTTTCCCATGACACTCCGGGCAGTCAAAGACGACCTCATCAACATACGGGCGGTGCAGTTCAAGCCCGGTCAGATCATGACCAACTAATTTGGACAATTCTTCCATCGATCCAACGCAAGCCTGCAATCCGCAATCCTCACACTGCCAGACCGGCAGCGGAGTTCCCCAGAAGCGCTCGCGACCCAATGCCCAGTCGACATTATTTTCCAGCCAGTTTCCGAAACGTCCATTTTTAATATGTTCCGGATACCAATTGATCTCATTATTCAACGCCACCAGACGATCCTTCACCTGGCTGGTGCGAATATACCAGGTAGAACGCGCATAATACAGCAGAGGAGTCCCGCAGCGCCAGCAGAAGGGATACGAATGGGTATGTTTTTCAACTTTGAAAAGCAATCCGCGAGCATTAAGATGGTCAATAATGAGCGGATCGGCATCCTTTACATATCGACCTGCCCAAGGATCCACCTCACGGATAAAGGTGCCATCCGGCTTTACGGTCATCAGGATTGGCAAATCTTCTTGATTGGCTACATTCATATCATCGGCACCAAAAGCCGGGGCAATATGCACTAATCCAGAACCATCTTCAATTGTGACAAAGTCGCCCATTACAACAAAATGCGCAGGTTTGTCAACTGGTAAAAAGGTAAATAATGGTTGATAGCGTTTTCCCTTCAGCTGTTTTCCTTTAAATCTCTCCAGGATGGTTACCTTTTCATCACCAAAGACTTTTTCAACAAGTGCTTCT
>CAYLUJ010000157.1:0-3715 GCA_964386805.1 uncultured Pelolinea sp. | reverse complement strand
ATGGGAAAAATGAAAAAATTGTATCTGAACTAAATGGCAAAGACCATATTAAAACAATGGTTACAATAGGGTCAAGTGTGCTCTTGTCATTATCAATACTAGCATCATTGCCAATTTTAAAAGACGCTTATAGTCCTTTTCTCACATTTCGTTTTCATTTGGCTGCACTTATGGCATTTTTATGGATTGTATTCGGGGTTTTTTGGACACTTTCCTCAGAATCTCAAACACAATTATTAAACTTAAAGTTCATAAGAAAATTAAAAGCTGCTTCATTACTACATGCGCTTGGATGGGCTGGTACAGCAGCAATAATGTTGATTAATTCTTTAAAACTATTAAATGGAACACCTTAAAAAAAAATCAGCTCTTATCATAGTTGATATGCAAAATTTCTTTTACGGAAAGGAACCTTTAATTCCAATAACTAAGTATAAAGAAATTATCGAAAATCAAATTAAATTAATAGAATTAGCTAGACTAAAAAACATTCCAATAATTTGGACAAGAGCTCATCATGAAAATTTGAAAAACAGTTTATATCAAGAGTTAAATCCATATCATTTCAAAGATGGTGAACCAATATTCACAAAACATTCTATTTACTTTGATATAATTGACGAACTTAAAAAATATATAACGAAAGATGATATATTTATGGATAAGGAAAAATACAGTGCTTTCTATAATACGAATCTGCATACATTATTACTCGAAAAAGAAATAAAAACCCTGATTATCACTGGAGTTGCGACTAACATATGCGTAGAGTCTACAATACGCGATGCATTTGAATATAATTATACTCCAATTCTTATATCAGATTGTACATCTTCTTTAAATGAGGAATTTGAGCAAATCAGCATAGCCATAATTAAAGCTGTATTTGGTTTTGTAATATCCTTACAAGAATTAGAAAATAATTTGAAATGAATTGCCAACGCATTTGGTGGCACATTTGCAATTTGCGCAATCCAACGCTAAAACCATAAATTACAAAAGAGCCACCAAAGCCAACGCACGGACAGAAAGACAATGCAGCAAAAATGAAAGACAAATTGACTGTAAGCATTCGGTAAAGTGCGTCTATAATTAAAACATTCTCATGCATAAGTTTGCTTTTAAATCAAAAGCAATCGGCATGTTAAATGAGAAAAAATTCCGGGCCATTTATGATGATTACCTGGAATCCGGATTGACCGTCAGAGATTATTGTTTGAACCAGAAAATGGGTGAGGCCAAATTTTTCTATTGGCAAAACAAACTTAAAGGGCAGTTGCCACCAAAGAATGTGTTTGTTCCGGTGGTTTTCAGCGGAGATCAGCAGGAGTGTACAAAACCATTGCCAGCTTCTTTGAAAAACCGGCAGGGTCATCAGATCAAGCATACATCTTCAGCCGTTGATTTTTCCTGTGAGATATGTTACCCCAATGGGATCATAGTAAAGTTCAACAAGTTTCCGGATATGGAAATAATCCACACCCTGTTGGGTTCAATGCACCGATAACATGTTCAGCCTTACCTCGTCGATGAGATACTTTTTGTATTCTTATCCCGCAGATATGCGCCGGAGTTTTTACACTCTTAGCGGAATAGTGACCAATCAAATGCGTCGAAACGTCCAGGATGGGGATGTATTCATTTTTATCAACCGGCACTGCACCAGCATGAAGATTCTGCACATGGAATGTGGAGGACTGGTGATTTATCATCTGAAACTGGAATCAGGTTGTTTCAAATTGCCAGTATTTGATGAAATGACGAATACATTTACGACCAGTTGGCAGGAGCTGATGATGATGGTACAAGGAGCTTCGTCCAGAGAAAAAACAGATAAAAAAGTATGGGAAAAGGCCTCTAAATAGTTAATAATATTTTGTTTTATATTTGGTTATTATACTGATATTAAGTACCTTTAGCCCATATAAAACAAGAAAAAATGGCCATTAACGAGGAGCTTTTTGTACAGCAATTATTAGAGGACCGGGACCAGCTATACCGGGAAACCTCCAGGCTCCGCAGCCAGATTGCCGGGTACGAAAACTTCGAGTCAGAAAGGGCCATTTATCAGAAACAACTCATCGAAAAAGACCAGACCATCAACAAACTCAAACAGTTGGTTGAGATACTTCAACGGAAGATTTGGGGCAAATCCAGCGAACGATTTATTAAGGAAGATCCACAGCAACGTATTCTGGATTTTGAAGGACTTGACCTGCTCCCGGAAGAGAAAGAACTTGCTACCAGCGCCAAAGAGGAGATTGAACAATACAAAACGATAAGGGTTGTTGTCAAAGAACGGAATCAGCCTGTACGCAAACCATTGCCTGAAGATCTTCCCAGGGAGGAGTGTCATATTTACCCGGTAAGAGTTGATGTGGAAAACTGGACAGAATTGGAGCCTGAGATCACTGAAGTGCTTGAAAAGGAACCCCCAAGATGGTATGTACGCAGGATTGTCCGTCATAAGTATGTATTGAAAGACAAGACTCAGGAAATAGAGGCTCAAGTCATTATTGCCCCCATGCCAGTTCTGCCCATCGCAAAGAGTTATGCCGGGGCTTCCCTCTTAGCCGACATAATCATTGATAAATATGTGAACCATCTACCGTTTTACCGTCAGATTCAGATGTTTCAGCAACAAGGCATCGCTATTGCTGCAACAACAATGAATGGTTGGTTTCAGGATGTGGCATATCTGATGCGACCGGCCTGGTACCGGTTGAAGGAACTGGTTTTGAGTTCCGATTATATTCAGAGTGATGAATCAACGATTCCGATTATCAATAACGAAAAACATAAAGCGATAAAAGGATACATCTGGATGGTACGGGCAGTGATGCTCGACCTGGTATTTTTCCATTATGACCATGGTTCCCGGGCACAAAAGGTAGCACTGCAATTGTTTAAGGACTTTCAGGGAGTTATCCAGACCGATGGGTATGCTGTTTATGACATCTACGAAAACAAAAAAGGGGTTCTGCCTATTGGTTGCTGGGCACATTGTCGAAGAGTTTTTAACGATGCTTTGAAGGAGGACAAAGCCAGGGCATCGGACGCGCTGGAGCAAATCGGATTGCTTTATGATGTGGAAAGGCGTGCCGATCAGGAGAAACTCTCATACGAAGAGCGTGCCGATTTGCGGACCCGTCTGTCATACCCTATAATGGTCGCATTTGAAAAGTGGCTGGTGAATGAGTACCCCAAAGTCTTGCCGAAAGGGCGGATTGGGAAGGCCATCCGTTACACATACAACATTTATCACAAGCTGACCCGCTACCATTTGGATGGAAGGCTGAAGATAGATAACAACCTCGGGGAAAATGCTATAAGGCCTATCGCTCTCGGACGAAAAAATTGGTTGTTCTGCGGGAATGACGAAGCTGCGGAAAATGCTGCCATCGTTTATTCCATGATGGGTTGCTGTAAAGCAAGCGGAGTGAACTTCCGCGACTGGTTGATTTACTTTCTGAACAACGTCCACCATTACGACAATGACTACAGGATGGATCTGGCAGACCTGCTTCCCCACAATTATCAGAAAATCCAGGTCGATTCAACTTAGAGGCGTCTCTTAAAGTACTCTGAATGTTTTAGAGTAACTTTTAAAGCAGATTAATGTTGCCTTAATAAGCAATACGGGGTTCACCGAATGCTTACCTTTGTCTTATTTGCCATGTTAATCTTAAATTTTATTCAAGATTACATGTTCTGT
>CAYLUJ010000156.1:0-3782 GCA_964386805.1 uncultured Pelolinea sp. | reverse complement strand
AAATGGGTCCATGAATTTTAATTACGTTCAATATAACAGAACGATTAATACCTCGCATGAGGTCGCGATTTGCATGTTGGATTGAATTCATGATACTATTAGTTAGTTTATTTAGTGAATTAAGTATTATTATAGTATTGAATTTATAAATGTCAAGATTAAAATTGAGATTATTTCAGGATCATAAAATGAAAGACTATTTTCAAGAACAAGCCATTGCGAATCCAAAATCTGTTTTTTCTTTCTCCAATACTCGCTTTTCAATCCTCACCTCTCGTTTCATTCGCATTGAGCACAGCCCGAACGGATTCTTTGAAGATCGCCCATCACAACAATTTTGGTATCGCAATCAACCTGCCCCATCCATGGATGCAGTCATTTCGAAGGATTCTTTACATCTGGAAACCGAACATCTGGTTCTGGATTATCACGATTCTCCTTGCGGGCTGACCGCAGAAAACTTGAGTATTCTCATCAAAGATACCAACATAGAATTTCATTATGGCGATCCCAATCCCGGCATTTTACCTGGAACAACCAGAACATTGGATAAAACGAAAGGTCCAATCCATCTGCAACCCGGTTTTCTATCCCGTTCTGGATGGGTACTGCTGGATGATACAAAAAGTCTGATCCTCAATTCTTCCGGCTGGATAGAACCCAGACCAAAGAACGATGGTTACCAAGATCTTTATTTTTTGGCTTCAGGGTATGCTTACAAATCTGCCATGCAGGATTATCAAAGAATCGCAGGGCGAGTTCCCTTGATCCCGCGCTTCATGCTGGGAAACTGGTGGTCGCGTTTTTGGGAATATTCTCAGGCGGATGTAAAAGAGTTGGTTTTAAAATTTCGCAACCTCCAGATTCCTCTATCAGTTTTTGTACTGGATATGGATTGGCATATCACCAAAACAGGAAATGCCTGCACCGGCTGGACCGGTTTTAGCTGGAACCGGTCGCTTTTCCCTGATCCAAAAGAACTATTGGAATGGCTCCACCAGCAAGGTCTGACGGTTACCCTGAATCTCCACCCTGCCGAAGGCATTTTTCCACATGAAGAGCGTTATGCAGCAGTCGTTAAAGCATTGAGATGTGATCCTTCCCGGCAAACTCCAATCAAATTCGATATTGCCGATGAGAAGTTTGCTTCGGTTTACTTTGATGAATTGCTTCACCCTCTTGAAGACGAAGGGGTGGATTTTTGGTGGCTCGATTGGCAGCAGGGCGGCACCTCTGAAATACCCGCTTTAGATCCATTATGGTGGTTGAATCACCTGCATTTTCTTGATGCGGGTAGAGATGGAAAGAAGCGACCGGTCATTTTCTCGCGCTGGGGTGGCGCCGGCAATCATCGCTACCCGATCGGATTTTCAGGCGATACGATCATCAGTTGGGAAACATTGGCATTTCAACCCTATTTCACAGCCACCTCCGCCAACGTTGCCTATGGATGGTGGAGTCACGATATCGGGGGACACATGCGCGGCATGGAAGATCCAGAACTGTACATTCGCTGGCTCCAACTTGGAATTCTAAGCCCCATCCTGCGTATTCATTGCGGTAAAGATATCTTCATCGACCACCAACCCTGGGCTTTCAGCGCGGAAGTTCTAAGAATTGCCAGAAACCTTTTACAATTCCGTCATGCTTTGATACCCTACCTCTACAGTATGGCTAGACGCAATGAGGAAGAAGGGATACCCATCTGTACTCCCCTTTATTACAACTGGGCTGAGGAAGAAAATGCTTATCTCGCCACCAATCAATACATGTTCGGCAGCCAGGTTATGGCAGCACCCATCACGGTTCCAATGGAAGCGGATCTAGGGTTAAGCCGGCAAGCAGTATGGTTCCCTCCGGGAACCTGGTTCAACCTTTTCTCTGGCGAATGTTCCCATGGACCTGCATGGGTAATCCAACATAAAGTTGTGGATAAAATGTGCACGTTCGCAAAGTCAGGCGCTATCATCCCACTACAACCCGTCAGGGGTTGGGGAGGGATCGCTAACCCTGAAGAAATTGAGCTGCTTCTCTTCCCCGGAGCGGATGGAGAATTTAACCTATATGAGGATGATGGGGTTTCAACGGAATATAAGCAGGATCATTTTTGTCAGACCCGTTTTCGTTCCCATACTTCCGGGAATACATTTTCCATCACTGTGCAAGCAGCAATCGGAGACACCAATCTCATCCCGAAAAAAAGGACCTATACCTTTCTTCTGCGAGGAGTGGCTGCATCCCTCCAACATACATTGAATATCAATGGGAAAAAGCATTTGGCTGCCAGCCACTTTGATGAGAATACTCATACCTACCAAGTTGGTCCAGTATCACTGGAGAACCAACAGACATTAAACCTAACCATCTCAGCATCGCAATCTCTGCTTGCTCCCATTCAACCAAGGGAGAAGACATTATTCCAATTTCTAAAAACCGCCAAAATGGAGACAATGACCAAGAATAAGATCTACAAAAGATATCCAAGTTTACAGAAGAACATTCATAATTTATTTAAGTTGAACCCATCCCTTTCCGAAAATCAAGCCTTGGGTCTTCTTGAGACACTCAGCGGCGCAGGATACTCTATTTTCACTGATCCAAAGAAGAAGCGATATCTGGTTCTGGCAAATCCGGAGGATCAGCCTGGTTTTCAATATCAGCACGATTCTTTTTCATCGCCGAAAAAAGTTCCACGCGAAGGAACCATTTTGCCCATCTCATCTGGCAAAATGAAGAAATCAAAAGTAGATCTATTTGGTTTGATCGTCAAAGAGATCGATTAATAGTTACGTAGTAAGTACTGGTTGGATATTCATTATTCGCCGAATAGGTTATTACTGTTTTGAATTATTCTCTTATCTTTCACCTGCCAGATTTCCTGCGCAAAGCGTTGGATGAAATAACGGTCATGCACCACCATAAGAATGGCTCCATTAAAAGCTTGCAGTGCCTGTTCAAATTGGGTGCGGCTGGAAATATCCAAATGATTGATGGGTTCATCTAAAAGCAGTACGTTGCAGCCATTCAGCACCAGCATTGCCAGCATCAATCGCGCTCGCTGCCCATAGCTAAGCTGTGAGGCAGGTTTCAACACTTCATCTCCGGTCAGCAGATAATAACCGAGAAAACGGCGTGCTTCGGTCTGATTGGGAAAATCCTTCCAAATATGATCTACAGCACTTTGCCCCGGTACCAGAGAATTGAGATCCTGCGACATCAATCCTAAAGTCACGCTGCTACCCAGTGTGATTTTTCCTGCCAGTGGTTGTATTTCCCCTGCCAGTGTGCGTAATAATGTGGTCTTGCCGCTGCCATTCGGCCCGGTAAAGGCAATGCGTTGTGATGTTCGCATTTGAAGATTGACATTTTCCAGTAGCGGTGGAAATTCCGGAAATCCCACGTCCAGGTGTTCCATTTGGATCACAGAATCCCCCAGGTGGGGAGTTTTTTCAAATTCGACACGAATGGTGCGCGATCCTTGGGGTTTTTCTATTCTCTCGTCCGATCTTTCGTAGCGATCCAATCGTTTTTCGCGTGCTTTTGCTTTTTTTGCAACCTTCTTGGCAAGTCGTTTTTTATGGTCTTTTCCCATTTTATTCTCCGGACTTCCCGAATGGTTGGCGCTGGCTTTACGTTCTGTGTGTGCGGCTTGTTCCTTAGCACGCGCGATATCCGCTTTCATGCGGCGCATTACGGCTTCTTGATCTTTGTAGGCAGACCATTGGGTTTTGACCTCATTTTCACGCTGTTCCAGATAAGTGCTGTAATTACCTTCATAGGAG
>CAYLUJ010000155.1:3365-3802 GCA_964386805.1 uncultured Pelolinea sp. | reverse complement strand
ATGATCGCATTGAAAATCACTGCAGACATGATCGCACTCTGTGGGGTAGATAAGTGCATGATATTCAGGGCATTCAGTTGAGGATATGTTGAGGAGAAAGCTGCTGGGATAATCGCAAAATACTTTGATACATCATTGGCAATACTGAATGTGGTGAGAGAACCTCTTGTCATTAACAATTGTTTCCCAATTTCAACGATTTCAATCAGTTTTGTAGGATTACTATCCAAATCAATCATATTCGCAGCTTCCCTGGCGGGTTGTGTTCCCGTATTCATAGCAACAGCAACATCTGCTTGAGCCAGTGCAGGGGCATCGTTTGTTCCATCACCAGTCATAGCGACCAAACGTCCACCAATCTGATATTCTCGGATCAATGCCAATTTCTTTTCAGGGGTAGCCTGTGCCAAGAAATCGTCTACCCCGGCTTCGGCTGC
>CAYLUJ010000155.1:0-3355 GCA_964386805.1 uncultured Pelolinea sp. | reverse complement strand
GCAATGGCAGCAGCCGTTAAAGGATTATCTCCGGTGATCATCACGGTTTTAATTCCCATCTTTCTTAATTGGGTGAAACGCTCCTTCAAACCACCTTTGACGATATCTTTTAGATGAATCACTCCCAATACTTCTGAATTCTGAATTACCACCAATGGGGTTCCACCATTGCGAGCAATATTTTCAACAAGTTGGTTCAATTCAATTGGAATCATTGATCTAGCATTCTGTAAATATTCAATGATTGCTTCGAGTGAACCTTTATAAATCGTGGTGTGATCAAAAGTTACTCCGCTCATGCGAGTTTGGGCGGAAAAAGGAATGAAATGCATACCTTGTGGTGTATTTTCGGAAGGGCTTAAAGTTCTACCTCGTAATCCAAATTTTTCTTTAGCCAATACAACAATGGAACGTCCCTCGGGAGTTTCATCAGCAAGGGAAGCTAATTGGGCTGCGTTTGCTAATTCAAGTGGTGTGATATTTCCTACCGGAAGAAATTCCACTGCCTCACGATTACCTAATGTGATGGTACCTGTTTTGTCTAATAATAAAACATCCACATCACCGGCGGCTTCGATAGCTCGGCCGGAAAGCGCAATTACATTACGCTGTATCAAGCGATCCATTCCTGCGATTCCGATTGCTGAAAGAAGGCCGCCAATGGTAGTAGGGATTAGGCATACTAACAGTGCAATTAAAACAGTGATGGTAATCGGTTGCCCAACTCCTGCAGTTTTTACACTATAAACAGAAAATGGCAGCAGTGTGATACATACGATCAGGAAAATGATCGTGAAAGCCGCCAGTAGAATATTTAAAGCGATTTCATTGGGTGTTTTTTGTCGTTTTGCTCCTTCTACAAGATTGATCATTCTATCTAGAAATCCCTCGCCGGGGTTTGCAGTCACTTGAACCACCAACCAATCGGAAAGGATGCGCGTACCTCCGGTTACAGCACTGCGATCCCCTCCTGATTCACGGATAACCGGAGCGGATTCACCCGTAACTGCTGATTCATCGACAGAGGCAATACCATCAATGATTTCGCCATCAGCAGGGATGATGTCACTCGCCTCGACCAGATATTTATCACCCTGTCTTAATTGCGTAGAGGGAATAACGGTAATTTTTTGAGTAGGTTTAGAACCATGTTGAAAAGACAAGATTTTTTTTGCACTTGTTTCCTGGCGTGTTTTTCGCAATGCTTCAGCTTGTGCTTTTCCTCGCCCTTCAGCCAGCGCTTCAGAAAAATTTGCGAATAAAACAGTGATCCATAACCAGGCCGCAACAGGTCCAATAAATTCGGGTGACGCTTCTCCACGTCCGAAGAGAGCTTGCATCCACAAAATTATAGTTAAAACACTACCAACTTCTACCACGAACATGACCGGATTATGAATTTGTATCCGCGGATCAAGTTTTCCAAATGAATCAGCAAGCGCATGGAAATACAGTTTTTTTAAGCGGGTAGTTTTCGATTGATTTGAATTCTTCATTATTACACTCCTACCATATCAGATGTTCGATGATGGGACCTAATGCCAACGCCGGGATGAAATTCAACAGTCCGACTAGTATGATGATGCCAATGAGCCAAAAAATGAAAAGTCCAGAAGTAGTAGATAACGTACCTGCTCCTGAGGGAACTTTTTTCTTGGCAGCCAATGAACCTGCCAGAGCCAACGTAGGAATTGCCAGCCAGAAACGGCCAATCAGCATGGCCAGAGATCCTGTTAAGTTATAAAAGATTGTATTTCCATTCAATCCTGCAAATGCACTTCCATTGTTATTTCCCTGTGAGGTAAATGCATACAATATTTCACTGAAACCGTGTGGACCGGGATTGAGAACCTGAGTTTGGCCATTTTTTGTGGAGACGGCTAAAGCGGTTAAACCTAAAACGATGATCGGCATGATCAGAATTAGTAGAGATGCCATTTTCATCTCATATGCTTCAATTTTCTTACCAAGATATTCGGGTGTTCGACCAACCATCAACCCTGCAATAAATACAGCCACGATCACAAATGCCAACATCCCGTATAATCCTGATCCTATCCCTCCAAAAACAACTTCACCCAACATCATCATTGCTAACGTGACCATTCCACCCATAGGTGTGTATGAATCGTGCATTGAATTCACTGCCCCGGTAGACGTCGCAGTGGTTACGGTTGCCCAGAGAGCGGAATTTGGAATCCCGAAGCGAACTTCCTTCCCCTCCATATTCCCCCCTGGTTGAATGGAACTGCTGGATTGATCTACTCCGAGTGTGGAAAAACTCGGATTTCCAGATGATTCAAAAAAGTAGGTTAATCCAATGAAGGTTATTAATAGAATAGCCATGGCAGCAAAGATCGACCAACCTTGACGGGTGTTTCCAACAAGGATTCCGAATGTGTAGCAGAGTGCTGCGGGAATCAGGATCATTGCCAGCATTTCAAAAAAGTTCGACAGGGCTGTTGGATTCTCAAATGGATGGGCAGAATTTACATTGAAAAAACCTCCTCCATTTGTACCTAGCATTTTTATAGCGACCTGTGAAGCAACTGGTCCAACTGCGATTGTTTGGTAACTTTGACTTGTAGAAAGTTGCAAAACTGTAATTTTTATGGATGGAGAAAACGTCTGAACAACACCCTGGGAAACGAGAATAAGCGCCAATACAGTGGATAAAGGCAAAAGAACGTAAAGGACGCTGCGTGTTAGGTCCACCCAAAAATTCCCCAGTTTCTGAGTGTTGTGTCGAGAAAAGCCGCGGATAAATGCTATCAAAATAGCCATACCAGATGCGGCGGATATGAAATTCTGAACAGTAAGCCCTATCATTTGAGTGAAATAGCTGAGAGTTGTTTCACCACCATAATTTTGCCAATTCGTATTGGTGGTAAAACTGACGGCTGTATTTAATGCAAGATCGGGAGATACATTCTGAAAACCTAATGGATTTAGAGGTAATATGGCCTGTATTCTTTGAAGAAAGTACAGGAGAAGAATTCCAAGAAAACTAAACAAGAGCAAAGCTTTTGTATAATCCTTCCAATCCATTTCGTCATCTTGACTGATATCCGCTAAGCGGAAAATAAATTTTTCAACCGGTGCAATCACAGGAGAAAGAAAAGTACGTTCCCCCTGGAACACTCTTGCCATGTAGTGCCCCAAGGGTTTTACAAGCAAAACCAAAATCACAAAGAAAAAAATAATTTGAATCCAACCCATAAATGTCATTAGAATTTCTCCGGTTTGAGTAATGCAATAAACAGGTAGATCAATAACAAAAATGAAATAATCCCTACAATCCAATTTATTATTGACATGCTTGCTCCACCCTATAATCGCTGCAAGATATGAATGA
>CAYLUJ010000154.1:0-3899 GCA_964386805.1 uncultured Pelolinea sp. | reverse complement strand
CGTTTCCCTGAAAAAGTGGATTTTTGCACTTCAGCCGGTTTTCTTTCCGGCAGAGCAGAACGCGAGAAAAGTGGTGTGCGTGGAAAAGGTCCACAGGCAGTAGTGACCGACCTGGCGATCCTGGTACCGGATGAAAACGGGGAATTGCAGGTGACCGCCTTACATCCGGATGTGGAGTTGGAAGAAGTGCGCAATAACACTGGCTGGGAAATTAAAGTGGCTACCACCCTATCACGGACGGCTGAACCGACCGCGGAAGAACTGCGCATTTTGCATGAAGAACTGGATCCAACCGGAATTTATTTAAACTAAATTGGATCGATTTTTCTCCTGGATGATCTCTCCTAAAATGGATAACGCGATCTCATCCGCTTTTTTGGAACCGATATCCAAGCCGATGGGTGCATGCAGGCGAGCCAGATCCGTATCCTGCCAGCCCGCTTCTTTCAGAGCATCAAAACGATTTTGGCGTGTTTTCAGAGAACCCAATAACCCAATATAAGAAACGTGATTTTCCAAGCCGATCTGCAGAGCGGGTAGGTCGATCTTTTCATCGTGGCTAATGACCACCAACGCATCCTGTGCTTTGAGCTTCAGCAGAGGCAGACAGTCCTGTGGCCATTTTGCGAGAATGGTATCTGCATCGGGAAAGCGCACCTGTGTTGCAAACATGGAGCGTGGATCAATGATGGCTACACTGAATCCGAGTATTTTTGCCATTTTTGTGAGATAGATCGCAATTTCTGCTGCGCCGATGATGATCAACCTACTGGCGGGTTGAAGATAATTCACGAAGACGGACAGCTTTTTTCCATTGGTTAACGATAAATCCATGACGCGTAGTTTATTCTGATTGTTTAATTCATGAATCACACTAGGTGCGACGGCAAGGCTGGCAGACAGGTCGCTGTACAGGGTCTTTTCATGATCGCAAACGAGCTTTTTCCCTAAATGTTCCTCGTCAATAAAATGAAGCAGAAAGAATGATTCCTCGTTTTCTGATAGAGATAGCACACATTCAAAAAATTCAGTGGTGTTTCGCGACCGCGGCAATGGCTCGATGAGCACATCGATTTCGCCTCCGCAGGTCAAGCCCACTTTCCAAGCGCTTTGATCGCTGAACCCGAAATGTTGGAGAATGGCATGATTGTTCTTGATGGCATCCTGCGCAATCTCCAGAATGGCGCTTTCAACACAGCCCCGGCTAACGGCTCCCTGCATGTCAAAGCTGGATGAAATTGCCATCGTTTCACCGACCGGGAGGGGAGATGTGCCCGAAGAACGGATCAGGGTTGCCATGACTGCCTCTTTTCCGCTGGCATGCCAGAGCTGGATTGTGCCAATCAATTTTGCCAGTTTGTTCACGATGTTATCCTTATTTGCTGCTTGTTCTATTCATTATCTTATTTTTGAGCAATGATGGTGAAATGTTTCTTATCCTGTTGAGTATTGAAGAACTTGATTTTCCAGGTTTGCAGCAGTTCAAACACTTCGGCTTTCGTGAAAGCGTGGTGCGGCATGCCTTTTTCTGTGCCGGCTTTCGGCACAAAGGTATGCGGCTCAACCATTATCGATTTCTTGAATCTATCGGAATCAGGGTCATAACGCAGCAGGTCCATCACTAGCAACCCATCACGCCGCAACACACGTTCAATCTCCCTGAACGTTGCTTGAATGTCAGCCTCCAGATTATGCTGGATTACTTTAAATGAGATGATCGCATCGAAACTGCTATCCGCAAAGGGGAGAACCTGCATATCCGCCAATGCCAAACGGGAAGGGATATTTTCCTGATTTACCCATGTACTAGCAGCCTGGAGCCCCCAACCGGAAAGGTCTGTTCCGAATACCTGATATCCCGCTTTGCCAAAATACACCAGATGTCTTCCGTTTCCACATCCCAAGTCTAAGATATGTCTCACTCCATATTTCGGAAATAGGACATCAGTCAGAGCACAAATCTTCTCTGGTTCGGTGAATTGCTGCGGATTCTTTTTATATGCTTTATCCCATCCGTTGATTTTACCGGCAATTTTCTTCATTGTCTTTCCTTATTCTGTCTACCATGGCTGAATGATATATTTTTGCAGGTCATTGAGATCCATATCTTTTTCACTGATCGCATTTTCCTTCACAGAGATCCCCAACTTGTGAACCAGGTCATGCTTTCCACTGCGCAGAGGATGCCACCAGGGCAGTGGTTTTCCCTCTGTAATCCTGCGATAGGCGCATGTTTCCGGCAGCCAGGTTAACTGCTCGATGTTTTCCACAGTCAGCTCGATACAGGTGGGCATGAGATCGTGGCGCTGTTCGTAGACTTCGCAGGTACAGGTTTCAAGGTCCAAATAACGGCAGGCGACTCTGGTCAGCCGTGTCTTCATATCGTATGGGTTCCTGACCTTATACAGGCAGCAGATACCACACCCGTCGCAAAGTAAATCCCATTCTGCCTGGTTTAATGGATTTAATGATGTGATTGTGTCAGGATCAAACCAGGTCATTAACGCGAACCATGATTGCTCTGATCAGCGGCTTCAATCAGCAGAGCTGCCAGCTCACGAGCTTGCGCAGAAGTGATATAGATATTTGTTTCTCCTGCGTAGAAGATCTTTTCATCTTCGGGACAATCTTCTTTGAAACAGATGCAAATATTGTCATCGAACTCATGATCTCCCTTATCAAAGAAAATACCCACTCGCAGGGTTCCATCCAATAATGTGATTGACATACCTACCTCTCTGTTTCCATCTCTATTTAATCATACCGTAATGAGGCTATTTTGGTCAGGGAGACAGAACGCATCAGGAATTCCTTTGTAAAGTTATCAAAAAATGCTTTAGAATAAGGCGGTAAGATTATTTAAGGAGTATTAGAATGTTGATTCGAATGAAAAAAATGGGGATTGCCGCCCTGGTTTTATTGGTTTTCTTTGTTGGTTGTACCTCAACGACCGTTCAGAAAAGCACAGAGACACCGCTACCAGCCCCTACTGCTGATTTACAAGGACAGCTCGTCTTTGCGGCAAAGACTGCGGAAAAAGAGGATTACGAACTATTCTTGTTCAATCTGCAAAATGGTGCAATTCAGCAGTTAACGGACAATCAATTTGAAGATATCGCCCCTGAATTTTCTCCAGATGGTACACAGATCGCTTATTCAGCTAATCCCAATGGAGCGTACGACCTGTTTTTATTGGATCTGAATACACTCGATATTGAAGAATTACTTGTTGATGGCGCTGACAAAACAGAACCGGTCTGGTCGCCGGATGGTAGCTACATTGCCTTTCAATCCAATGCATATGGTGACAATGATATTAATATTATCTCGGTGAATGATGGAACCGTGCAGCGACTTACCGAGGAAGATGCACAAGATACCCAGTCCAGCTGGCAGGCTGATGGGAAAGGATTGGTATTTGTATCAGACCGCGACGGCGATTTTGAGGTATTTTCTCTTGCCATTGATACGCGGGCGGTTAGCCAGTTAACAAACAACGATTATTATGACGCCTCTCCGGTCTGCTCCCCTGAGGGTGAGAAGATCGCCTTCCTCTCGAAAAGAGAAGGTTCATTCAATGTTTATATGATGAACATGGACGGCACAGAAGAAACCGTACTGGTGCAAGATTCGGATACCAACCATTCTCCTGAATGGTCACCCGATGGAAATGAACTGGCATTCATTTCTGATTCCGATACGCACAGCGGCATTTATATGGTGAAAATTGCTACCGGAGATATCTATCAGGTGTTGGATGGGTATTTCCATTATGCAGGATTATCCTGGAAATAGTGAATAATAAAAGTCGTGGAGTTTTTTTCCACGGCTTTTATTTTTAAGATTCTTTTTTATATCATTAAATTGATCATTTATAGAAAATTCTCTATCTCCAGCAA
>CAYLUJ010000153.1:0-3911 GCA_964386805.1 uncultured Pelolinea sp. | reverse complement strand
TGGTGTTAAAGCATTGAATGATGTTGATTTTTCTTTGCGAAAGGGAGAGGTTCATGCTCTGTTAGGAGAAAATGGTGCGGGAAAATCAACGCTGATGAAAATACTTTCCGGTGCTTATACAAAAGATAAAGGAATTATAGAGTTCGAGGGGAAAGAGGTTGAAATAACATCTCCGAAAGCATCAGAAAAGATGGGGATATCAATTATTTATCAGGAATTGAATCTGATAAACAGAATTAGTGTGGCAGAAAATGTTTTCTTGGGTCGGGCACCAAAGAAATTTGGTGTGATCCAATGGAAAAAAATGTATAAGGATGCGAAAGATTTGTTTGATAGCTTTGATATAGAAATGGATGTATCAAAGTATGCGAGAGACTTTAGTATTGCCCAACAACAAATTGTGGAGATCATCAAGGCTGTCAGTATTAATGCTAAAGTCGTTATCATGGATGAGCCAACTTCTTCGTTGACAGAAAACGAGACGCAAATATTATTTAGAATTATTAAAAGTCTAAAAAGCAAGGGGATTGCAGTCATTTTCATTACACACAGATTGGACGAAGTATTTGAAATATCAGATAGATTGACAGTTCTCCGTGATGGATGTTTCATAGGAACAAAAAATGTCAAAGATATCACAAAAAGCGAATTGATCAAAATGATGATCGGGCGAGAATTGAAACAGCAATTCCCACAGAGAGATGTCCAGATGGGGGAAGAGTGCTTTCGGGTTGAACATATTTCCGATGGCAATAAGATTAAGGATGTTTCTTTCAGTGTTCGAAAAGGTGAAGTACTTGGATTTGCCGGTCTGGTTGGTGCTGGTCGCACAGAAACCATGCGGTTGATATTTGGAGCAGATAAAAAAACAGATGGCAAAATTTTTATCAACAATAAGGAAGTCCATATCACGCGTCCGAAACAATCAGTAGGAAAGAAAATAGGTTTTGTTACGGAGAACCGAAAAGAAGAAGGATTGTTTTTAAGACTTCCGGTAAAAAATAATATTGTATCTGTTGCAATCGAAAAAATTAAGTCATTTCGGATATTGAATTTCAATAAGGAAAAAGCATTCACTGATAAATATATCCAAGAGTTAAGAATTAATACGCCATCGATTAACCAATCAGTTGTATTTCTGAGCGGTGGAAATCAACAAAAAGTTGTTCTCGCAAAATGGTTATTATCGGATTCCGAAATAATGATATTAGATGAACCAACAAGAGGTATTGATGTCGGAGCGAAACGAGAAATATTCGAGATCATTAACCAGCTGGCGGCTCAGGGTAAGGCAATCATTTTTATTTCTTCGGAAATGGAAGAGATCCTTGGCATCAGCGACAGAATATTGGTCATGCACGAAGGAAGAATTTCAGGCGAAGTTACAAAAGATAAGTTTTCAGAACGCATTATTACCGAATATGCGTTTGGAGGAGCATAACAATGCAAACGAAGGTGATAAATAAAAAAATTAATTCTTTTACAGCAGGCATTAATAAACTTACAAGTGCAATGGGTGTATGGTTTGTGGTTATATTGTTTTTTGTTATTCTTTCCATTACTACAGAAACATTTTTGTCATACGCTAATCTTATTAATGTCATTCGACAGATCTGTGTTAATGCAATGGTTGCGTTAGGAGCGTCTTATGTTATTCTGGGAGGTGAAATTGACCTTAGCACAGGAAACATGTGCGCTTTTGCAGGATGTGGAGCTGCTTTGCTCATGGTGGCAGGTGTAAACATGTGGCTTGCAATTGTTATCATGCTTGTCATCGGTTCGATAATTGGAGGTCTCACAGGTATTGTAGTCACATTGATAAAGATCCCTTCCTTTATTGCAAGCTTGGGAATGTCATACGTTATCTTGGGAGCTACATTACTTTTAACGAACAGTGAACCGATATCAGGATTGCCTGAGCAGTTTATGACATTGGGTAGGGGATACATAGCTGACATAATCCCTGTTCCGGTTATTATTCTATTGGTTTTCTTTACGATAGGAGCCTTTTTTCTGAAATATATGTCGTTCGGACGGAGCGTCATTTCTGTTGGAGAAAACCCAGTTGCTGCAAGACTTTCAGGTATAGATGTTCTAGTGACAAAAATACTCGTATTTGCAATTGGTGGATTTACGGCTTCGGCAGCTGGTGTGGTGCTTGCGTCACGCTTATCATCCGGGCAACCGATGGCTGGTGGTGATATCGGTTTGACGGCTATCGCGGCTGTTTTTGTCGGAGGTACAGAAAAAGGCAGTGCGCTAAATGTTTTGGCAGGAGCGTTTGTGCTCGGTTTAGTGAATAATGGACTTAACCTGCTTGAGGTTAATGCGTACTGGCAGAAAGTTGCGCTTGGCTTAATAATTATTTTGGCCGTGCTTCTTGATCAAATTCGAGCAAGTAGAGCAGTTTCAATAAAAAAATAATATTGGTACAAGGAGAATAAAAAAAATGAAACAGAAAGCTTTAATATTCTATGGTGGTTGGGATGGTCATCAACCAGAATTGGTCAGCCAGCGTATTAAAAGAATGTTGGAAAAAGAAGGTTTCGAAGTAACCCTTAGCGATACGCTTGAGTGCCTTGCGGATAAAGAAGCTTTGAAAGATCTCGATCTGATCGTTCCCATGTGGACACAAGGGCACATGGATGACCGCTACGCTTTCCATATTTCGGAAGCGGTGGAATCAGGCGTTGGTATCGGGGGCAACCACGGTGGAATGTGCGATTCATTTAGATGGAATATTGAATATCAGTTTATCACCGGTAGCCAGTGGGTCTCTCACCCCGGCGATACCTGGTATCACCACATATCAGACCTCTCTAAAGAGAATCTGGAGTATGTGCAGAAATACTATCCTTCTCCTGAAGGCGCATTTGAAACGGACTATGTTGTCAATATCAAACGTGGCGTAGCCTCACCCATCATTGAAGGGATCCAGGATTTCAGTGTTCGTTCCGAACAGTATTATCTGCATCTTGATCCATGTGTGAACGTGCTTGCAACAACCCAGGTGAAGACGGTAGGTCCTCACAGTGCAAATGGAATTGTCACAATGCCAGTGGTTTATACCAAACTTTGGGGAAAAGGGAGAGTTTTCTATTGTTCTGTTGGGCATGTTGATAAGATCTATGAAATACCGGAAGTAACGGAAATTACCCGACGTGGTTTATTGTGGGCTGCCAGGAAACGCTAGCAGACTTACATAGAAAAGAGTCAATTCTGATCAATGAAAATTGCGACACAGTAAAGACACTATGTCGCAATTTTATTAGCACAATTCAATATTTGATAAGTATTACAAAGAGGAAAGAATGAAAGTGATCGTTGGTGCTTTTGCACATGAATCGAACGATTTCTGCCCAAATAAAACCACGCGAGATATGTTCGAATTCTACGAAGGAAATGAAGTGATTGCTCATCTCCCGGTAGGTGACATCTTTTCCGAGGCAGGGATTGAGATCATCCCATCCATTTACGCCGATGCGCAATCCTTTGGACCGGTGGAGGAAAAGACTTACCTTTATTTCGAAAATAAAATTCTGGATGTCGTTCGGGCTCATCCGGATGTGGATGGCATTTGGATGTTTTGCCATGGTGCCATGAATGTAGAGAATATTGGAAGCGGCGAGTATCGTCTTGCTTGCGATATGCGGAAGATAGTTGGCGAAGGCTGCGTGATCGCATTTGGTATGGATCTACATGGAAATATCGAAGCTGATTTTTCGCATAAGGTAAATATTTTTCGCTGTTATCATACTGCGCCTCATACCGATCAGGTAGACACATATAGACGCACAGCAAAGGCTCTGGTTCACTATTTACAAAATGGATACAAAACACATTGCCAGATGAGAAAGATTCCTATGATCTTCCCGGGTGAAATGGCAGCCACAACCGTTGAACCCTTCAAG
>CAYLUJ010000152.1:0-3938 GCA_964386805.1 uncultured Pelolinea sp. | reverse complement strand
GATCAGGATGCCATCTTCGGGGATTACTGGAAAAAATTCGGAAAATAATCTAAAAGAAAAATCCAAAGAGAATTTGGGCTAAACCAACAAAGGCAACCATTCTAAATGATTGCCTCTGTTGAATTTTCCCATTGAATGGTGAAATATTCATAAAATGATTGCAGTGCGTGTCAATGTAGTAAAATGTCATAATAATCCTTGACAAACTTCCTGTTTTCTGATAAAAATGCCCCTAATTCAGAACTTTACAATTGCATAAATGGAGAAATAGCGGCTGGGTCTCAAGCGTTGAGATCACGAGGTGAAGGTTCCATCCTGCGAAGGATGGTTAACCCGGAAAACCGGGGAAGATCGGATTGATCAGCGGATGCCTTCGGAGTTCTGCCACGAACTCCTTTCTCCCTTCCGAAAGAAGCGTAAGGTGAAACCCCGCCAGTGATGGTGGTAAGAAGCCGATCGCGGTGGCCGGGATGATATTCCTGTTATAGTACCGGAAGGGCACAGCCTTGTATTAATTTTGTGGAGAACAGGCATGCCCCGCATGCCTGTTTGTTTATTTAAATGTCAATGCCAAAGGAGCAAAAATATGGACAAGAAAGAATTATTTGAACGTATCAAAGCGGACGGGGTGAAATTTGTCAGCTATCAATTTTCAGATGTCACCGGAAAAATAAAAAGCGTGGATGCCCCGGTGGAAAGGCTTGCAGAAGCCCTGGAAGATGGAGTCTGGTTTGATGGGTCATCTGTGGAAGGCTTTACCCGTATTCAAGAGAGCGATATGCATTTGCGTGTGGATATTGATTCCTATGCGATTTTGCCCTGGACACCAGTCGATCACAAGCGCGCGCGCTTTTTCTGCGATATCTATACTCCGGAGGGAGAGCTTTTTGATGGTGACCCGCGCGGATTGCTCAAAAAATGGATGAAGAAATTGGACGAAAAAGGTTGGACGTATAATGTAGGTCCGGAGCCGGAGTTCTTCCTATTCCTGCAAAATGATCATATTCATCCTGTGCCATATGACGTGGGAAGCTATTTTGATTTCTCTTCCAATGATTCTGCAGCTCAGGTGCGTGCGGAGTTGGTGGAAGCCATCATGAAGTTGCGCTTGGTCAACACGAGATCGACTTTCGTTTTGCGGATGCTCTCAAAACTGCTGATAATGTGCTCACGCTGAAATATACGGTAAAAGCCATCGCTGCTCAGCATGGTCTGGTGGCTTCCTTTATGCCCAAACCGATCTTTGGGATCAACGGCTCTGGGATGCACTGCCATCAATCCATTTTCGATAAAAATGGCAAGAACTTATTCTTTGATGCCAAAGATGAATTTCATTTTTCCAAGCTGGCATATGGTTTTATCGCCGGGCAGCTTTCTCATGCCAAAGCCTTATCCGCCATTGTGGCGCCTACTGTGAATTCATACAAACGCTTGGTTCCGGGTTATGAAGCCCCCGTTTATATTGGCTGGGCGCAGACTAACCGCTCTGCTCTGATCCGCATTCCACGCTATACCATCGGCAAAGATAACGCCATGCGCGCGGAACTGCGTTTCCCTGATCCTTCCAGCAATCCATACTTGGCATTCAGTGCCATGATCGCGGCGGCTTTGGATGGCATTGACAAAAATCTTCTCCCACCCAAACCGCTCAACAATGTCAATATCTACGATCTATCGCGCGAAGAACGTATCACCCGCGGTATCGAATCGCTACCTGGTTCACTTAAAGAAGCGCTGGCAGAGTTGGCTGCAGATAATGTAGTTAAGAATTCCATTGGTTCCAAACTCTATTCTGCCTTCTATCGAGCCAAGGAAGAAGAATGGGAAGATTACCGCATTCATGTAACCGATTGGGAAATTGAGAATTATCTGCAGGGCGCTTAGCTCTTAAAATAATCATTATTTCTCCCCCATGAAAATGGGGGAGAAAAAGAGGGCTGTCTAATGGAACGCAGTGAGAGGTCTCTCTAAAAGCAGGATGTACCATACCAATAATAGCAAATCCCCTTCTCGAAAAATTGTGTCATGTTGAATGTTAGCGAGCCATCTCTCCATTTGTAAAACAAACCAGCCAACAATAAGAAATCCATTTCCCAATGTTTACGTCATGGTGAGCGATAGCGAACCATCTGTCACCCACGAAATATAATCAATTGGTAATTCGGTGAATTTTTTGTGCCCTAGAAATTCTTTCAGAAATGGAGATTCCTCCACTGCTGCGTTCTGTCGGAATGACGAAAAAAGGGCGGCTTTCCAAAGCCGCCAAAGAATTATTGGCGGGATGTGAATCCTGCCCTTGCATGAAATGACGTTGAGGGAAAATAAAGAATTATCGGCGAGTGGGTAATCCTCTTTAATGGTAAATTTCTTTTCTAGGGTCTTGAAAGTATCTAGTATGTACTGGGTTGGGAAAAATAAGTAAATACTGCATCATCAATGACACTGCTGTGTGCGTGTAGACTGGTGAGCGATGTGGTGACAACAACGGCTTTCTTTTCAGGGATAATGATGATGCGCTGCCCACCTACTCCGCAAGCAGAAAAAGTATGCAGGTGTGTTATTTCGTGATTATGATCAACCCACCATCCATATCCGTACTGATCTTTCTTGTCCACACGCATTATGGGTTGGGTGGCAAGTTTCAACCAGGCTCCGGGAACGATGCGCCGCTTATTCCATTTGCCATTTTCCAAACACAGTTTGCCGATACGAAGCATATCTTCCGGTCTTAGGTAGAGATCTGACCCGCCGAATGGCACACCCTGCGGATCACATTCCCAAAACACTTCTGATATTCCAAGTGGTTGGAAAAGACGTTCATGCGCAAATTGTAGCAGGCTGCTACCCAGCACTCGCTCTAAAAGGCAGGTTGTGAGATGGAAATTTGCTGAAGAGTATATGTAGCTGTGTCCAGGTTGGTCTTCTAGGGGATATTGCAGAATGGTTTGTAGCCAATTTTTTGTGGAAAGTAATTGGCGCATGGATTTTAGATCATCGATGGTTGGTAGCCCTGATGTATTGCTTAATAGATGTCTCAACCGGATGCCTGTTTTTGGATCACCAGCCGGGGTCTCCGGAAAATAAATATGGATCGGATCATCCAATCTGGCGATGATATCATTCCCAAATACCATACCAACCAGGAGTGAAGTGATGGTTTTGGTGACCGAACGTACATTTTTCAATTCTCCATGAAAATCGCTTAACGGGGAGCGCATGAATGGCATGAATTGTATAAAAGTGTTGGCGAATATTTTTAGCAGGTTGGTCTCCCGATCTAGCTTGGCATCGGGATTGCTGGCATCCAGCAAGAGTCGGGTATCCTGCCAGATGAGCATGCGTAGCAGATACGGGTGCAGTACTTTCAAAGTTTCAAACAGAGCGTTGGGTGTTTTGACCGCTGGCATACTTTTCATTCCGTTTTTTCCTTTGCTTAACTGTAGCGCATTTCTATGGGAATGCGCAAATTTCTGGTTATAATCACTCTCATATCATCCAGGCAGGACATGTTCTCATGATTTTTGATAAGTTCATCAAGCGCATTTTTCAATTTCTTTTGGTCCTCTTCTTCGCCATCACTGCTTCCAGTGCGTTATTGGGATTTATGAGGCTGTATTCTCCTATCGTGGAGATTGGCTCAACGACATTGATCACGATTGGGATACTTTGGATCCTCTGGGGGAAAAAGGATTTAGAGAAAGACCCTAGTTCGATGAAAATACCAGCCTGGTTGTCTGCGCTTTTTTCTGGTTGTGCTGTTCTTATTTTATTTATGTTGATCATCTATCCGGTGCTGCGCTGGCCAACTTCACATGCAGGAGATTGGTTCCCTTGGGATGCCGGTTTGTATCATTTTCCTAAAGCGGTGGAGTTGGTTCGAAGCGGTTCGATCTGGGATCTGACCATTGCGTATGGAGATTATCCCTTTGGGTATGAAA
>CAYLUJ010000151.1:0-3942 GCA_964386805.1 uncultured Pelolinea sp. | reverse complement strand
AATTCCGATTGTCGAATATTCGGTTGAAGTACCCTCTATATTCGTCTGCAGGTTCGTTTGAGTTACTGCTTGCTGTGAGAATAACTTATAAGGATTCCACAGCGTAAACAAGGTTGCCAGCACCGCTGCTACCAGAATGATGGTCTGGAGAACCCGACCGGTGTTGAACAAGGCAACGGGTTCTTCTTTTTCTGCAGCGGGTTTGATCTCAGGGTCTTTTCTCATTGTTTCTTGTGAATATGCAATCTTAAACCTTATTCTTCTTTATGTGAGAATATTGCTCAAATAGTTCATTTTGAAATTATACTTTAAGGTAGATAGAGTAAACATGATAAAAAAACCTGAATTAACCGAATTGGAAAAGACCATCCTGTTGCGGATTGCACGGGAATCCATTGAAGCAGCCGTCCGAAATGAGAGTCTTCCTAAAATAGAGCTGAATTCCTTACCTCCTGCGCTGCAGGAAGATGGCGCCAGCTTTGTGACGTTGACCATAGAAGGTCGATTGCGCGGATGCATCGGAACATTGGAAGCCTATCAGCCATTGGCAGAAGATGTGCGTGAACATGCGATTGCAGCTGCGCTTGAAGATTACCGCTTTTCACCGCTTCAGGAATCTGAACTGCAAATGGTGGAAATAGAAATTTCACGGCTAACCCCCACCCAGACTCTTTTCTATCAAAATCCTGAAGATTTACCCCAACTGCTCCAGCCATTTAAAGATGGGGTAGTGCTGCAAGACGGTTCTCGCAGAGCAACTTTTCTCCCGCAGGTCTGGGAGCAGCTGCCGGACCCCGAAGAATTTCTTACTCATCTTTGCTTAAAAATGGGAACGTCCGGAAATCTGTGGAAAGAAAAAGTTTTACAGGTTGGCATTTACAGTGTGGAAGAATTCCGAGAAATAAAAAAAAAGAATATAACTGATCCTGCTTCTCGTTCTCACCGACAATCTCAAGATTCTTCTTCCATAGAAAAAGAGGAAAAAGAAAAACCTTCTTCTATGGAATCGACCAAGCAGATCCCACTTAAAGAAGAAACCCGTCAAATTCCTGTCAAGAAAAGTCAATCTGTTTCTTTACTGAAAGAACTACCAAGCACTTTCCAAAAGTGGATGCGCTCTACCTCAACCTTCCTAAAAACTCTGTTTGCCAAATGGGAAGAACGGAGAAAAGCCAGAAGAGAAAAATTAAGGGGAGAAAAAAGAAAGGGGTGTTTTCCAAAGGTTGTTATTGGGGTTTTATTGGGGATTCTGGTCATTTTCATTGGGTTCTCGGTGTTTCTGCTCGTTCAGTATTATGCCATTGCAGCCACCTTGCCCAGTGTGGAAGACTTGAAAGCCAATGCGTCTCAATTCGAGACGACCCGTATCTATGATCGTAATGGCAATTTGATCTATGAAATTCTGGATCCCAACGCTGGATTCCGCACTTATATTTCTCTGGAAGATATGTCTCCATATATCGTTGCCGCAACCATCGCCACTGAAGATAAAGACTTTTACAACAATCCCGGTTTTGACTTTTTGGGCATCATGCGGGCGCTGTGGCAGAATTATACATCCGGAACGATCGTATCCGGTGCATCCACGATTACCCAGCAGTTGGCGCGCACGTTGCTGCTTACTCCCGAAGAACGCAATCAGCAAACAGTTCAACTGAAATTACCAGACGCTACAGTAAAGATGAGATTCTCGAGCTGTATTTGAATGAGATCTATTATGGGAATCTGACGTATGGCATTCAAGCGGCTGCCGAAACGTATTTCAATACTTCTGCCGATCAATTGAATTTAGCCCAGGCATCTTTTCTGGCAGGGCTTCCCCAGGCTCCGGCTGTGTATGATGTTTTCACCAATACGCAAGCCACGTTACTGCGCCATCAAGATGTGGTTAATTTAATGTACCAACTAAGCGCGGAGGAAGGTTGTATTGATGTAAGCAACAGCGCTGCTCCGGTCTGTGTAAGCATGGATGAAGCAGTTGCGGCTGTGCTGGAAATTGAGGGTTATCCTTTTCAGCAGAAACAGATCAATATCCCCTTCCCGCACTGGGTCAGCTATATTCGGGCTTTGCTTGAAGAGCAGTTTGACGCACAGACGATTTATCGCTCCGGGTTCAATATTTATACGACCCTTGACCCTGATCTGCAGAATTATGCTCAAAACGCGGTGAAAGAACAGGTGGCGAAATTAGCTGAGAACCATGCCACAGATGGAGCGCTGGTGGCTGTTCAGCCCCAAAGCGGTGAAATTCTAGCCATGGTGGGATCAGCCGATTTTAATAATGAAGCCATCGCAGGGCAGGTTAATATGGCTGTATCCCCCCGCCAGCCCGGTTCTTCTATTAAACCGCTCACCTACGCTGCTGCTTTTGAAAAAGGGTGGACTCCCTCCACGCTGATCTGGGACGTTGAAAGTGAATTTCCCCCATCAGGGAATGAAAATGATACTCGCGATCCTTACATCCCAGTGAATTATGACGGAAAATATCACGGACCTGTTCTGGCACGAACTGCGCTGGGTAGTTCTTACAATATCCCGGCTGTAAAGACCCTGCAATTTGTGGGTATTTATGATGACCCGAATACCCCGGAAGAGGAGGGGCTCATCAAGTTTGCGGAGAGAATGGGCATTACCACGCTCACCCGTGATGATTATGGGCTATCCCTCACCCTGGGTGGTGGGGATGTATCTTTGCTGGAACTGACATCCGCCTATGCAATTTTTGCGAATCAGGGAAGCAGGGCAGAACCATTTGCTATTTTGCGTATTGTTGACCATGAAGGGAATGTTGTCTATGAACATAAACAGCAAACAGAGCAGGTTATCAACGCTGAGCATGCCTACCTGATCACCGATATTCTGGCTGATAATACTGCCAGAACTCCGGCTTTCGGAGCCAATTCCACTTTGAAATTACCCTTCAAGGTCTCCGTGAAAACCGGCACGACCAATGATTTTCGTGATAACTGGACTCTGGGATATACCCCTGATATTGCTGTGGGTGTGTGGGTGGGCAACGCCGATTACACACCTATGCAGAATACCAGTGGATTGACCGGTGCAGCCCCGATCTGGGCAGATGTTATCCAGTATGCTGTTCAACGCTATAAAGCAGGCACTCCCAGCATTGTGGAACAACCGTCAGGGATCACCAGTGAAATTGTGTGTGCCATCAGCGGTACCAAACCATCGGAAAAATGTCCCAGTGAAAAAGGTGAGTTGTTCAATAGTTCACAGCCACCCCTTTCGAAGGAAAATGATCTGTGGAAAGAAGTGAATCTGGATACCTGGACAAACAAAGAAGCGTCTATTTATTGCACTGAGTTTAGTGAAGAAAAATGGACTCTCAATGTTAATGATAAATGGGGGCAAAAATGGATCACGGATACCAGCGCCGGAAAAGAATGGGCGGAAAGCATCGGCTTTTCTGAACCGGTCATCTTTACCCCAGATGAAAAATGCTCTGAAAGCGATTCTCAACCGACCATTGAATTTGTCGGGTTGAATAATGGCATGGTTGTAACACAAAATCCATTGGAGATCAAAGTGATCATTGATGTTCCTTCGCATTTCAAAAATTTTAAATTGATGGTTGGTGAAGGGAACGACCCGAGCAGTTGGAAAGTATTGATCGAGGATGGCAGGTCAACCTATTCTGACGCAACGGTGATCTACACATTAGATCTGTATCAGATCGGCAATTCCACTATTACGCTGAGGCTTTTTG
This sequence comes from uncultured Pelolinea sp., assembly GCA_964386805.1. Lineage (GTDB taxonomy): Bacteria > Chloroflexota > Anaerolineae > Anaerolineales > Anaerolineaceae > UBA4781. The sequence continues at coordinate 215 of CAYLUJ010000151.1, read as the reverse complement.
TGGAAAATGATATGAATGGATATGCGGAAAAGAAAATCACGATTTCTTTCCTCCTTCCAACACTTACACCGACACTTACTCCCACTCCAACGGAGACCCCGACTCCAACGCCAGAAACGACTGCAACGGAAACGCCGGTGATCCCGGGAACCGAAACGCCAACGCTGACCGAAACACCCACAGAGACTCCAACCAGTACAGGTACCCCTTAGTCA
>CAYLUJ010000150.1:2663-4089 GCA_964386805.1 uncultured Pelolinea sp. | reverse complement strand
GTCGTCTTCCGCTTTATTTTGGTTTCGGAGGGAGATTGAAAATTTCGGATGATTTCCTCTGGTGATGACAAACGAGCAATTTCTCTGCCCATTTCCAGATTAATGATCAGGTGATCAACAGAATACATAATAGAAAAAATGCGCTGATCTTCAATTAATTCAATATCAGCAACAACAGGGATATTTCGGCTGTGGGCAATATTAATGATTTCTTCAGCAGTGTCGATGACTGTATAGTCTAAAAAGACAACCTTACTATTCAGAATTTTGGTTTTTGGAATCATTTTTATTGTAGGATTTTTTACAGCATTAGGGAAAAAATATATGATCCTCTCCCCATTGTTTTCATTTACTGCAATAATCGAATAATAGGGTCCTGCGTCTTTTTGTAATCTAACCAAAGAAGTATCTACTGATTCTTTTTTAAATTCATTGATCGTATACTTGGATAATTCATCAAAACCAAGGATCCCGCAATAAGCTGCAGAAACACCTAAACGTGCACATGCTACAAGTGCAGTGCCAGCGAGTCCGCCACCTTGACGTATCCTATTATTTATTTTTTCTTTTTGCCCAGGAAAGGGAAAACGATTTACATAAACCAAGTCATCAACGGCAACTGCGCCAAATCCGATGACATCCCACTTCATTCAGATAAACCTGCCTTTGCGAGAGACTCATTTACAGAATCACCATCATGTACAACTGATTTAAACGCCCTGATTACTTCAACGATCTTTCTGGATCCCCATACATTACGACCAACAGTGGCACCCTTCGAGCCGCATTTCATGACATCTGCGATTAATTCCAAAGCCGATTTGACCGTTTCTTGCTTTGGACCCCCTGCCGCGATAACAGGTACTGGTGTTTGATTGACAATTTCTTTGAATGTTTGAACATCATCACAATAAGGAACTTTGATAATATCTGCTCCAACCTCAAGCGCACAATGTACTGCCCAGGCAATATCTTCTGGTTTAAATGATATGGTTGGTATTGTATTTGAATAATCTCTGGGATAAATATGGCAAATCAATGGCAAATCAAAATATTGTGCCTCCTTCACCAGCTTAGCAACAGCATTTAAATTTTTCGATTCCGATTCCCCTCTTATGAAAGCAGTAACTGCAATTGCTTCTGCACCAAGAATCAATGCGTCCTCAACTGATGCAATAGTTTCATTGGCAGTATCATCGGGTCTCGCAAGTGAACTCTGGAGAATTAATGGAATTAGTCCCGCATGATTTATCCATACTTTTTTAGCTATTCCTATTTGCATTGTGATCGCATCGGGTTTTCCGATGACAATTTGATTTACGGTGTTTTCAATATCATAAAGTGCTTTGGGCAATTTAAGGTTATAGCCGACAAAATGGTCAATAGCAACGGAAAAAAAATTCCCAGAAGGATGTGAAAATAAACG
>CAYLUJ010000150.1:0-2653 GCA_964386805.1 uncultured Pelolinea sp. | reverse complement strand
TTTTCCTAGGTTCATATTGACTCCTTTTTGTCTAAACTAGAATAATTTACATTAATCCATTTTCCGTGTTGTGAACTCTCATAAATAGCATCGGCAATTAATAATGATCTGTGGCCTTCTTCAAACGTGGGAAAATCAGGCAAATCAACCCCCCAAATCTTTTTCTTGTCCAAAAAATCATAGAAAGCAATAAACAAATTCTTAAATCCGCTGGAATACCCTTGTGGATGGCCAACTGAATAGTGGCAATATTTTTCTGCTTCAGGATAAAATTTGGTTCCATCCCTAAGAGATAAAATATTCATCCTATCTCGGTAACCTATCCATAGTCGTTCAGCATCTTCATGGTTCCAGGAAATTGAACAATTTGAACCAGTTAACTCTAAATTAATATAATTCTTACGGCCTGCACTAATTTGTGATGTTGAAAAGTTACCGATAAGCCCATTTGAAAATTTTAATAGTATCGTAGCAAAATCTTCCGTTTTCACATCCACTTCTATTGGCTGGGGTTTTGAGCAATCCAATCGTTTCTCCCAGACCAAACCAAAATTTGCACACGCAGACTCAATTCTCTGTCCTGTAACAAATTGAGCAATTTCACACCAATGTGATCCGATATCAGCAATCGTCCTTGTTGGCCCGCTATATTTTGGGTCAACTCGCCAGTTATACTCTGTTTGATAAAATAGCCAATCTTGAAGATAATTTCCCCAAACGAACCAAGGATTTCCAACATCACCATGATCGACCATTGCTTTCATCTGTTGAATTACAGGATACATACGGTACGTAAAGCAAACCTCATTGGGTACTTTTTTTTCTATTGATAGCTTGTATAACTCAAATGATTCCGCTGATGTTAGCGCCAGCGGTTTTTCTGAAATCAAGGGTTTTCCAGCATTTATTACAGCTTTATTAATCTCAAAATGAAGGTGATTGGGTGTACAGTTATGAATTACTTCCACCTCAGGATCATCTATTAATTCTCTCCAATCCCCATAGGTCTTACCAATACAAAATCTATTTCCATCCTCTTTTGCCAATTCTTCATTCTTATCAGAGATCGCAACAATTTCCAATCCCGGAATTCGTCGGATTGCTTCAATGTGTATTGGTCCAATAAATCCAGCTCCAATAATTCCGATCTTATAATGCTGCATTTTGTTTAATCCATTCTTTGATATAATCCAGTGTGGGTTGGGGAAGGAACACATTTGTGTTCCTTCCCTACCTGCCCATTGTTTCTAATTGAAATTCTCGTTTTTAAAAGTCAAATAGGTCTACAGTGTTTATATCGTAGGCAAAACCTTCTCCTAGCAAGACCTCATCACCATTGATTGTGTATTCACCTAACCTTCCAGCTGTGAATGCATCACCATCACCATCAATTTCGCCATTTAGCCAGTAATGGGTTCCATATATGGTTAGATATCCCAGGTCAACTGGATTCCAGAGAACGAATTCAGGTGCGGTGCCATCTTTGACATAGGATCGCATTTCACTGGGAACTCCTAAACCTGTTAATAGAACTTGTCCAGTCTTGCCTGCATCCTTAATTGCACGTGCTGTCGCTGCAAGCATAGTACTGCCAGGAGCCATAATCGCATTGAGATCTGGATGTGCTTTCAATAAGCCCTGAGCAGCCTGGTAAGCAGGTTCATCCATATCAGTGCCATATACAATCTCGAGGAATTCCATTTTCCCATACGTATCGGGGTTCTCTTCTAATTCCTTATTGAACCATTCGACCCACTTTGTCTGGTTGGGAGCAGTGGTGGTTGAGCTGACAATGGCATACTTTCCTTCGTAGTTCATGATACGACCGAGTGACTTCGCTAAAGCACGCCCAACACCTTCCAAAGAAGCCTGATTGAAGAACAGTTGACGGCCTTCTGGATTCACATCAGCATCCCATGTATTGACAAAGATACCTGCATCCATTGCCTGCTGCATAACAGGTACTAATGCTTCCATATCAGTAGCAGATACAAGAATTGCATCTACTTTTTGTGCAATTGCAGATTGGATCAATTGAATTTGTTCATTTGGATCACCAATTGAAGGTGCCTGCCAGATGAGATTGATGTCATCAAGTTCACCTGCTGCTTCTGTAGCACCTTTAAAGCATGCCTCGAAATATGGATTGCCTGTAGCTTTTGGCATCATGAACACATCAAATTTTTCTGCTGCTGCTTCGGCTGGTGCTGCTTCGGCTGGTGCAGCTGCAGGTGCACAGGAAGCCAGAACGGTACCGAGGACCAATAAAGCTGTTAGAAAATATAATTTGTATTTCACTTGTTCCTCTCCTAAGTTAATATTCTTTGTTTGATTTTTCAATATTTTCACGAAATTTCCAACTGTTCTCTTTATATTCGTGTTATTCTATAAAGCCTCCTTTCTTTTTTCTTTGAATTGTTCTGATAACCAACGAATTACTTGTGGAATAAGAATGGAAAAGATAAGGATCAATCCAATCACACCAGTTTGAGCCCGCGGTGGTACATTCACCAAACTCATCCCCAGCCTGACAAGCCCAATTAATATGAGTCCTAAAACAACCCCAAAAATTGTCCCAGACCCGCCCGAAATATTCACCCCACCTAATACAACAGCGGTGATTACATCAAATTCTGCACCATATGCAATATCA
>CAYLUJ010000149.1:0-4104 GCA_964386805.1 uncultured Pelolinea sp. | reverse complement strand
GGAGCGGCCGATGGGCATGTAATGGAAGACCCATCCAATGATGGCACCCTTTTCCATGAACAGGTAATCCATGAACTCATCCGAGAAGAGCTCTTCACAGTTTTCTGTGGTTGCGGTCAATGAGATGCCAAACGGTACGCCATTCTTGTGCAGTCTATCCATCGAAGCCACGATGCCATCGAACACACCTTCTCCACGGCGATCATCAGTCTTTTCGCGCCAACCCTCAATGGATATTGCTGGAACGAAGTTTCCCAATTCTGCCATGCGGGCAGCTTTTTTATCATCGATCAAGAGACTGTTAGTGTAGGCCATGAAGAACATGTCATCGTGTTTGGCTACCATATCCAGCAGGTCTTTTCCATCATCCTTGTACGTGAAGGGTTCTCCGCCACTGATCACGATGAAGCGAATTCCAAAGATGTCGCGTGCTTCTGTGAGCAATTTATCGAATACATCCCAACTTAATTTTTCATGGGCTATGCCGGATGAACTGGCATAACAGCCCTTGCATTTCAAGTTGCAGGATTTGGTCGGGCTGATGGTCAAGAACCCTGGAGGGCGGCGGCCATGGAGTGCTTTGAATTCTTGTTGAGTTTGGACGTCGCCGCCCTCAATGACAATACTCTTGAGCATGATACCTGAAAGTTTCTTCATATAAGCCGGAGCGATAGGATGAGGGCTGGTGAGAATCCGTTCTACTGTAGCAATGATTGCCTGACTGGTAGCATAGCGATCTTCACATTCACCAGGTGTATATTTCCCCTTTTCAAGGTTGGAATGATAACCTTCTTCAGATATTCTGAGAGCTTTATTAATAGCAAATTTTCTAATGCCCGGTTTAGCAGCTAACGATAAACCATGATCGCCCAGGTAATTCACTCCCATTTTTAGAAATGTTTTATTCATTGTCATACTTCACTCCTCTCAGTCATTTGACGATTCATAATGGGAAAATGATTTTCTCCTCCGGATGAAAACCTAAACGCCTGAAAGAAAGAATGCAGATTCCAAGGTCGAATAAACGATCCAGCAGCCCGCGTAGCGCTGCCTGATCTACAATCGGACCGGTCAGGATTGTGATTTTGTTTTCTTTATGTTGAATATGGAATGGTTGCAGCCAATCAGACCAATTCTGATCTAAGTGACCTTGGACATAAATTTGGTAGTAATTACTTAACTCTTCCATCTCAAGCGAACTCCTGTGAACTTAACCACAAGAATATCGCCGTGGAGGTACTATTTACAACGAGCGAAGGTATTATTCAGGTATTATTTATGAGTTGAAGGAAGGATCTTGAGAATATTTGCTTTGGAGACTGCCTGAACACGACTATGGACGTGAAGTTTACGATATGTATTATAAGAATGTACTTTGACTGTCGAAAGCGAAAGGTGAAGTTTTAAAGCGATTTGCTGATTGGAAAATCCTTGTGAAATGAATGTAAGAATCTCCAATTCGCGTTCGCTTAATGGCTCAATGATTTCACCATCCAGATACAGAAAATTATCTTTTTGTTGCTCACTGTTGAGTTGAGGAAATGAAGCGAGAAGTTTACCTGTATATTCTGCTTGGATATTTAGCCGTGCGGCTTCATAGAGAAGATTTAAAATATCATTACCCTGTTCCAAAAAGACCTGAATTTGACCTTCACCAATCGCCATATCCAATGCTTTTTGAAGAAAATGCAGTGCATTTGTCCTTTCATCGTTTTTGTCATAAGCGACAGCCAACAGCACAGCATATTGAATCGATAGATCATCCAAGTGATGCTGATCTGCATTTTTAAATAATTTGGAGAGATTTGAAATAGCCTGGCTTGTTTTTCCTTGGTATAACAAAGACCAAGCATGGGTTAGAGCATGTAATTCTCGAACTGGCGAAAAGAAGATCGAGAAAGAATCTAAGTTTTGATCCAGATTGATATTGGGAAGATCAAAGTGTTTTTCCCATTCTTCTACTTCTTCAAGATTTCCCATTAAAAGTTTTAATTGAGCAATACGACAGGCAACAACAAAATCATCCACATCTGTTGTATCGAATTGAGCTGCCAAATCTTCTGCTCTATGCATTGATTCAACAGCTTCTTTCACATTTCCTTGAGCGATTAACACACGCGCTAATGTTGTCGAAAGCCCAAAAAAGTGACTAATTTCCCAGCGTGAAGTTAAATCAAAACCTTTTCTTAAGAATTTTTCAGCATCTTCTAGTTGATTCCTTTTGTAAGAGATTTCTCCCAGACCAAGTAATGCCATGCTGCCAGCGGGTAAATAGTTTTCATCACCAATGCGGGCTAATTCCAGAGCTTCTTGATAGATCGTGCAGGCTTCACTCAACTTTCCTTGATATTTAAATAAGTCACCAAGATATGAAAGGGAGGTAATTGCAATGACCAAATTTCCACTGATTTTAGCGCGATTATGGGTTTTTCTGAGTTGATCGATTGTTTTTTGAATACCACCAGAAGAAATGAGCGATTGTAATAAATCGAAAGTTCCCATTAAAAATTCATCATTCATCGGCGGATTTTCAATTATTATTTTTAAATTAAGAGATGCTTCCTGGATTTTCCCTTGTAGAATTGCGATCAGAGATTGTACCAATGCCACATCAACTTGTTGATCGTCTTTCGAATTACTCAGAATCTCCAGAATCACTTGAATCTCTTGATAGGAGTTTCCTTCCAGAATAAGAGCAATTGCGTAATAGGTGCAGAGTATTCGATTTGAAAAAAATAATGGTTCCGGCAATCGTTTGACCCAGGTTGTGAAAGTAGTGAATTCTCCATGATTAAGAACATTGGTTGCCTGCGATTGTATCAAACGGGCAGCATTCGTAGTATTCTCTGCTAGGAAGCTATGTTCAATAGCTTCATTGAAATCCTGATGCTGTTCAAACCAGGCACTGGCTTGTTCGTGTATGGTTTTAATCGTATTTTTATCTACTTTCGCAAGCTGACTCTGAAGGAGATCCGCAAATAGATTGTGGTAGCGATACCAGGTGCGTTGATTATCCAATGGAATAATGAACAGATTATTACGATCTAAGAAATCAAGCATTTCCTGGCTATTATTCCGATTTAAAATCAGATCACATAGAGGTGCACAAAAATGACCAAGTAAAGAAGTGTACAATAAAAAAAACCGTACATTTTCTGGTTGGTTCTTTAGAGCTTCTTCCAACAGATAATCCAGAATGAACCGATTGGTACCTTTGAATGACTCGATAAAGAGATCAATGCTATATCCATCGTGAAGTGATTTTATTGCTGAAGCAGCCAATTGCATGCCCGCGATCCAACCTTCAGTTTTCGTGGTGAGTGCTCGCACATTTTTACGTGTGAAAATGTTTCCCAAGGTATTATCATAAAATTCCGTTGACTCTTTCAGAGTGAAACAGAGATCCACTCTGCGAATTTCTGCTAGATATCCACGCACTCGCCAATTGGGAAGATTAAAAGGTGGATCAGAACGAGTCGATAGAGCGATATGAGCGTTGGAGGGTAGATTTTCCACCATGTAATTCATCAGATCGTTAATGGTTGTAGAGTGAATATGATGGTAATCATCCAGTACGATAAGGATGTTTTCAGAAGAAGAAAGGATGCAATTGATTAAAATATCCAAATTCTGGCGTAGGTTTGCTGAGAATAATTTACTTTTTTGAGTTAAAAGTGATTGCAGGTTTGTATATCCCCGATCATTAAATGAATGAATAAAATATTCCATAAAGCGAGCTGGATCATTATCATTTTCGTCCAGCGTCAACCATGCAATGGGATGTTGAAACTCCTGGGTCCAGTCAGCCAATAAACTGGTTTTCCCATAGCCGGCAGGAGCTGAAATCAACACCATGCGTCCTTGCAGACCATCTTCCAGCATACGTGTAAGACGAGCCCGGTGGACGAGGTGTTCTCGGGCTTTTGGTAAATAAAATTTTGTATGCAATAAATTGACTTCTACTTCCATATCCTAGCGAATTTGCAAGTTTCCCATTTTGATGAGTGTAGCATATTTGCATGAAATAGAGAATGTTTACAGAAGTGATGAATGACATTTTTATATAAAAACCTGTGACGGTTCTCGTCACAGGTTTTTGAAAGA
>CAYLUJ010000148.1:0-4241 GCA_964386805.1 uncultured Pelolinea sp. | reverse complement strand
TCGTGCGCGTCTGCCAATTCCGCCACTCCGGCAGGGATAATGGAAGTATATCCAAATTCCAAAGACCGGTCAAGGTAAAGGCGAGTTTGTCTGTTTCGGGTTAGAATTGATACAGCAGAAAATACGAAATTATTATGAGGAAATATCTATGAAATTAGGGATCATTGGGCTGCCACAGTCCGGAAAAACCACCATTTTCAATGCTCTCACCCGCGCATCACAACCAACCGATATGTCGTCGGGGAAAATGGAGATACATACCGGTGTGGTGGATGTGCCTGACGTTCGTGTGGATAGACTGGTGGAATTCTTTACTGCTCGAAAAATCGTGCGTGCCAAAGTTACCTATGTGGATATTGCCGGGTTGGGGAGCGGAACCAAAGGGGAACTTTCCGGGTCACTGCTCAACCAGCTTTCACAAATGGATGGATTTATTCAAGTGGTGCGTTGTTTCGAAGATGAAAATATCCCGCATGTGTTGAGCAGCATCAACCCATCGCGTGATATTGCGAATATGGACGCGGAATTATTGCTCAATGACCAGATCAAGATCGAAGCCAAACTCGCGCGGCTGCAAGAAGATAGTCATAAGGGTGGGCACGATAAGGGTGAGATCGAGCGCGAAACCAAATTATTTGCGAAACTCAATGAAACCTTGCAACAGGAGAAACCATTGAGAATTCTGACACTCGATGAGGAAGAAGAACGCTTGATCCAGGGCTTTGGTTTCTTAACCCGCAAACCCATGTTGGTTGTTCTGAACCTTTCGGAAGGACAGACGGTACCACAACTATCTGATGCGGCTGTTTCATATAAACTGATCCCGCTGCAGGGAAAGATCGAGATGGAGATCGCTCAACTGCCTGAGGAAGAAGCGCAGATGTTCTTGCAGGAATACGGTATTGAAGAACCCGGCTTGAACCGTATGATCCGCGAATCGTATGAGCTCTTGGGGCTCCTTTCTTTCTTCACCGCCGGTGAAAAAGAAGTGCATGCTTGGACCGTTCATAAAGGTGCTACCGCTCCTGAAGCCGCCGGCACAATCCATAGTGATATGCAGCAGGGTTTCATTCGCGCCGAGATCATGGCATATGAAGATCTGATGGATGCGGGAAGTATCGCAGAATTGCGTAACCGTGGGAAGCTGCGGGTAGAAGGCAAGAATTACATCATTCAAGATGGCGACATTATTGAGATCCGCTTCAATATCTAGGTTTTGTTTATTGTTCGGATGATGGAGTTTGCGAATAGTATTTAACTGCGAAACAGGGAATCCACATCCTTAAAATCAACCCTTGAGGTCATATCCAGACTGACCGGAGTGACCGAGACTAATTTTTTCTTGATCGCCACGGTAACATCGCTATCTTCTGGGAGATCATCGCGAACGATGATGTGGGAGCTGATATGTCCTTCATTTTCCCAGGTATCCTGCCGTTTTACATAGGGATTGTAATATCGCCCCGGAGCCAGGCGGGTGATCTGCCAGGGGGTCGACTGTGTGGCGCTCTGCGGAATTACAAGATTCAAGAGGTGAACATCAGCGGGTAATTTTTTAGAAAGCAGTTGTTCTGCAAAGAACCGTGTAAAGTAAGCTGCTACAGAAAAATCGATATCCTTAAATGAATCCCACTCACCCTCCATAACCTGGTAGGATGATGCCAGAGCAGGTATACCCAAGGAAGCGGCTTCAATGGCAGCTCCTACTGTTCCGGAGTAGGATATGTCAGTGCTCACATTTTCCCCATAATTAATACCCGAAACTACCAGATCGGGTCTTTTTGGCATTACTTCCAATATTCCATGCAGAACGGTTAATGAAGGGGTGCCACCAACAGCGTGTACATCCCATTCCTGATCGTTGATGACCATCTTGCGCACTTCGATTTTTCCGTCTTCGTGTCTGCCGAAACCGCGACCCATGGCGGAACAATGTTCGCGTGGTGCAACCACGGTGACAAACCCGATCGCGGATAGCGCAGCGGCAGCCGCCCATAACCCGGGCGAATCAATGCCATCATCATTAGTTAAAAGGATTTGTTTTTTTGTGAGATTCATGTGATTCCTACTGTGATTAAAATGATTGGAGCGGATATGCCGCTCCAATGTGGTGCCCCCGGCAGAATTCGAATCTGCAACCTTTTGCTCCGCAAGCAAACGCTCTATCCAATTGCGCTACGAGGGCATTGAAAACTAAGTGCGCATACTATACCCCAGCCAACACGAATCGTCAAGGTGGCATGCAATGTAGGGCAGCGAGAAGGATTAATCCTCTTCTTTTTGCATTCCCTCTAGAAAAACACTGGACTTATACGTATTCTCTTCAATCGAGATAAGCACGTAGATCAGTTCACCGAATCCGTATACCATTAGTCCGCAGAGCACACCTGCAACAAGCATGATGATCCCGGAGGCTAAGCCGACTGAAAAACCGGTGGCTGCATCCAGACCGAACAGACTCCAGAAATTGCCATTGCTCATGGAAAGGACAATCAGGATGATCCCACCCAGCAGAAAAATGGCAGCCAGGAGGATGCCCAGGATTTTAAAAATATTTGCCAATGTTCGTAAAAAATTAAATCTTTTTTTCATAATTCCTCCGTTTGAAGAAAATCTAGTTAAATTATATCTGGAATCCAGAAATCGACCAATTAAAAGCCAAACGCTAGGGTGAGGGGGGCACCCTAGCGTTTGGTAATTCTTTTATATCACAACTTTATGAAAGTTGTCAAGCAATTATGTGAAATTAATATTACGTTTGTGAGGTGCCAAGGATACGAATGCGCTGCTTTGCGCTTTCTACAGCTTCTTGTGCTGCTTCGCAGTTGGCTGCTGTATCCCCGCCAAACATCGCCGCTAATTCATGGATGCGTTTCTCTCCGTCGATGTCATCAACCAAGGTAATCGTTCTGCCATCCTGGATTTGTTTATAGACATGGTAGTGCTGGATGCCGTAAGCAGCCAGCTGTGGCAGGTGAGTTACACATAACACCTGGTGATTTCTGCCCAGTTGCCATAGTTTTTCACCCACAATGGCACCAATTCTTCCGCCTATTCCCTGGTCGATCTCATCAAAGATCAGTGTTGGTATGGTATCGGCTTCGGCAAGTACATTCTTTAATGCCAGCATCAAACGCGAGGTCTCGCCCCCGGAAGCGATCTTTACCAATGGCTTTAAGCCTTCACCCGGGTTGGGTGCGATGAGGAATTCGACCTTATCAATGCCGTTCTCATCAAAGTGCACCTTGTTTTGCTCATCGATCGTGAGTCCGTTCTCATCAAATTCGTGTTGAAGGTCGGCTTTGAATTTTGCGCCTGTCATGTGCAGGTCAGCCAGCTCTTGTTCCATTTTCTCGCCCAATTCCCGTGCAAATTTCTGCCGGTTTTGTGAGAGAAGGTTACTTTTGTGAGCAAGCTGTTCTAAAATACTCTTTTCTTGCGTTTCCAATTCCGCGATGCGCTCTTCGGCATGTGTGATCATATCCAACTGCTTTTTCGATTTTTCACTAAACGCAAGTATCTCCGGAATGGACGCACCATATTTTCTTTTCAAAGAATTGATCAGCGAGATGCGGTTTTCTACCTGCTCCAGGCGCTTGGGATTGTATTCCACAGTATCAACATAATCCTGCAGCCCGCGAGAGATCTCATCCACCAAAGCCAGTACTGAATCACTTTGCACTGCCAGTTCGGTTACCGATTGATCGATCTCTGCTATGCGGTGTAGTGCCTGACTGATCTCGCCCATTTGTTCGGTCACCCCGCTGGCTTCCATGTCGCTGCTTTCCAATAATCCAGTGGCTTTTTGGCAAAGGGTGGCCAACTTTTCAGCATTCGCCAGCCGGTTCAATTCAGCGGTAAGATCCTCGTCTTCCTCTTCTTTGAGTGTGGCGGCTTCTATTTCCTGAATTTGATAATTCAATAGGTCCTGCTGGCGGGCAGCATCGGCTTCCGCTTTGCGCAGTTCCTGAAGTTCGCGATGATTTTGTACCCAATCCCGATAAGTATGCCGGTAATCTTCCAGCAAATTTTCATTGGAACAATAGCGGTCCAACAGATGGATATGTTCTTTTACCTTAAGTAGAGAAAGGTGTTCCGATTGACCGTGGATATCCACCAGGTAACTGCCCAGGTCACGCAGGATGGCACCGGAAACACTTCTGCCATTTACGCGCGCGCTGGTGCGCCCTTCTTTGCGGATCTCCCGGCTCAGGATGATCTCATTTTCATTATCACCTTCG
>CAYLUJ010000147.1:0-4264 GCA_964386805.1 uncultured Pelolinea sp. | reverse complement strand
GGAAAAAATTTGCCATTCCGAATCAGTCAACCCCATTTCAGGCGTCACTCTTCCAGCATTTCGGGTACGCTCCGGTACAGAACCATTCTCATCCGCCAAGATTATAAAAGGTAAATCACCTTCAACACTTATCATCAAGCGAGCGGTTTTCAAGGCAGTTTCCAAACCTAACTGGTGTACTTCCGGTTTTTTAAACGCCACCGGGACAAAAGCACCAAGCAGGGTAAGGTTACGGGTGTGAATTTCCTCTGCCAGTTTCATCGGATCTGTGGGCATAAAACCCCAATCTCCCAGTTCTGTACCTGCATAACCCGTTTCAACTATTTCATTCAGCACCTGAACATAATCTGGCACTTTTTCATCCAGGTCAAACTCCAATACTCCCCACGAACATGGCGCATTAGCAATTTTCAACATACCCTTCCTCCATCGTTCTTTCGTCACATTTATTCATCCGATGATAAATAAATGCCATCAATTTTTAACTCGGTAGGGAAGCTCTTACTTATTCCTTGCAATCTAAGAAACTCATCAGTGTCATTCTTATCATTTATAAAAGATATATCGCTCAAATTATGGCTCCCTTTTTTACATTGTTGTTTGTGCTCTAAAGAAAATAGCGCTCTTTATCCTGCATTTCTTGCCATGCCTTTCTGGCCTCTTGCACCGAGGGCATTTCGCTAACTTCCGCAACCGGTACATCCCACCAGCTTTCGTAACCGGGTACATTCACATAACGGTCATTGCGAATATAGATGACTGTTGTGCGATCAGTCTTCTGCGCAGCTTCAATTGCAGACGCGAAATCTTGCGAGGTTTGGCATTTAATAACTTCCGCCCCAAGGCTACGCGCGTTGGCAGCGAAGTCAATCGGCAGTTCGCGCACCTCGTTCTTGGCAGAATCACCGGCCAGAACATTATTATTCGGGAATACAAAACGCGTTCCAAAACCATCCTGGCCTAACGAACGGCTGAGGGAGCCAATGCTCTTAAAACCACTGTTATCCCATAAAACGACGATTAATTTATATCCTTCCTGAATGGAAGTAGCCAAATCTGAGGATAGCATCAGGTAGCTGCCATCTCCCACAATCACATACACATCCCGCTCCGGTGCCGCTATTTTGACACCCAGTCCCCCCGCTATTTCATATCCCATACAGGAGTAGCCATACTCCACATGAAAATTCTTCGGGTGACGCGCGCGCCATAGTTTATGTAGATCTCCGGGCATACTGCCTGCCGCATTGACCATAATAGCATCCGGAGAGGAAAGCTCGTTCAATAAACCAATTAATTCTCCCTGGCTGGGTAATGGGGTATTCCGCAGGCTGTAAATCCGTTCGACTTCCGCCTCCCATTCGTTGTGCAGGTGCATCGCTTTTTGGCAATAGTCATCATCAACGTGATAACCCTGCAGGACAACTTGCAATTCTTCAAGGGTTATTTTGGCATCCCCTACGACTGCCAAAGCGTAATGTTTGAACGCATCAAATTCAGTGACATTAATATTAATGAAACGGACATCTGGATCTTGGAACGCGGTCTTTGACGCAGTGGTAAAGTCGCTGTATCTGGTACCGATCCCAACCACCAAATCAGCTTCCTGCGCAATCCGATTTGCGGCCAAGGTGCCGGTCGCTCCAATCCCACCCATCTGCAGTGCGTGGTCATATCGCAAACTGCCTTTACCCGCCATTGTTTCCCCTACCGGCATGCCTGTTTGCGTGACAAATTTCTTGAGGATTTCTGTGGCTTCTGAATAAATTACCCCTCCCCCGGCAATAATCATGGGGCGTTTACTGGCTCGAATCAAAGCCGCCGCTTCAGCCAGAGCCACCTCATCAGGTCGGTAGCGGCGGATATGCCATTCCCTTTTGTTAAAAAAATCAACTGGATAATCATAGGCTTCGGTTTGCACATCCTGCGGTAGCGCCAAAGTCACCGCTCCTGTTTCTATAGGGCTGGTGAGCACACGCATGGCTTCAGGTAAGGAAGTCAACAATTGCTCTGGTCGGTTAATGCGGTCCCAATATCGACTGACTGATTTAAAACAATCATTCACTGAAATATCCTGAGATTGTGGAGATTCAAGCTGCTGCAATACTGGAGCCACGTTTCTCCGGGCGAAAATATCGCCTGGTAGTAATAACACAGGCAATCGGTTAATAGTAGCCAATGCCGCACCGGTAATCATATTAGTTGCGCCAGGGCCAATGGAAGATGTGCATACCATTGTCTGCATACGATTTTTGGTTTTCGCATATGCACTCGCTGTATGTACCATTGCCTGTTCATTTCTGATCTGGTAATAGCGAAAATCAGGGTTCTGCTGTAATGCCTGCCCGATCCCCGCTACATTTCCATGCCCGAATATACCAAAACAGCCTGCAAAAAGAGGCTGTTCCGTTCCATCACGTTCTGTATATTGATTCTTCAGGAAGGTAATGGCAGCTTGTGCCATCGTTAACCGTTTTGTTATTAATGCTGCCATTTTTCCTCCGCTTATCGAATTTGATCAATCGGGTATAAAGGTACTCGCGGATCAACGGATCGATAGGAATTCTTGACCCATAGGAAATCTGGATCATCACAAGCAGTTAATACTTGATCAGATCCTGCCAAGATATTCAGATAGTATGTCATATAACCTGGAGGGCTAGAAACCGGATGGTATCCTTCCGGTACCAAGGCCACATCATTGTTTTTTAACAAGACAGATACGTCAAACCCTTTGTTGGCTTTTTGTAGAGGGGAATCCTTTCCGGTATAAATACGCTGGATGGCAAAGCCTTCAGGTCTATCAAATTTGTAATAATAGATTTCATCCAGATCCGCCTCCAGCAATGTTCCATCTTCAGCCACCCGGCGGTTATCATGTTTGTGTGGTGGATAACTGGACCAGTTACCACCCGGTGTATATACTTCGACAACTACAAGACGCTGGCAGGGAAATCCGGGAGGAATGATATTGTTGATTTGGCGGGTGGCATGCTCGCCACCACGGATTTCTACGGTTACATCTCCCGGAGAGATCAGACAAGCTGGATAATTTTCATTGACCAGTACCCTTGCTACCGCAAATTCACAATCAGTGACAGCGCTGAACGTGAAGGATGTCGCTCTAGGAAGATAAAGCGCATGAGGTAGTCCTGAAAAAACATTGGCTCTGCTACCTAACCCCCTCCAATTTTCCCGGTTCGTTTTCACATCCAGGCATCCACCAAGAATTACTACAGCTATTTCTTTTTCACCTGAGGAGGAATTCCAAGACTGGTTTTCTTTCATCCTCCGCACTTGAAATTCGATCGTTTCCCAGCCAACTTGATCGGGTAAAACTTCAACAATTACATCCGGTTCTTCAGATTTCCCGGAATGGATCACAAGAGAATTAGCACCATACTGTCGCAGTGTCATTTATAACCACCTCACCTATAAATTACAGGCTTATGACCAGAGATAAAACAAAGTCGCAGATACAAATTCCCGAGTATGGAATTCTTAATAAATCCTACCAGTAATTCAGCCCCAAAATAATCGTACAAAATAATCAATGCACACGTGAACATTATACAATGATTATAAGTTTTGTCAATAATTTACCGGAATGAATGCAAATACTTTAATCCAAGCGATATTTACAAGAATGGTTTTTCAATGATACGTGGACACTTTGGATTCCAAGAGCGAATGGGCTCTACCCTCAAATCGCCATGATTTAATTGAGATTGAATTATTAGAAACAATGGAGATAAAAACAATTTTAAGCCAAGTCAGAGTAACCCAAATCTGTTTCGCAGCATGTTACTTGGGAAAATATTTTTAATTTGTGCAATTTCAACGTAAATAATATAAAGAATAGTTTAAGGTTTTTAACCATGTTTGCTTGGTGGTGCAGTTGAGGCACGAACACAAAGAATTCCCTTAATGCTAATCTTCTGTGATTCAGAGGGTGGTATTGAGCAATCCTGTTTCTTTTCCAGCATATCAAGCATCATATTAGCCGCCCCTACACCAAGCTCAAATTTAAACTGATGCAGCGTAGTTAAGGGAGGTGTGAGAAAAGCCGAGATGAAAATGTTATCAAAACCAGCTACTGATATATCCTGCGGGATATTTAATCCTCGTTCATACAAGGCATTATAGACGCCCGCAGCCAGAAAGTCGTTATAACACACGATCGCTGTGGGCAGGTACTTCAACGAAAAAAGATAATTCGCGCCTTCACGACCACCGGCTGGGTTGCCCGACGAGGAATGATAGA
>CAYLUJ010000146.1:3445-4441 GCA_964386805.1 uncultured Pelolinea sp. | reverse complement strand
GCTATCCAAAACTGAAAGCAATTGCGGATTTTCATAGAAAGCAGAAAATTTTGAAAATCCTACCAGATTTAACACGATGACAACCCCGCTCCAGATAAGAAGGGATTTCAAGTTCGCTCTTAGTTCTCGTAAAAAGATATTCACTTTTTCCACTCCTCATACCGCGGATGCGATATTCCTTTTGCTGTATAAAATATAACTTGCAATAATTGAAACCAGGATGGTCACAATGCTGATCGAAGCCAGCGACATATCCCAACCGGCATGCTGAATAATATAACTGGGAGTGAAGTGTTTGAAGGGCGAGATGATCTCCAAACTTTCATCGCCGATCATACTGCCGAATGCATTTAAAGCATACAAGCCAAACACCAGCCCCATGGAAAATGGAGTTATACTGCGCACTTTCTTGACCAGCAAGGATATAGCGATCCCAACCGAGAGGAAGAACAGTTGGAATACACTCATACTGAGCAAAAGAGAAACCAGAGCTTTGGTTTGTATTTCCTGCCCACCACTGTAAATGGTGACAAACAGGAAACTGCTGCCCCATACCAAAGCTTCAGTGATGACAAGACTGGTGATGGCAGCCGATAATTTGCAGGTCAGGATCTGTTTTCTCCCGATCGGTTTAGACAACAGGAAATCAGCCGTCCATTCGCTTTCTTCAATAGAGATCAACCCAAATCCATAGTTAGCAGCTTGGATGGCAAGGCAAATCTGGCTGAAAACAAAGAGGACGGCGAAATATCCCAGCACGCTCGACCAATCCATGTTTTTCATCCCAAAAGCGATCAAGAGTTCATCGGGGAAACTTTTCATCATTTCATTTAATTGGGCTGTATCTGCCGAAAAGCTCTTGAACAAAGACATAAATACAAAGATTAATGCTGCGATGGACGCAGACCAGATGAAAATGGATCTCAGTTTTGTTTTGAATTCATGCATGAAAATATTCATTTTCACCACCTATTCGTAATAATGCATGAAGATCTC
>CAYLUJ010000146.1:0-3435 GCA_964386805.1 uncultured Pelolinea sp. | reverse complement strand
CAGATGCGTGATGGTGTTGATATCCCCTTTATAAAAGAAGCTGATCGTCCCATTCATTTTTTGAATGTTGCTTACACCATTGATTTGAAAGCGTTTTTCATCCAAACCTTCTGCTGTGACCTGGATCTTCTTGTAATTATTTTTCTGCAGGGTCTTGATATCCTGGATGTCAATAATGCTTCCTTCTTTAATGATCGCAACCCGGTTGCACATTCTTTGCACTTCCCCTAATATATGAGATGAGAAGAAGACGGTCGCTCCCCTTTTATTCTCTTCACGAATCAGATTGAAGAATTTTTGCTGCATCAACGGGTCAAGTCCGGCGGTGGGTTCATCCAGGATGATCAGATCGGGTTGGTGCAGCAGACCCTGCACGATCCCGACCTTCTTTTTATTTCCATAAGAGAGATCATCGATCCTTCTCTTCAGGTCGAGTTCCATGAGATCCGCCAGTTCATACAGCCGTTTCGAGCAGTCTTTTTTATAGAAACTGGCGGAATACTGCAACAGGTCCAGGACTTTCATACCTTCATAATAAAAAACTTCTGACGGCAGGTAACCAATCTTTTGTCTGATCTCGGGACCGAACTTGATGCAATCCTTACCGAAGATTTTTGCATCTCCCTTGGTGGGGTAGATCAAAGATAAAAACAAGCGGATGGTGGTTGATTTTCCAGCCCCATTGGGTCCAATGAAACCAAAGATCTCTCCCTGATCGACATGGAAAGATACATCGATGATACCTCTGGCTTTTCCATAATACTTGGTGAGATGATTCGCTTCGATAATATTCATAAAATTTCTCCTATAAAGAACTATGATTTTTTCCAATGCATCAATGCTTCCTGCATGAAAAAAAACAGACCAGCCTTCACCTTATGAAGATTAATAAAAATGGTGATCTGGTCATATTCCTACAATGTATCACTGTATCACCTGGAAATAGGTATGTCAAGCATCGTCTCTGACAAACGAAATACTCTCCTGTTTATTAAACGGTTTGAGGATTTCTTCTAAATTTCGCGCGCATAGTGTTCTTGTTATCTATTGACATTAATTAAAATAAGTTTATAATAATAATTAGTTTGTAATGAAAAGTTATCTGCGAAAAGGATTATAAAAAAATGGACACTTCTTCAATTTCTGAAATCACCAAAATTCGTTTCCTCGCCGTGAACTATACTCGACTGCAGGGGTTGCGCGCCATTCCAGTTGGACTTTTTGCATTTCTAGTTACCTTATGGGCAAACCAGCAAAAAGGTTCGATTGTAAATTATCTACTGCCAGTATTATGTGGGCTAGTTTGCCTGGGATTGAATTTCTTGATCGATCGATACTACAGAAAAACATTTGGTGACGTTTTAGCAACCTCCCATACCCGCCGGATAGAATTTTTCACAGTAGTCGTTGGTGTGGCAATCGCGCTCGTAGCTGTCTGGCT
The DNA here is from genome assembly GCA_964386805.1 of uncultured Pelolinea sp. Classification (GTDB taxonomy): domain Bacteria; phylum Chloroflexota; class Anaerolineae; order Anaerolineales; family Anaerolineaceae; genus UBA4781. The sequence continues at coordinate 1,994 of CAYLUJ010000146.1, read as the reverse complement.
GGATAATGGTGCGCACCTACCTTTCAGTGCAATTGGATTGGTATTGGCTGTCGCAATGATGGTGGATTATTTTAGGATGGTGTATTTCGCTCACGCCTGGTACAAACCTCTCACCATTCTTACGCTGTTCTGTAGTTTGATCATCGCAATTATCAGTATTTCCCCCGCATTGGGTTTTGACGGTTGGTGGTTCCAAATTGGGATACGGGTTGAAATACTGGCAGTGTTTATGGTCACTGGGGTTGTAATGATTATTTCCGGTTTGATTTCACATTATTACTTTATTCGAGCTTTACCGAAAGAGTCCAGCCATGACTAGTGTATTTGAAGAACTTGCAAATCTTGACCGTCTAGTCCACGAACCCGCCCGCCTTTCCATCATGACAGCGCTATCTGCAGTTCAGAGTGCCGATTTTACATTTCTCCAACGAATTACAGGTTTATCGATGGGAAATCTTTCAAATCATCTTTCAAAGCTTGAGGAAGGTGGGATGATCCAGATTATTAAAGGTTATGCAAATAATCGCCCCAATACCACAATAAACATCACTCTGCTAGGGAAGCAAACAATTGACAATCACTGGCAACAACTCCAGGCGTTCTATGAAGAGTCAAAGAAATTAAAAAAAAGATGAGTAAACGGTTCTTTCCTTTATTGTTTTCCTGGTCAGAGAAAATTAAAAATTTCTCAGCTACCGCTTTTAATCTCATTTCGTAGGATTATTTTGTAAATTTCTACTGACTTGCCACCGAAAATGATGGGGATAAGTGATAAAAAACTCTCGTTCTGCACGAGAACCACATACAAACAATAGAACAGCGGGGTCGATCTACGTTTACACCGGTCGACTAACCGATTGCGAATTTTTGACAGCAGATCTCTATTATTCTCACCAGGGTAATTTATACAGACAAGATCCCTTGCAGATTAGTTATTAAGTTTTGGCTAAATCCATATCATTCCCATGAAAAAACCTTGCTGATAATATATGCCCGAAATACCCCTTTCGGATTCTCTATGGAGATCTTGCTTGAGGTCGCTATTGCCATTGTTCACAGGAGCGAGACGGGAATCATTAAATCAAAAACTCTCCCAAAGGAGAGTAATTCGTGTGCCCCCAAGGGGACTCGAACCCCTGTTTTGGCCTTGAGAGGGCCACGTCCTAGGCCGCTAGACAATGGGGGCGGGTAGTTTCGAATTGTAGCATGTGCGTTTTGGGTTGTCAAATGAGGAGCAGTCTATGTTACTCCACGGATCGAAACTGTTGGATTGGAAGTATTGTAAGAAAACTATCAGATTTCAATTCTGTAATTGACTACATTTCGGCGCTATGTTACTATGTTTCTAGGATTTTTCCCATAATTTGTACTGAACTTTAACAATACCCGAAAGGACATTTTCATGAAGAACCAAAAAAATATTGTACTTATTATCCGGTTTTCCGGACTGGTTTTATTTTCTTTATTAGGCATTTATTTGGGGAATTTTGTTGTAAAAAACTTCGGAATACAAGAAATCGAACTACGTTATGCCATGATCATTGGAGGCGTAGTACTGGGAGCTCTCGGTTTTTTTGTATCCCCTTATATGACCATCTATCCCATCCAGGCAATCCGTAAAAGCCTTGAGGATACACCCGGTCAAACATTGTTGATCGCCATGGTTGGCTTGATCGTTGGATTGATCATTGCGGCTCTGATTTCCATTCCTATTGGTGTACTACCGGCACCCCTGAACAGTATTCTAATCATTTTTGCGCTGATTCTATTTGCTTATCTTGGCATCACCATCAGTGTTTCGAAACAAGAAGAAATTCGTGAACTGTTTTCCTTCTCCCGCAGGGAAAAGAAATCAGGCTCCTCCAAGAAATCCTCTACATCAGGCTGGAATAAGGATTGTTCCATCCTGGTGGATACCAGTGTGATCATTGACGGGCGGGTTGCTGATATTGCCAAAACAGGTTTCAGGCACTACAGGAACATTGCATCTTTTA
>CAYLUJ010000145.1:1742-4511 GCA_964386805.1 uncultured Pelolinea sp. | reverse complement strand
CAGATTTAATAAGCACGTCCGCACAGGTCTTTGCGTCTTCTTCTGGAACCCCGGCTTTTATAAATACAGAGAGCATGAAATCATAAAGTTTAGTAACAGGTACAAATACCATATCTTGTTCCATTGAAAATCCTTAATTGAAATAATATTGGATTATTTTAACATCTCTACATGGGAAATGGATCTTGAAAAAGAAAGATTCTGGAGGATATCTTGCTGTGTTTCACCCGCAGTTCCGGTGATAGTGGCTGCCAATAATTCCCCGACGCCTGGTCCCAACATAAAACCCTGACCGCACATTCCTGCTGCCAGGATCATACCAGGCAAATCTGGGATAGAACCCAGGAATGGGGACCCATCAGGGGTCATTGGATAAAGACCACGCCAGGTTCGGCGGACGCGGATATTTTGCAGTCGTGGGATGAGCATAAGTAGCCGTTTGGCTGCCATAGGAAGAAAGTCAGATGTAACTCTTGTATCGAAGCCTTGAATGGGTGGTTCTGGTGAGTAGCAAAATAGAATTTGTCCGGTAGCATGTTGATAGAAGTAGAAATTCGATGTGATTCCCATGGGGCGAATATCCACGATCATCGGATCTATAAAGGTTTGAACGGGTTCGGTTATGCCGGCTTCATGCGATTCGGGATTGATTGGAATATGTACCCCTGCCAGCTTTCCCAATTCACCCGCCCATGCACCAGCAGCGTTAATGATAGTTTCCGAAGAATAGTGACCTTGCATCGTTTGTACACCAACGATCTTCTCATTTTGTTTTGTGAACCCGGTTACTACTTCATTAAAATGAAATGTAGCTTTTAAGGCGCTGGCATGTTTATAAAAAGCAAACAGGGAAAGAAGAGGAGAAGCATGTCCATCATCCGGAGAATAGGTACCACCTAATAGATTTACTGGATTCAGATCAGGGACAATATCTAAAAGCGTATGTGCATCAAGCCAATCAATATTCATCTTCCATGCTTTTTGTTTCACCAGAAGTGATTTTAAACTTAGTTCATCTTCTTTTCGATAGACGGCGTAGACATACCCACCTTTTTTCCATTCAATTTCATCGCCATACGTTTCTTTCCAGGTGGAGAAGATTTGAAGACTGCGCTGGCATAGCCAGGCTTTGGATGGATCGGAATGGGTTGCTCGAATTCCACCGATGGCAGCTTTATTGGAAACTTGACCGATGCTGGGTTTGTTATCCAAAACAAGCACTTTTACACCGGCTTTCGCAAGAAAGAAAGCTGTTGGAACGCCAATGGAACCTGCACCGATAATAATTACATCGAAAGTTTCATGATTCATGATTATCTGATTCACCTTGCATCCGTTTCAATGAAAGTACTTAAAGTTATCTCCATAGCAAGAGGTCTCTTCGAAAGAGGGACGATTTCTTCTTGTGAAACACCTTCTTCGCGCATGATCTGTAAAATCAAAGATTCACAGGTCTTCCCACCACAAGCTCCCATCCCAGCTCTGGTAATAGCTTTCATTAGATTCAGATCGTGAACACCGCTTCGTATTAAGTCACGGATTTCCTTTTCAGAGACCCTTTCACAGCGACAGATAATGGTTCCTGGCTTTTCAGCATTTTTATTCTTATTCTCGTTCTTACTTACAGCCATCTTTCCCAATTGAATGCCTGCGATTCGTTCTGCAATTTCAATCGGCGCAATTAATTTTATTAGCGAAGTATGATCCATTTTGGGAGATTGTATAACGTGAACAATCTCAGCCATTCCAATAACTCGACCTTCCTGTTCTGTCACAGGGAAAGATTGTCCAATGATCTCATCTTTATTCACGATAAGTTCACAAGGGAGAGTCACCATCGGAAAGCGTGCATCCTTGCGATAATCAACCAGCGTGATGGCTAAACCGGGGCAGCCGATCACACACTGCGTGCAACCAGTGCATTTCCCATCGGGGTCAATAAAGTCAGGAATTGACAGAATATCATCTGCTGGAATTCGGATCAGATGCTGAGCACACAGACCTGAGCAGGGATTACAAGGGATCTCTTGGGTGCAGTGAAATATTGGTTTGATACCTGCGGGCGCAGACGAAATTTTCAATTCACGGATCGACCCAGGCTTCGATGAAAGGACTTGTTTGAATTTTTTTAGGTTGTCAATTTCAATACTTGAAAAAGGAACATTTTGAATTTCAGACAGAACTTTTTTGGCAGTTATTCTACCCGACACGATAGCTGCGGAGGCTTCAGCGATCTCTTCTGCATCTCCAGCAGCAAATACTTTAAAACCGAATTCCTGCGCCTGGTGAAGAAATTCGTCCACAGGATTCAGTCCTGCTGCAATCAAGACCCCGCCACAAGTAATTATTTTTTCAGAATCGGCAATTGGTCGAAAATGGTCATCGACTTTGGCAATTTTTACAGAGTTTACATGGTCAGTGCCATTGGCTTGCAAAATGGTGTGGGAAGTGTAGATCGACACACCCAATCGTTTGATCTTATCAAGGTGGACTTTATACCCCCCACATTGCGGCAGTATCTCGGCCAGACCGGCAATTTGAATGCCTGCTTGAAGAGCGTGATAAGCGGCAATCAATCCAACATTTCCTCCCCCGACCACAAAAAAGGTCTGCCCAGGGATAACCAGATCACGGTTGAGCAGGGTTTGAAAAGCACCTGCGCCAAAGATACCGGGTAATGTATTTCCAGGAAAACGCAATGATTTTTCACGAGCACCGGTAGCAATGATGAGAATATCTGGTTCAATGAGAGCATATTGCCGGTTGTCT
>CAYLUJ010000145.1:0-1732 GCA_964386805.1 uncultured Pelolinea sp. | reverse complement strand
ATCGCTGAAGACAGCTACAGCGGGGGAATTTAACCATGTTTCGATAGATGGATACTGCCCCAGTTCAGCTGAAAGATGCTTAGCAATATCGATCCCGCGCGTACCTGCATAGACAAATTCTTTCGATCCAAAGAAGCGGTGAGTTTGGAGAACTAGCTTGCCACCGGGTTGATTCTTGTCATCTACAAGCAATGTTTCAATTCCCTGTTTCCCGAGTTCGATTGCTGCAGAAAGACCAGCGGGACCGGCTCCAATGATCATTACTTTGATGTGTTTATGGACGATTGGGAAATGAACAGTATTGGGGACATCTGCCGGTAGAGTATAGTAACCATCCAGAGGTAGGATTTGCATCCCCTCGCGGATGGGTTCCATACAGGCTTTTTGCGGGTACCCATTTACCAAAACCAGACATTGTGAACACTGCCCATTGGCACAATATAAACCTTGTGGGGAATGATCTTTATGGTGGTGTTGAAAAATATGAATACCATTTGCGATCAAAGCTGAAGCGATGGTTTCATTTTCAAAACCTATGCAAGATTGGTTCCCCCATGTAAAAAAAATCTTTTTTTCACGATTAACTGTAAGGATTGGATGTACTTGAATACGGTTGTTTTTTTCTATCATTTTCATATATTTATCTTGTGATATTGTAAAAAACAATTGAACCAGAAAACCTATAGAATTACCAGTTAAGAAGGACATAAAATTATATAGAAAATGATATGACTATGTTAGAATTCATTGATTTTTAAATCTGGAGTTGGCTATGAAGAAAATAGCAGTATTAACGAGTGGTGGAGATGCTCCTGGAATGAATGCAGCTATCCGGGCTGTTGTAAGAACGGGTGCGCAAAAAGGAATTGAGGTATATGGGGTACCCCTTGGGTATTCTGGTTTGATCGAAGGGAAATTAATTCCAATGGGTCCGCGCGATGTGGGTGGAATCATCCAGAAAGGCGGAACTATCTTAGGAAGCGCCCGTTGCGAGGAGTTTAAGACAGAGGTAGGTAGAAAGAAAGCCTTGCGTGCTCTGAATGGGAATGGAATTGAAGGGCTGGTGGTAATCGGAGGAAATGGATCACAAACCGGTTCTTATTATCTTTCGGAAATGGGTTTTCCGGTTGTGGGGGTTGCTTCAACCATTGATAACGATCTGGTGGGTTCTGATATCACCATTGGAGTCGATACTGCATTAAATATCGCACTGGAAGCCATTGACCGTTTGAAGGTAACCGGCTCATCGCATCAACGTGCGTTTTTGTTGGAAGTGATGGGACGAAATTGTGGTTACCTGGCATTGATGGCAGCTATCGCCGGTGGTGCAGAAACTGTAACTTTACCGGAGATCGATGTTGACCCGGAAGAAATAGTAGACGTTCTGGCAAAAGCATATGAACGCGGCAAATCGCACGCTATTGTGGTAGTTGCAGAAGGTGCCAAATATAATGCCACAAGATTGGCTGAGTATTTTGAAGAGCATAATGAGGAGATTGGATTTGCTCTACGCGTTACCATCCTCGGACATGTCCAGCGTGGCGGTTCACCCAGTGCGCAGGATCGTATTTTGGGAAGCCGGTTGGGGGCAGGAGCTGTTGATTGTCTGGCAAAAGGAGAGTATGGGGTTCTGGTAGGGTGGGTGAATAATGCATTACAGACTACTCCCCTAAAAGAAGTTGTGGGGAAAACAAAACCTATTGATATGGAGCTCTTTGAGCTTGCAAGGATT
>CAYLUJ010000144.1:0-4547 GCA_964386805.1 uncultured Pelolinea sp. | reverse complement strand
GGGCGGTGTGAAATGCGGCGTATTGGAAGTGGAATGGGTATATAACCCCATGCCACCGGCGCCGGGGCAGATCTACCCGAAATTGGAACTGCAAAAAATATCTTTCTAAACCATAGCAGATTCTGTTTTGAAAATAGGAAATCGTGATTATATAATTACCTTGTTGCAGAGGAGACTGAGGTAATGGATATTCAAACCATTCTATCAAAAATGACACTGGAAGAGAAAGCGCGCTTATGCTCCGGATTGGACAACTGGCATACCAAGCCGGTGGAGCGTTTGAACATTCCATCCATCATGGTGGCGGATGGACCGCATGGGCTGCGCAAAGAGCAGCCATCTGCTGGTGGTCAAGCTTTTGTACCCAGTTACCCGGCAACCTGTTTTCCCACCGCTTCTGCGTTGGCATGCAGTTGGGATCGGGAACTGCTTTTTGAAATTGGGAATGCACTAGGAGAAGAATGCCTGCAGGAAGAAGTCAGTGTCATCCTCGGTCCGGGGACAAATATCAAACGTTCTCCATTATGCGGGCGAAATTTTGAATACTTTTCCGAGGATCCTTATCTCAGCGGAGAAATGGCCATCAACCATATCCAAGGGGTACAAAGCAAAGGAATTGGAACTTCTCTAAAGCATTTTGCTGCCAATAATCAAGAATACCGGCGAATGTCCATCAATGCTGTGATAGACGAACGTGCATTGCGCGAGATCTATTTATCTGCTTTTGAAAAAGCTGTAAAAGAAGCGCAACCCTGGACCGTCATGTGCGCGTATAACCGATTGAATGGGGATTACTGCAGTGAGAACCAGCGTTTATTAACTGAAATTCTACGGGATGAATGGGGTTTCCGCGGACTGGTGATGTCAGATTGGGGAGCGGTGAACCAGCGTGTGGATGCATTATCCTCTGGATTGGATCTGGAAATGCCTGGCGGGAATCGTGATAATGACAACAAGATCATTCAAGCTGTTCAAAACGGAGAACTGGATGAAGCCATTCTTGATCAGAGCGTGGTGCGTTTATTGAGGTTGATCTTTATGGGTGATAAAAATAAGCAAGCTGATTTTCGCTATGACTCCCAGAAGCACCATGCGCTTGCCAGAAAAGCTGCTGCGAAGTGCATTGTATTATTGAAGAACAGCGACAAAATTCTGCCGCTAAATCCAGATCAGAAGATCGTTGTGATCGGTGATTTCGCTAAAAAGCCACGCTATCAGGGTTATGGCAGTTCAGTGATGAATCCTACCCGATTGGATTGCACATATAACGAGATGCTGCGATTCACTTCAAATCCTGGGAATATTATTTATGCTGAAGGATTTTTGCGGGAAGATTCTGCTGTTCGTCCAGATCTGGTGCAGAAAGCCTGCGCAGCAGCCAAGCAAGCGCAGGCGGTGGTAGTTTTTCTCGGATTGCCGGAAGATTATGAAACGGAAGGTATCGATCGTGAAGACATGCGGCTGCCGGAGAATCAAAATCAGATCATAAAAGAATTAATGAAAGTAAATTCCAATATTGTGGTGGTATTGAGCAACGGTTCACCAGTTGAAATGCCGTGGGTGGAGAATGTGAAAGGGATTGTCGAAGCCTATTTGGGCGGGCAAGCGGGCGGAGGTGCGATTGCGGATGTGTTATTCGGTATTGCGAATCCAAGTGGCAAATTGGCGGAAACATTTCCACTGAAACTGGAAGATAACCCTTCCTACCCGAATTACCCGGGCGGTCCGCAAATTGTTGAATACAGGGAAAGCATCTATGTAGGTTATCGCTATTATGACAAAGCTGATCAGGATGTACTTTTCCCCTTTGGCTATGGATTGAGTTATACCAACTTTGTATATGAAGATTTGAAGATCAGTAAAAAGAAGATCGAACCAGGTGAAGAAGTAGAAGTAAACTGCACCATTCGCAATAGCGGAAAGCGGGAAGGAAAAGAAATCGTCCAACTTTATATCGGACATGCCGATCCATCCGGATTTTATCCTATCCGCGAATTGAAAGACTTTGTGAAGGTAGCCCTCAAACCCGGAGAATCAAAGGAGATTATTTTTCATTTAAATCAGCGATCCTTTGCATATTATGATGTACAAAAGAAAACCTGGGATATCGTTCCTGGTGAATACCTGATCCATATAGGTGCTTCATCCAAAGACCTGAGATTAGCGCAGACGATCTGGATCGGTCAGGAAAGTAGAGCAGGAAAATTAGCGAAACCTGTGAAATTTTCATCCTATATTTCCTTAAAAGATAATCATTTTGATAGAGGTGATTTTCAAGCTCTATATGGGAAACCCTTGCCAGAGAATCACTCCGCAAAACAACAAAGACTGACGCTCAATACACCGTTAGCGGATTTTCGAGCTACACTCCTAGGAAAACTGGTGTTTGTTATCTTGAAAAGAGAATTTAAAAAACAAACCAGTGCAGGGGATAATACAATGCACAACCGGATGGTAGAAAAGATCATGCTTGAAATGCCACTGCAAAATCTCACCAATTTGAGTGATGGGTATTTTACGGAAAAAACAGCCAGAGCGCTAGTTCACCTCGCCAATGGAGAGATTGCAGCAGCTTTAAAAGCTTTGAAAACAAAATAAAGATCACACTTCTGCGATGAGCATGATATACTCGCTCCATTAAATAAATTCATTTTTCATCAGGAGAATTCATTCAAGCATGCCTGCATTGATTAGCGGAGGATATGCCATTCTGGCAGCCATTCTATGGGCGTTTTCATCATTCATGCTGGAAATAATCGCCAAAAGTATTCCACCAAAAGAATTGAATATTGTCAAAGGTGCGATTGCCATCTTGCTTTTGGTAAGCACATCATTTCTTCTGGGGGAAGACTACCATGCTCTACCCTGGTCAGAAGTTTCCATGCTGCTTTTGAGTGGAATCATCGGCATTGGATTGGGAGATACTGCTTATTACGCGGGGCTGAAAGATATCGGCTCACGGCGGGCGCTGCTGTTATTTGCCCTGGCACCACCCATAACCGCCCTGATCGCCTGGATTTTCTTAGGGGAGAGTTTGAACCTGCTTTCTTGGATCGGCATTTTTGTTACCGTGGGTGGAGTAGCCTGGGTGGTTACGGAACGTACTCCCCAGGAAAAAATCCAACGCGACCCGAAAATCTTGAGAAGAGGCATTCTCATGGGAGTGCTGGCTTCTCTGGGTCAAGCGATCGGATTAGTGCTTTCGCGTTCCGCCATGAGCGATGGTGTGATCACCTCATTGCAAAGCGCGGCGCTGCGTTTGACTGCTGGGGTGCTTTTCACATTGATCTGGGCAGTTGCCAGCCGGCAGCCTCTGGGAAAATGGCAAAACTCGGTGGACCGAAAAAAGACCTGGAAATTATTAGGGTTGACCGCTTTCATCGGTACCTATATCTGCTTGTGGCTGCAGCAGCTGGCAGTGCAGGGCGCCCCGGCGGGGATTACCCAAACGCTGCTTTCCACCAGCCCCATTTTTATACTCCCGATGGCAGCATTACGCGGTGAAAAGTTAAGCTGGAGAGCGGTTTTGGGAGCGCTCATTTCCATTTTTGGGATCATGCTGGTGTTTGGATTGGTAGGATGATTTGCTAAGGGATAAATCTTTTTAATTCAGAGAAATCAAGGTTATATTTTTCGCAGGATAAAAAAGATGTGAACATTTTTCCAGCGTTCCAATCGTTGAGGATACATCTTCATCCATTCTTGCCGATCAATTGCCAACTCATTTTCGGAATAATAATTTTCCCATTCTGTCACAGTCATATGGGCAACTTCATTCGGTGAAAGTAGAGATTGTTTGACCATATGTAAAATCTGCCAATTTTTACAGTAACGCAATGCTTCCGCATCGCTGAAAACAGAATGGATAACCGGTTGACCATTTTCTTTGCAATGGAATTCCCCTGGTTTTTCTTCTTTTCCATCCATTGGCCAACAATCTGTTGACATAAAACTGACAAAACAAATTCCATTAGGTTTGAGAACCCTAGACATCTCGGAAAGAGTTTTTTGAACATCGTCTTTAGAAAGGTGAACTATTGAATACAATTCAAATACAAAATTAAAATAATCATCTGGAAAAGAAATTGCACGCATATCTCCTTTTTGGATGTTCAAATCCATTTTTTGGTTAATTTCAAATGTATGCGCGAGAGCTATTTGGTCATTGGAGACGTCAATGCCATATGTTGTAAACCCATATTCGTAAAAAAGCCCAAGTGGGGGAATCACTCCACCTGCGCCACAATCTAGAACCGTATTCTCCCCTGCATGTATTTCGTTATTGCGTTGCAGGTAAGATAGAAATTGATAGGCAGGAGGTCGATAAACTGGTTTCATTCTCGAATACTATTCTAGAAAAAAATCTTAGCCCATTTCAAGGCTTTTTGTTTCCAGGGTACACGGTGGCTGACGCCTTCTTCGCCGTTGAAATTATCCTTATTTGCCAGATACCAGCGATAATTGCGGATCATGGCATCTTTATTTGAGTAGCGGGGTGCGAATTCGATCTGGCGCTGAGCTTTTTCAATGGATACGAAAGAATCCTT
>CAYLUJ010000143.1:0-4657 GCA_964386805.1 uncultured Pelolinea sp. | reverse complement strand
CACGAACAAAGCGATAGTGAGGATGGCTAAAACAAGCTGTCCTTTTTGTCCGGCAAATACACTGAGTTTGTTGGTTAGGTTTTTCATGGTATTTCTCCTTATTGTTTATTGATTAGAGTGCGGCCAATTTGGCAGCGAATTCCTGCAGCGAGGTGGCGCGGATGGTGGTAATTTTTTCTTCGGCTTCCTTGCTGAGGTTGAATTTTTCACCGCTGTAGCCATTCGTGATGGCTTTGGAAGGATCGGAAAGCAGCATATTGCAGAAGCTGCGGTTGATGACAGCAGCGGAGAGCAGGCGGCTGTATTCCATATCGCGGGTGGTTTTGTTGTAGCTATAATTTTCGATTTTCTTAAGCATGTTAAATACTCCTAAAGGTTTGATTATCGACCGATGCCAAGGGTGGCATTGGGGGCGCCTGCAGCCAGGACGAACAAGGCGATGGTGAGGATAGCTAAGATAAGCTGTCCTTTTTGCCCGGCAAATACACTGAGTTTGTTGGTTAGGTTTTTCATGTTTTTCTCCTTTGAAATTAGAAATTGGTTATTTTGGTGGCGAAATCCACCAGGTTTGATGCATGGATGGCTTCTATTTTTGCCAGTTCCTGCGCATTCACATTGAAATACTCATCGTGAAACCCTGATTCGATGGCATGAGTCGGGGAATTCAAAAGTAATTGACAAAATGGTTCGCTGATCACCGCAGCACTTAAAATACGGCTTATCTCGGTGTTTTGGTTTTGTTTTACAGGAAAAGTCGGTGTGAAATTAAATGTTCTCAGCATTTTTTACCTCCGTTGATTCGCGTTGGGAGGAACCACCCAATGACCAAAGAAACAGGAATGCCCCAACGCTGATGAATATATCGCCAATGCTAAACGCTGCACGGTATCGCAGCCACTGTGGAACAAGAAAAATATCCGAAAGAAACCATAATTTTGTATTTTTAGTAAGAAGTAGAATATCTTTCCCGAACTCCACTCGCTCGCCAATGGTGAGCGGTACGGTGACCCCTGGCTCGATCAATTTTTGGGCTGTTTCCGGGCTTAAGGGCATGAAACCATGGTTCAGGACGATCACAAGAAAATTCAAAAGTAATCCAATTCCCATTGCCCACATACCTGGTTTCTTTCGATTGATCCAAACAAAGATGAGCAATAACAATTGAGATCCGATTAGAAGGAATGGAATCCAGGAATCAGGAATACGTTCTCGGGTTGCCCGAAGAGAAAAAGCCAGATATTGAGGGAGGAAAGCTGCGAAAACCAGCCAGACCGCCTGAATATTAAAAGAAACAAATTTCTCGTGGCGTATCCATGAACGAATGAGAGCTGCAACTAAACCTGCGACGACGGCGACTAAAAGGATCATGATAATAGATTACCCGCGTTTTCTTCTAATGAGCCTTAACAATCATATTTTCATTAAAATCTGGATGAATTGTTCTTGCTCTGCCACCTTTTAAATTCTACGAATTTAACTCGTAGTATTTGTTAGCAATGCCCCCTATTCAGGAGGCATTGCTAGGCGTTGAGGTAATTGTTCGGAGGGCATTTGATCAACAACCTCAATTTTGTCTATTATGTGATTGTTAAGACTGCAAAAGAGGCTCCAAATATTGTTAATTATGTCACAAATGTGAAATCTAGATTGGGATGTTTTTAACAAAAAACCTTTTTTCAATTAGAATAAACCTCATTGGAATAAATTCTCAGTTACAAAAGGAAATAACCATGCAAAAAAAGATACCGCTTTGGACAAAGATAGTGTACGGATCGGGTGATTTTGGCTATAGCATGACCAATTCGATCATCGCTGCTTATTTTTTGCTTTTCCTGACTGATGTGGTTGGAATATCACCGGCTGTAGCGGGGGTTGCCATTCTCATTGGGCGCACCTGGGATTATATCAATGATCCTCTGATTGGAAATATTTCAGATCGTACAAAAACTCGCTGGGGTCGGCGGCGTCCTTTCTTGCTCTTTGGAGCTGTTCCCTTTGCTGTCACGTTTGCCATGTTGTGGTATAAGCCGGCTTTCACCGATCAAACTGCTCTGGCGGTCTATTTTGCCCTGGCATATATTCTCTACGATGCCGCCCAAACTTTTGTATTCATGCCCTATTTTGCACTCACTCCCGATCTCACGGATGATTATGATGAAAGAACTTCATTGACCTCCTACCGTATGGTGTACAACATCATCGGGGGATTGGTCGCATTTACGTTGCCTTTAATGTTTGTGAAGAGTTTTTCACCTGAAAATTCCAATCGGGTTTTCTCCATGGGTATTTTATTTGGAGTGTTAAGCGCAATCCCTCTTTTTTTCATTTTTCTGAAGACCAAAGAAAAAAAAGTGGAGGCAGAATATAAAAAGCCAGATATTTTTAATTCCATCAAAATTGCCTTAAAGAATAGACCATTTGTGTTGGGTGCGGTTGTTTACCTGGCAACCTGGACCTCCATGAATGTTGTGCAGACCGTATTGCTGTACTATGTAAAATACGTGCTTGAAAAAGAATCGATGAGCGATATCTTGATGGGGTTGATTTTCATCACTGCCATCATCGCCCTGCCGTTATGGAACTGGGTTTCTAAAAAACTGGATAAACGCAAAGCCTATGCAATCGGGATTTCCTTCTGGGCAGTTGCACAGCTTTTATTGATGAGCCTGAGCGCGGGTTCTTCCACTGTCTGGGTTATGGCTTTGTGTGTCATCGCCGGCATCGGCGTTTCAGCAGCACATGTTTTGCCCTGGGCAATGATTCCGGATGCAATTGAATATGGCGAATTGAATACAGGAGAACGCCATGAGGGTGTCTTCTATTCACTGGTTACTTTAATGGCGAAGGTGGCTTCATCCATCGCGATACCATTAACTGCATTTGTTCTGGAAATAACGAACTATATTCCCAATTCAACAACACAACCTCAATCTGCGCTGAATGGTATCCGAGTTTTGATAGGACCTATTCCGGCTGTGCTCTTGATCATCGGTATTGTTTTTGCTCTGCGTTATCCTTTGGAAAGAAAAGAGTTTAATGTCATCCTGGACGAATTAAAGAAAAAACGCGCTTCGGACAATGAAACGGGACAGTAAGAAAATATATTCATTAAATCGCCCATTCCGAAGTGATTGTTTTTCAATGTACAAATACAACCTTTTTGGGGACGGGCGATAAGATTTTTCAAAGATATGCTTCCATGACTTTAATGATCGAATTCGGATACATCCAGTGAAACAAATTCTGCAAAAAGAGAGAACCTTACTTCTAATTCTTCTCTCTTTTTCAATTTTTCTACCTGCCTGCAATATGCAGTTGTCATCCCAACAACCTGCCACCCCTACTCTTTCGATTGAGGAACAGGTTGCCCGAACCCTGACTGCTTTGCAGATCGTGCTTACCCAGACCCCGTCGGTTTCCAGTCAGGCAGATGCAGAAGAAAATACATACTCTATTGAGATAACGCAAGAAGTGCTGCCGGAGACTCCCACAATCATGGATGATTCTTCCAATCAGAAATTACCCGTGGAATATCATATTTACAATATCTTGGGGCATCGCCAGTATTTTGCGATCGGCTGCGAGGCTTCGGCTACCATGGATTGGGCTGCCTTTTTTGGAATAGCAATCAATGAATTTAATTTCCAGTACCAGCTCCCTCAATCTGATAACCCCGATCTCGGTTTTGTGGGTAGTGTCGAAGGCCCGTGGGGGCAGGTTCCTCCTTATGCGTATGGAGTGCATGCAGAACCGGTGGCAGAGGTTCTACGAGAGCGGTATGGAATGAACGCTCAGGGTGTGAAGGGATTTACTTTAGAACAATTGAAGGCTGAAATTGCAGCGAATCGACCGGTGATCGCCTGGGTGATCGGGAACTGTGTGGGTGGGGTGCCCTACGAATATACTGATTCACAGGGCAACACCACCATCGTAGCTGCGTATGAACATGTGGTTATTGTAACTGGTTACACGAACGAAACAATTCGCTATATGAATAATGGCAAATTCTACGATATCCCCACCGAATATTTTCTGAATTCATGGGGTGTGCTGGGAAATATGGTTGTTTATCTTCAGAGCGATTAAAACCTCAAGCTCTTTCGTCTTTGATCAGCATGTTGACGAAAATGGAAACAGCACTGACGATCAAAGAACCCAGCAAAGCAGCCCAAAAATCATCTACATAGAACCCAACATGGAACCAGTTTACGGCGATATTGCTGGCAAGCATGAAGGATACTGCGTTGATGATGATCACGAACAAACCCAGCGTCAAAACGATGAGCGGGCAAGATAGTACTTTGAGAATGGGTCGAATTACCGCATTCATCAGACCCAGGATGATCGCCATGACTGCAAAGATTTTCCAGGCTTCCGGGCTTTCCACATGAATTCCGGGGACAAAATAAGCGGCTGCAAATAATGCCAGGGATGTAGCAATCCACCGAATGATCAGTTTCATTATTTTCTCCTTATTAATAACTCTTACTTTCAATCATACTAGATTTTATAATAGTCTACAGATATAACGAAACATAGGTAAAAAAGTTGTCTTTATGGAGAAAAAACAATGAATTCTGTTCGAAAACCACAAATTAAAGATTTACCGCGCAATATCTGGGCTGTCAGCTTGACCAGTTTTTTTATGGATATTTCG
>CAYLUJ010000142.1:2279-4716 GCA_964386805.1 uncultured Pelolinea sp. | reverse complement strand
CGAGGGCAAGGCGAAACGGGTTACCGATCACAGGAATTTATAGGAGGTTCATGCCTGGAATGCTGCATATATGCGCGCGACAGAAGCAGGTCTCCTTGTGTTGGATTGTACCTTCGAAGAAGGAATCACCCTGATGTGTACCTATGATCTAAATGATCCTGACAATATGGCAAGTTGTATCCCCAATTGGGACCCTGCGACCCGCCATCCTGCAGAACGCATCAATATTCCCACCTCAAGAACTACTGCGACCGAAAGAATGAAGGATGGAGAAGTTCAGTTCATCTATCGATTTTCTGGATATGGTGGTCTCAGTTGGAGCACCCCCTATCTGGCAGGCGTGCTGGCAATGGGCTGGCAGGTCAACCCTGAGTTAAGTAATAATCAAATTTTGACAATCGTACGTCAATCCGCATATTTATCCGAAAGTGGGCAAAAAATCATTGATCCTAAGGCATTCATTGAAAGGGTAAAGCTCACGGTACTTCCTATGGAGTAACTGTTGGCAGAATTTCACCATAGTCAGTTAATTCAGCATCGGATAAAGGTTCTACAGATATATTCGATGTCTGGAGACCATCTGATCCTTGCTGAACATCAAATTGAAGCGCTGCACCGGATAATTGACCGGATTGGGTTTGTATTATATAAACGAAGCGCAAGAGCGTTGGCGTAGAAAAATCGTAGGAAGCATCCGCAGGAAAAATGATACCCGTGCTTTGTCCTTGGGAGACATGCCCCTGACTGGTCGTTGGTCCTTCCCCACTATGCCATTGAACGTCAGGATCAATTCCAAAATACACATTGATTAACCCACTGTCATACGCTGCATCATATTTCCAGTTATAGTAAATCGCCAAACCGCTGATGTCGCTGAAATAAGGTTGATCAAGGTCAGGCTTGAAAACAGGGTCACAATATAAGAGCAACTCAATGGTAAATTCCTTGCTTTGCACTGCTCCGCCCCCCAGTGAATTATCCACCGGGCGTATTGATGAAACTATTTCGGGATTGGATAACGCAGGTAACGGACCATTGGATAAGCTGCAACTTTCAGGCGAGATAACGAATGAGACTTGCTCTGGTGTTGGTTCATTCGTTAGAGAATTTTTATCTTCAGCAGGGAGGGTAGAAGTAGAGGTTGGACTCTCAACAGTAGAATTCTTTGTGGTAACTTGTGTTTGACAGCTTGAAATCAAAACTGCCATTATGCCTATGCTTAAAAGAAATCGCAAGTATTTCATGATTTGCGCCCTTTCTATTTCCTCTGATTTGAGAAACAAGTATTAAGAATTAATTCCAGCTTAAGCCAATATCAATGTTTCATTGATCCTTACGACGTTGTAATTATAAGAGCATCAGGGGAAAAGTTAAAGAGAACATACTGCAAATTTCCATGCAAGTGTTGACAACTTTTTTAAAGCCGAATATAATCATCCCACTTATGCGGGCATAGTTCAATTGGTAGAACGCTTCCTTGCCAAGGAAGAGGTTTACGGGTTCGACCCCCGTTGCCCGCTCTCTACTGCAGCCAAAACGGCTGCTTTTTTATGTAATCTTCAGATTCAAATTCATAGATCTTTGCTGCAGTTGCCAGAACATCTTCTCTTTCCCTTCTCATTCATCTTGAGATTTCACTTTGATTAGACTAAAATTTCTTTTATTCCTTGAAGATAGGTGGTAAATGTCATGGGTAAGGCTATGGATATTATTTACAGCAGAAGAAGCATTCGCCAATATAAACCTCAGCAAATAACCAGCCAGGAAACGAAAACAATCCTCAATGCAGCTATATACGCCCCCAGTGCGCGCAACCTGCAAGACTGGCATTTTTCGATCGTTCAGGATCCTGCCCTGCGCTTGAAATTGAAAAAGATCCTTATAGAAAACATGAATAATTCAGGGATAGGATTTCTTATCCAAAGGGCAGAGGATCCTAATTTTGATCCATTTTTCAATGCACCCACTGTAGTGTTCATTTCAGGCGACACAAGCGATAAATTTGTGGATGTTAGCTGCGGTGCAGCCGCCCAGAATCTCATGCTGGCAGCAGAATCACTCCATATTGGTTCCTGCATCATTGCTACTCCAGAGCTTCTCTTTTCCGCAGACAAAGATGATGAACTGAAAAAAGAATTAGGGTTCCCTTCGGGATATCGGTTTGTTTGTGCGATCACATTGGGGTATAAGGATTGTGAAAACCCCGCTGCTGCACCACGCAAAGATGTGATGTCTTTTTTGTAAATTACCTGATTTCCTCATTCTGATTCTGGAATTTTAGTGATACTGAAACAAGTATTTTTGATCAATTGCTCTTCGGTCGTTGACAAAGGCCTATCCAACCCTTTATAATTGAATTCCCTCGATCTGGCGACGTGGCCAAGCTGGCAAGGCAAGGGTCTGCAAAACCCTCATCACGGGTTCGAATCCCGTCGTC
>CAYLUJ010000142.1:0-2269 GCA_964386805.1 uncultured Pelolinea sp. | reverse complement strand
TGTTTTTGTTGTTTTTTATTTTCTTCTTCCTGCCTCTCGTGCAATTTTATCCACTCGTTCGTTGTAGCGATGCCCGGCATGTCCGCGCACCCATTTCCAGGTAATGCTGCGGTTCACGATCTCCTTTGCCAATTCTTGCCACAGATCGACATTTGCCAGTGCGCCACCTTTTCGCTTCCAATTTCGAGCGATCCAAGCTGGCATCCATTCCTCGATTCCCATTTTCAGGTATTGGGAATCGGTATAGATCGTGATCATTTTCTCTTTTTCTTTAATTGACTTTATGGATTGGATTGCTGCAGTGAGTTCCATGCGGTTATTGGTGGTCTCTGCTTCATGACCTTTTAGGATTGTTTCTTTCCCATCTTCGATCACGATCGCTCCCCACCCCCCTCGCCCCGGATTGGGATCGCAAGCACCATCGGTATAGATGATCACTTCATTGGCTTCCTTAATTGCCATAAATCCCCTCGTTTGCCATGCTTTCCAGATTGTCTAGGATGGTGGGAATATCGGCTTCCTTCACGGTGTATAGCGATAATTGCCAACCCGCATCCTCTAGCAAATTTCCTATTAATTTCCACCCGCTAATCATTGGGGTCGGTCTGGTGAGTGGTAAATACGTCAAGATACGCTGCCAGGCTGGGTTCTCACCCAGAAAATCGCTTAACGGCTGCGCAGCCGCCAGATTGACCGGCAAACTGAACGTCTCTTCCGCAAGCGTTGTTTGAACATCATTGGAGATCATCCAACGAATGAAATTCCAGGCAGCTTGTTCCCTCTCCGAACTTGTTTGGAATATTCCAAAAGAAAGACTTTCCCCATTCACGATCGGGCTTCCCTCATTGCCAGGATAAGCGATCACGGTCCATTCATCAGAATTCTCTTCCAATGTATCCATGGTGATCTGTGGATACCAATCTGCCGTGGTTCCGCTGTAGAAAAGTGTGTAGCGCTTGGAGAAATAGCGATAGGGGTTTTCTTCTTTGCCGGTCCATGCGCAATCCAGTTGGTAGATAGTACGCAGAAATTCCAATGCATCTTGATTGGCTTCAGTGTTGAAATCAAATCCGCGCTGTGTCTCCGTGGGGATCTCCCCACCGCCGAACACCTGCATCCAGCTTAACATGGTCACCGCGCTGGTGTTGTAGATCCAGCCACCGGTTCCGTTATTTTCATCATCAGTATCATTTGCGTTGTAGCTGGCAGCAGAACAGGCTTGATTCAGAAATTCTTCGGAGGTAGTAGGGGCATTTTCAAAACCCAGTTCCTGTGCCCAGGTTTGGTTATAAAAAAGAAAATGCAGCGTATATTCAGCAGGGATTCCATAGCGTACACCATTGATAACATCTTGATTCCAAAATGAGGGTGGGATCGTCTTTTGTTCGTTTTCCGGAATTCCCAGATCTGCATTGTTTATATAATCATCCAATTCCATTAATAATCCCTGCTCACTATAGAGAGAACGTAGATAATCTGAGGGAGCTGCCACAATATCTGGGACCGTATCATTTGCTATTGCTTCTGTTATTTCCGAAACCAGATAATCTTCGTCCCCGGCTGCAACAACCTCAATGATTATTCCATCTTGGTTGGATTCGTTGTATTCCTCCACCAATGCTGCAATACGGGCTGCTTTGATCCCCGTCCATGGATGCCAAAAGGTAAGCACCTGTCCCGAACTTTGTTTGGGAGTGGTTGTTTGGGTAGGGCTGCTTGTAGGGGTAACTGTCTCTTCTATTGGCGTAGAGGTTGCAGTCTCACTCGTAGCAGTATTTTGCGCAGTACAAGCTGCCAGAAGAAAAACTATCAACAGGAAAATTTTTATTGTCTTCTTCATATCGTTTAATCTTATCAGTATCCATTCTTCTCTGCACTTCTTTTTCTTTGAATTGACAAACCCTTTTGATGTTTGTATAATCGGGTCAAGATCATGAAGAGTAGTAAATTCAGACGTCCTGGTAGAGAAGGAGCGCCTTGGCTGAAAGCCTCCACAGGATTGAATGGATCGAAGTCGCTTGATGAGATTTGCTGAAGAAATCCGCAAGAGAGTAGACCAGCACGGGTGAGCCCGTTACAGCGCAGCCGGAATGCTGGTTCCGGATAAGAGCGCAGCAAAGCGAAGTGAGGTGGTACCGCGCAAGGATTTGTCCTTTCGTCCTCTGGATGAAAGGTTTTTTTTATCTAATGGAGGAATGAATGACAGAATTTGAACTGGCGAAAGCGTACGACTTTCAAGCAACCGAAAAAAGGATCTACGATTTTTGGG
>CAYLUJ010000141.1:0-4721 GCA_964386805.1 uncultured Pelolinea sp. | reverse complement strand
CACACTGCCCACATGTCGGATGCCCAAATATGTACCGCGGGTAACCACATCTTCCATATCGAAACTCATTCCCAGCATGGCTACCTGTACACCCTGTGGGATAGCTCGAATTTCATCCCCATACGCGCCTAACGCAAAAATGAGATGATTCGCATCCAGCACCTGCAGTTGCACCACCGGAATGACCTGCGGGAATCCATCTTGATCTACATATCCCAGGAACTTCAGATTATCCACTTTGTTCAGCAAAGCCTGTCCCCATGCGTTGAGCGCCTCTGCTTGCCGGTCCTTTTTTCCCAGCATGCGTGCCAGCATGGATGCCACAGCCGCGCTGATCACCTTGCCCATCGGAAGGGGCTGCCTGCCGTGCAATTCAACCAGATCCATGTAGTAAACCGTATGCACGCCGAAATACGCATTGTAACGGAACATGTTCATGTTGTTGTAATTATCATATTCCGGTCCATCTTTGCGTTTTTCGCGATAGATAGCTTTTCCACGCCACACTTCCTTTCCCAAACTCATGATCAAAAATCCGGTTTTGGGATTCGCGAGGATATATTGTTTGCTCATACCCTCAGTAAACTGACCCCATGTTACTATTTTCGGCGCACAGGGTTGAATGCTTGAAAGTAGCGTTAAATGTGGTAGCCCCTGCGATGTAACCGTGCCCAGTACCCCAACTTTCAGTTCCACATTGAGATCGCGGATATCTTCCTGCGTGAATTCTTGATCGGATTTTGTTATATCAACCATTTTTTTTCATCCTTTTCACTCTTCTACACGGGCAGCGCCCGTAACATGTACTGTTTGCGGTTTGTGATAGACCTGCCTCGCCCATTCCTGGCAGGCATCCAATTCTTCCTGGCCCATCAAAGCCTGATCGCGATACTTCCATTCCATTCCAAGTCGTACATATTTATCGCGGCACAAGTTGTTGAAAGCACACAATTCCCAGCGTTCCACCAGATCAGCTAGCTGTTGATTCAAAAAATTTGCAATTGCCTGCAGATTCTCTTTATTGGCTGTGGCATTGGGGATCAGGGGTGTGCGAATCCATAAAGACAGTTCTTGGGATCCATTTCGTATGATCTCTGCCAACCAGCGTAGATTTTCCAAAATCTTTTCGTTGCGCGCACCGGTAAACTGTTCATGCTTTTGCGCATCCATCAGCTTGAGATCATACATGACCAGATCGGTATACGGCAAAATCATTTCCAGGTTGGCTTGCGGTGACAGTCCGCAGGTATCCAAGGCAATATGGATGCCCTGTCCCTTCAAAATTTTCATCAGTTCTGCACAAAACTCAGGCTGCAGGGTGGGTTCTCCACCGGAGAAGGTTACTCCCCCACCGGACTGCGCGAAAAATGCTCTGTCCTTCAATAATTCTTCACTCAACTCTTTTACATTGATGTGTTTTCCTAACAATTCTAAAGCATTGGCAGGGCAAGCTTCAGCGCATTTTCCGCATAAAATGCATTTAGAATTGTCTATACGCAATTGACCATTTTCCATGGAAATGCAGCCACCCGGACAGGAAAGTACACATGTTTTGCAGCCAATGCACAGGTGCGAAAGCCACTGCAAATGAGGTTTTTTCAATATGCTTTCTGGATTATGGCACCATGCACAGCGCAGTGTACAGCCCTTTAGAAAGATTGTGGTGCGAATACCTGGTCCATCTTCGGTGGAAAGCCGCTGCAAATGGAGATAATTCGCGGTCAAAGTATCAGATTCCATCCTTCTTTACCCCTTTTCTTTATAAATGATGAGTTTCGCGAGCAATGATCTCATCCTGCAATTCTTTGCCGATGCTGGTGAAATACGCATTGTAACCCGTCACCCGCACCAGTAAATATTTATAATTCTCAGGATGCCGTTGGGCATCGCGCAGAGTATCGACATCGATCATATTGATCTGCAGGGCACTACCACCATTTTCGATATATCCTCGTAAAAATCCCTTGAATTTTGCGCGGTGTTCTGCATCACGCACCAGGGAGGGGTTGAAAGTCATGGTATGACTGCCGCCATTGGGCAAACAATTGAGATATTCCTCCCAATTACCCTGACCATCTTTTGCTTTTCCACCCAGTACCTTCCCCACAGAATTGACATTGGCAGTCGGACCCTTGCTATCCGCTCCATTGGAAGGACACAGCGCATTGGAAAGGAACTTACCCTTGGCACGTCCATCCGGGCTGGCAGCTAGCAGATTACTGTCAGCTACCCAGTAGTTCCAGCTCAACATACCCGGTCGGAATTGGCGGTCGGTTGACTTTGTTTTATATTTCCAGGTCTCTTCGGTCCAAATATCCATCACGGCTTTCGCCATGGCATCGGCATAATCATCATCCCGCCCATATTTCGGGGCTTTGTTCACAGCGCGTGCCTGCAGTACTTCATGCCCTACCCAATTGTCTTTTAATGCTCGCAGCAATTCAGCCAAGCTACATACTTTTTCTTCGAAAACCAGATATTTGACTGCCAGCAGGGAATCCACCGTGGTGGCATAGGTCACCGCCTCGATGGTCACGAAGTTCAACTCTGCTCCACCCTGTGTTACATCCTTCCCCTTCTCAGCGCAGCCGCGCACCAGGCAGGAAAGATAGGGTGTGGGAGAGAATTTTGCGCGATTGGTTTCAGTTAATTCATATAAGTCAACAATTCGTTGAACGATGGATTGGGTCTGGCGTACATAAGCATTCCAAAATTCTTCCCATTTCTTGAATTGGGTCACATCCCCGGTATCTGCTCCCCAGCGTTGCAATTTTTCCACTTTGCCGGTCATACCATCCACACACGGATTCAAATCATAACCACCGGTCATGGTCAATTCCACCGCTTTGAGCAGGTTGAGGTTGGCATCCACAGTGCCGGAACGGTCATTACCAACCATAGTATTTTCCAGGCAGCCTACCGGTGCATAATCATGCACATTCGCAACATTGATCAGGTTTTCTACACCCGCTCGTTTGGCTTCCAACATCATACCTGCCATAGAGCGTTCATCGAAATTAAGCAAGAAGGGAGCTCCCTGACTGTTGGCGATCATATCCACCACTATCTCCAAGAGTTTTTCAGGAGATTTTCGATGCAGGCGCACATTCGATTTAGGTTCCAGGATGGGTGACATTTCATCAATCACTTCTAATATGGCATAGGTCAGGTCATTGGTCATGTCTTTTCCGTCCGCTCCCATGCCGGATATTGTGAACAATTGACCATATCCGGCGGTAATGCCCTGATTGCCACCTGTGCGGATCATGCCATCATAGGCAGTGTTGGCATGCACCCAAAAGCATTTCATGATCTCCTTGCAAAACTCACGATCCACGCCATCCTGCATGGACTGCTGCCAGTAAGGAAATAAGAATTGGTCCATGCGTCCAAAAGAAACTCCTGGACCGGGATAATTTTCATCGCTCATTACCAGCATATGCGTAAGCCACAGTGATTGGATAGCTTCCCAGAAAGTGCGTGCTGGTTCCCAGGGCACCCGATCCAAATTGGCAGCCATCTGCTCCAATTCTCCCTTACGCTGTTTATCTCTTTCTTGTGTAGCGACCTGCCGGCATACTTTGGCATACTCCGTTGCCAGATCACGCGCCATCGTGGACGCTGTAATCATCGCTTTCAACTGCGCCCCTTTCGCACCTTTTTTATCCCGTTCGGGGAGCGCATTGTAGAATTTTTCCAACTCACTATGAACCCCCCTCCAACCTTCTTTCAGAACTCTCGCATAATCAGGGATGATATGCCCGCTGGTTGCTCCGGCATTCCCGTAGCCATGGTTATGGAACCACAACAAAGCTCGACGTGCGCCGTTTTTACCGAAAATATTTTTTGCATATTCTTTAGCTTCTTTTTCAGTAAGGCAGGTGGAAGTCATCACGTTGAAACGCGCTCCAGCCAGTAGATCACCGGGCAGGATCTCTTGGGGAAGGTAGCGAACCATCACTTCTTTTAAAAACCAGGCTTTGCGCTCTGCGATCGACCACTTCCAGAAGTCTTTGTGCAGTTCCACTTTGCGTGCATTTTGCTTGAAGGATGAACGAAAGGTTTGTAAAAAGCCAAACGTTTCAGGGACAATATGAAAACTAGCTTCTTGATATTGAAAATCCCAGGGAGTGCCAGTCGTCCAGGATGTGTACTCATTGTTCCAGGAACGGTTCACACCCTGAAAATAAAAATCCCGCAGCCATTGAATACGCGGTGACAGGTTGCGGGGTTGTTTGATAGCTACCTTCTTTTGTGTTGTTTGTAGAGTACTCATTTTTCCTCCAATCATTTCATTTGGTATACAAAATACGGATGATGGCTTCTTCGCCTTGCCGTAATAAAGTCTCCATTATTTCGCTGGCTGGCTGGGCATTCCTTGCTGATATTGCATTAACCAGCTTCTCGTGTAAATCAAGCACTTTTTGTGCATCATTTTTCCCATAGATTTGCTGATAGAATTTTCCCGCCAGATTTTTATGTACGCCTTTGAGTGAATTCAAGATCATCGGGTACATTTGGTTGCCAGATGCCAGTGCGATTTCCAGATGAAACTGAAAATCATAATCGCATAACAACTGTGCTGATTGCCTTGCAGCATTCCTGCCTGCTTCCAGAACCTGTTGAAAGTGCTGTGCCCGGTTCAAATCACATTGGATAGCAGCCAATCGAGCTGTCTCACGCTCGATCAGCAACCTTCCTTCGATCAAACTGCGGAAAAG
>CAYLUJ010000140.1:1523-4721 GCA_964386805.1 uncultured Pelolinea sp. | reverse complement strand
GCCATCGCCTGCGGCTGTTTCCCGATTGTGGGAGACATCCTTTCATTACGGGAATGGATCGAGAATGGAAAGAATGGCATGCTGGTTGATCCAACCGATGTGGAGCAGGTGGTAAAAGCAGTTCTGAAAGTACTGAGTGATAAGAAACTGTATGAAGATGCTAAAGTACTGAATTGGGCAATTTTGAGTGAAAAAGCCGATCGAAAGAAAATTCGATCAAAAATTATTAACTTCTATTCCAGCTTTGTTTCTTAGCCAAATTTAAGCTAGTTTATCAATTGGTAAATTTCTGCGATTACCTGTGCGCTATTTTGGAAATGGATTGCATGGATACCTATGTTTGCAGCTGCTTCTACATTTTCAATGAGGTCATCTACAAATATTGTTTCTTCCGGTTTGACATCCAGACGTGCTAGAGCGAGATGGTATATCGATTCGTCTGGTTTCATCATTTTCACTTCGCTTGAAATAACCATATCATCAAAAATATTTGCAATTCCAAATTCATTTTCAAGAATAGGACGCAAACGGTCGGAGTAATTGCTCAGCAGTCCTATTTTCTTTGTTTTGTGGAGGGAGTTGATAAAATCGACGATCGGTGCATTTATCTCAAACGCTTTGCGGTAGATTTCTTCAAATCGAAAAATCAGATCCTGATTGATACCCTGCTCTGCGAATAAGGTTCTATAAAAAGTATTGGAACTGATTTCACCGAGGTTAACCTTCTGGTTCAATTCACTCTGAAAGTGCTGTTCTAATATGTCACTGGATAATCCTAATGATTGTGCTAAAAAGGTATGTCCGCGCCCTTCGACCGGGATGCACAATACTCCGCTGAAATCCCACAGAACGGCTTTAATACTCATGCTCAACTTTGTTTTCCAGGTGAATGGTATTGTTAATTTTCATGAGAGTGGCTTGACCGTTCTCATCCATCCTGATCTCGCTAATGCTACATGACCCCAAATTGTATCTTTTTTTCTTTGTGATACCCTCGGTACAGGGTAGGGTGGTAAGGATGATGTTCAATGTGACGGCGTGCGATACCACAGCGATATTCCCCGGTAGGTTTTGAGAGAGAATTTGCTGCCAGGCATCCATTACTCTATAGTGCAGGTTGGTTCTCTTCTCTCCTGTGAGCCCAAGTAAAATGAACCACAGTGGACCAACAAAGAGGAATGCAAAGGGGTTCTTGATAAATTTTTTATACAGATCTCGTTTCCCCTCCATTTTTCCAAACCCCATTTCACGCAACCCATCCAAGGGTATGATCTCGATGCCGGGTATTTTTTCGGCGATAAAGGAAGCTGTTTGCATGGCTCTGCCCTGAGGGCTGGAGAAGATCTGTGTAATGCCGCGATCTGCCAACGCTTTCGCTGCTTGCTGTGCTTCCCATTCCCCGAATTTACTGAGTGGGCTATTGAGAGCTCCATGTACGCGACCCTGTTCGATCCATTCGGTCGTGCCGTGACGTATGAGGTATATTGTTTTCATGACCATAGCGCTTTATTGTAATGTACAAGCGCATTGAGTTCAAATACTTTATTGTTGTCTGATGATCCAGCTACATTTACATAAAAACGAAGAGAAATGGAAATTTGTCATGCCTTTCGAGAATGAAGGTTTTTGACTTGTATCCGTCACCCAGATATACTTTAAACGTAAATATTTCCAGGAGGTTTTTCTATGGCTTTTAAATTGACGTATGCAACCATGTTCAATCCACCCGAAGAGATGCACACCCGTTTTGAAGATGCTCTAAAAACTGTACGTGCGAATTTGGGAAAAGAACATGGCATGATCATTAACGGGAAAGATTATTTCACAGACGAAAAATATGAAGATATCAATCCGGCGAATACAGATGAAGTGCTGGCAGTCTTCCAAAAAGGAAATGAAAACGATGCCGCGGCTGCCATCCAGGCTGCACAAAAGGCTTTTCCTGTGTGGGCCAAGACACCCTGGCAGGAACGCGTTAAGCTCATGCGCCGTGTGGCAGAACTGCTCGATGAACGGATCTATGAAATAGGCGCCATCGTTGCCATGGAAGTTGGTAAAAATCGCATGGAATCTCTGGGGGACGTGGCGGAAATGGCGGATCTGATCCGTTATGCCTGTGACCAGATGGAAGCCAACGACGGTTTTATTAAAAAGATGGGAGTTGATCCATTAAGTGGATACACTTCATCCAATGTTTCCATACTGCGTCCTTACGGCGTATGGCTGGTGATCAGTCCCTTCAACTTCCCGGCTGCCCTCACCGGTGGTCCTTGCGGAGCAGCTCTTGTATCTGGTAACACTTTAGTATTCAAGCCAGCCACCGATACCACCTGGACTTCCCGCAAACTGGCGGAATGCATGCGCGATGCCGGGTTGCCAGATGGTGTTTTCAACTTTGTCTCCGGTCCCGGGCGATCCATGGGGCAAGCCCTTATAGAGAATCCGGCTGTAGCCGGGATCACCTTCACGGGTTCCTATGATGTAGGTATGGGCATCTATCGTGATTTTGCGAAAGGCGAATATGTGCGCCCGACCATTTTGGAATTGGGTGGAAAGAACCCTGCCATCGTCTCCCGCAACGCCGATATTGAAGAAGCGGCTTCCGGCATTGTCCGTTCTGCGTTTGGCTTGCAGGGGCAAAAATGCTCAGCCTGTTCCCGCGTGTATGTTGAAAAACCTGTCTATCAAAAACTGATGGAGCGCATGATCGACATCACGAAAAAAATTGTCATCGGGAGTCCCACCGATCGCGCTACTTTCCTCGGACCGGTTATCAATAGCCGTTCCTACCAGGATTATCAAGATTTTCTGGATAAGATCTATCACTCCGGCGGGCGCTTTTTGACTGGTGGGAAAGTCTTGACAGATGGTGAGTTTGCGAAAGGGTATTTCTGCACACCTACCATTGTCGCCGATCTACCCATTAAGAACAGCATTTGGAAAACTGAGATGTTCGTACCCATCACCACAGTAGCTTATGTGGATTCCTTAGATGAAGCCATGCAATATGCCAATGACTCTACGTATGGACTTACGGCTGGCTTCTACGGTTCACCAGAGGAAACATCCTGGTTCTTTGATGCTATTCAGGCGGGCGTTACCTATGCTAACCGCCCACAGGGAGCCACGACTGGCGCATGGCCTGGTTTCCAACCATTTGGTGGTTGGAAAGGTTCTGGTTCTAGCGGAAAAAACGCA
>CAYLUJ010000140.1:0-1513 GCA_964386805.1 uncultured Pelolinea sp. | reverse complement strand
TGGTCTATACTATTTGCAGTTGTATATGCATGAACAGATCCAAACTTTGATCAAAAAAGCATAGTATTGATTACATCCATGAAGCGGTTCTCATACACCTGAGGAGATGGGAGCCGCTTCTTTATAACAGGTGGTAACCATGAACAAATTATGCAGTCTAAAAGAAGCGGTTGCTGAATTTGTAAATGATGGCGATCTTGTCTATGCCGCCGGATTTACCCACCTCATTCCCTTTGCGGTTGGTCATGAGATCATCCGCCAGGGGCGCCGCGATCTGACCTTGGCAAGAGCAACACCCGATCTGATCTACGATCAGATGATCGCAGCGGGCTGCGCAAAGAAGGTCATTTTTTCTTACCTCGGCAACCCCGGGGTGGGTTCTTTGCGCGTCGTGCGTGCTGCCATTGAATCCGGTGATCTGGAGTGGGAGGAATATTCTCATTACAGTATGATCACGCGCCTCACAGCCGGCGCTTCTGGCTTACCTTTTATGCCCATGAATCTCACGGCTGCACCGGATCTTGAAAAGGTGAATTTGAACTTTAAGCGGGTCGTCGATCCCTTTACTGGCAAGGAAGTGATGGTGGTGCCACCACTTAATCCGGATATTGCTATTGTGCATGTTCAGCGCGCTGATGCAGAGGGGAATGCGCAAATTTGGGGCATCCTTGGGGAACAAAAAGAAGCTGCTTTTGCTGCAAAAAAAGTCATCCTCACCACAGAGGAGATCGTAGATGAAACTGTTATCCGTTCGGACCCCAACCGCACTGTTATTCCCAGCTTGATCGTGGATGCAGTGTGCCACATTCCCTACTGTGCACATCCCTCTTATACACAGGGGTATTATGACCGCGATAATGATTTTTATCTGCAGTGGGATGAGATCAGCAAAACCAAAGCAGATGTGGAGAAGTGGCTGCAGGAATTTGTTTTCGATGTAAAGGACCATAATCAATACTGGCAAAAATTGGGCGAAGCAACACATGCACGCCTGAAGGTGAAAGACAAGTTCAGCACACCCATTAACTACGGGGAATTCTAGCCAGGAGGAAGGTACCGATGAGCGAAAGAAAATATTCTAAAAATGAGCTGATGATCGTCAATGCAGCTCGCCTCCTGCAGGATGGAGATCTGGTATTTGTAGGTGTTGGAACGCCGAATCTGGCGTGCAATCTTGCGCGGCGTACGCATGCCCCCAATTTGACCATGGTGTACGAAGCAGGGGTGATCGGAGCGCAGCCTGCCCGCTTGCCACTTTCCATTGGCGATCCTACGCTGGTCAGTGGTGCCAGTGGGGTGTGCAGCATGTATGACATTTTCAGTTTCTACCTGCAGCGTGGGAATGTGGATGTAGGCTTTCTGGGCGGAGCGC
This sequence comes from uncultured Pelolinea sp., assembly GCA_964386805.1. Classification (GTDB taxonomy): domain Bacteria; phylum Chloroflexota; class Anaerolineae; order Anaerolineales; family Anaerolineaceae; genus UBA4781. Next base: position 141 of record CAYLUJ010000140.1, on the reverse strand, counting down.
AGATCGATCGCTTTTGCAATATCAATGCTACGGTGATTGGAGATTATCATCACCCCAAAGTGCGACTGCCGGGTTCCGGCGGTTCCATGGAGATCGCAGCCTGGGCAAATCGCTGCTATATCATGACGCCGCATGATAAGC
>CAYLUJ010000139.1:2858-4836 GCA_964386805.1 uncultured Pelolinea sp. | reverse complement strand
TGTTTGGTATTTTTCAAATTCCTGTAATATCTTGGCATCCCAATCGCCAACAAGCTGGATCTCAGGGTGCAAGAAAAAACCGAATTTCTGATGAATTGCATTTTCGATGGTTTGAACCAATTCCCAAACATCCTGCGCGCTGCCACCGGAATTGTTAATGATGAAATTAGCGTGTTGATCACTGATCTCTGCTCCACCGCATTTTTTTCCTTTCAATCCAACCGCTTCGATCAGCTTGCCAGCTTTTTCTTCCTGCGGGTTGCGGAATATGGAACCCATACTGGGACCTGGCGGCTGAGTCTTTTGGCGGCGTTCTTTGTATGATTCAATCTTCTGCATCATTTGTTCATAATCACCTGGTAGTGCGGAGAAGCTGGCGGTCAGTACTACGTAATCTTCACCACTACGTTTCAGGATGCTGGAGCGATATTCAAATGCCATTGCTTCTTTTCCATATATCACTTTTCCCTTTTTGGGGTGCAAGATTTCTGCCTGAATGAAAACATCAGCAGTTTCTTTTCCAAAACAACCGGCATTGCCATAGACAGCTCCACCAACGGTACCGGGCAGGGTAGCAGCCCATTCAAGTCCTGACAATTGGCGATTGACGACTTGTCTAGCTACTTTGGACATCAATGCACCGGATTCGGCTGTTACTTGAATGTTGCCCTGATAACTATGAATGGTCATATTATGGGTATGGTTGATGATGACAACCCCGCGGATACCATTGTCGCTGACCAGGATATTCGATCCGCTGCCCAATACCAGCATGGGAAGTTCCAACTCCCACACGTGACTGGTGAATGCTTCCAGTTCCTGAGCATCCTGTGCGATCAACAATGCATCTGCAAAGCCACCGGTTTGAATGGTAGTGTAGTTTTTCATCCGAACATTTTCCTGCAGCCGATCGCCAAATATTTCCTGCAGGTGTTTCAGATCAGAGTCGAGCATGAGTCCTCCTTTCTGATAAAGGAGTGGAAAGCTCTCTGGATAGATTGTGATTGATCTGGTTGGCATCTCCGGCAGAAAGAACCAGCACCACATCACCGCTCTTTAATTCCTGTAGCAAAAATTCTGTAGTGTCATGCAGAGAAGCGATGAAATGCACATCGGCATTGTTAATCTGCGAGGCAATCAATACAGCAGAATAATTCTGAGGTTTCTCGCGAGATGCGTAGACTTCTGTCACAATGACCACATCACTATCATGGAAGGCATCCAGGTAATCCTGAAATAGTTCCTGCGTTCGGCTGTAGGTATGTGGCTGCCAAATCGTGAAAATACGGTTGTGAGGGTATTTACTACGGGCAGCCTGAATGGTGGAACGGATCTCAGTAGGATGGTGCCCATAATCATCGATCAAGGTAATGCCTTGAAAAGTCCCTAAAATATCAAAGCGTCTGCCGGTGCCGGAGAACTCCGTTAATGCCCGGGAGGCTGTCTCAATCGAAAGACCCAGCCGGTCAACTAAAGCAAGCACCGCAGCAGCATTGGATGCATTGTGATCACCGGGAATGGAAAGTTCCTGTTCCAACTCGCTTCCATCTGGGAAATGCAATTTGAAATTGACCCCTTGCTGTTCTTTATGATGGATATTTTCGATGCGATATTGCGCCTGAGAAGAAGATCCGTAGTAAAGGACTGCCCTGTATTGTTCAGCCCATTTTCCAATTTCATAGGTTTGAGGGTGATTGGCATAAACCAGTAGAACACTATCCTTGAATGCCTTGTTATATGCTTCATGGGTAGGGTAGCAATCAGGATGGTCGTATTCCACAATGGTGATGATGAGATAATCGGGAGCCAGACCCAAGAACATGGAATCGTATTCGTCTGCTTCAATGACGAAGTACTCACCTTTGCCGGCATGAGCGTTGCTTTTTAGATCCTTCGAAGTTCCGCCAATAATAAAGGATGGATCCAGGTCAAATTGATGAAGAATCCAGGCTGCCATGGCTGTCGTGGTTGTTTTTCC
>CAYLUJ010000139.1:0-2848 GCA_964386805.1 uncultured Pelolinea sp. | reverse complement strand
CTACTGCAATCAGTTTGTAACCAGTAGTTAATTCATGTAAAAAATCGACCCTTTTAAGAACAGGGATACCAGCGCTCTGCGCTGCCTGCACTTCTACATTATCGTCTTTGATCGCGGAAGATCGAATCACCATATCGGCACCGGCGATCTGCTTAGCTTTATGCCCGGCATGGATCGTGGCACCCAGGCTGCGCAATTCCTGCGCAAGCGGAGAAATGATCGCGTCAGAACCGCTGACTGTATGCCCTTGTTCTAGGAGGACACGCGCGATTGCTGAAAGCCCTGTGCCGCCAATACCAATAAAGTGATAGTGTTTTTTCATATAAACATTACCAGTACAAAAATAAATGAACCTGCCACTGCATAATAAATAGTAGGAGTAGTCAACCAAACCGGAGGAAGGTAGGGAATTAAAGCAAGTGCTGCTTCACCGGCAGGTGTTCCAGCAATGGGTGGGATCAAGATTTCAAACGGATAATTGGCATCAGCCAGGAAAAACCATAACGAACCGTAGATCAGATATCCGTTTATCCCACCGATGATCAACCCTAACAAAATATCCTGCAGCCGACCGCGCGCCAAGCGTTCGTCCCCTGAAAAACGAGGAATATTGGGTGTTTGGTAGCCGAAGAAGACCAGTGCTATGAAGATGATGATGCGCATCCAAACCTTGGATGTGATTGGATTGGATGACAGATATGTTTGCACAAAGGGAACATACGTTTCCAGAATGGTGATGGCGAAAATTCCCATTACAGCACTGAAAGTGACCAAGATCTCTTTTGTCCAACCTCTGATAGCACCAATCAAGGCAAACAGGATAATAAATATCCAGAAAAGAACTCCCAGACTGATCATGCTGATGCTCCTTTCTGTTTATTTTGCGCGGCAGATTTCAGAATGATTTCGCCAATCTTCATAGCGGCAGTCGGAGTAGAGAGCGCGTGCATGGAAATCTGCATTTTCTGCAAGCGTTGCGAATCATGGAGAAGATCGAGGATAGTTGATTTCAACGAACTCGCCAGATCCTCATCTTGCAAGATCAAAGCTGCTCCTGATTTTGCCAGATGATCGGCATTGATTTTTTGATAATGCCAAGCATGAGGGTAGGGAACCAGGATGGCAGGTAGATTGAAATATGGCAGTTCGCCCAATGTTGAGGCACCAGCACGACAAACTACCAGATCAGCAGAAGCCAAGGCAGCCCCCATATTTTCGTGCAGGTAAGGGAAGAGGTGATAATGTTTTCTCAAAGTTTCATCCAGAGTCTGTGTACTCTCCTGTGTTTCTTGCCAATTCTCCGAGCCACTGATATGAACTATCTGCATTGAATTTAAAAGATCGGGAAGCAAGGGATATAACGCTCGATTGATAGATTGCGCACCTTTGCTGCCGCCGAAAACCAGCAGTACCGGCAAATCATCCGAAAGGGCTAACTCTTTACGGGCGGTATCTTTCTTCCAGCGTGTGATTTCCTTGCGCAGCGGGTAGCCGCAAAAAGTTATTTTCTTTTTATTAGAAATATATTGTTCTGACTCTGTAGTACTGGTGAGAACCCGATCGGCGTATTTTATCAATACTTTCAGAGCTAGTCCTGGTTCAATATCGGGAATAAATACAACAGAAGGAATGTGTCGAGCAGCCAATGCTACCGGTACAGAAAGATATCCGCCGGTCGAGAAGAAGACATCCGGTTGGAAAGTGTGGATGATCCCACGAGCTTCTTGATAACCATGCATCAATTTATTCAGATTGCCGGGTAGTTTTCGCAGACTGACACCATGCAATCCGGCAGCAGGAATGGCTTTGAATGGGATACCCAGACGAGTGATCAGCTCATTTTCCATGCCGCCTACACTCCCGATCCACAAAATTTCATCCACTTTTTCAGTGAGCGTTTGAAGAACGGCGAGAGCGGGATACGCTCCGCCACCCGTCATTCCTGCGCAGATCAACAATTTCATCGAGGGGTCTCCCTTCTTCTTTATTTTTTTGATTTGCTGTTGCTCGTGAGACGTTCAAAATAAATCCAACGCCGGCTAAAACAGTAACCATATTGGAACCACCTGCACTGATAAAAGGCAGAGCATTTCCAGCAATGGGAATGATATTGACCATCATGCAAATATTGATGGCTGCTTCTATAAATATCCAGATTGATATTCCAGCAGCCAGTAACTTTCCAAGCAGATCGGGGGCTTGATTAGCAATATATAATCCTCTCCACAGAAAGAATAAGAAGAGAAGAACGATCATGGATGCTCCAAAAAGACCTAATTCCTCTACAATCACTGCATAAATGGAGTCTGTGGGTGCCACCGGTAGCCCGGTGAACTTGGTTGTGGCATGTCCGATGCCGACACCCCAGAAACCACCTTTCACAATCGCTTCGATGGAACGCTGTGTTTGGTAGTTAGCGTTCTGCGGATTCTGTAGACCGGCTACGAAATCGCTCACGCGAGTATGGGCGGTGGGATAAATGAAGATCAAGATCGATCCGATCACCAATACCACAATCATCACAATGATGATCTGGCGGATGTTTCCACCTCCGATGAAGAACATAATGCCACCCATTAAAACGACAGTGATCACCGCAGAAAAATCCGGTTGAGCCATGATCAAGCCAGCAATCAATCCCAAAATACCTGCGAGGGGAAGCAATCCGAATTTCACAGAATCCAATACTTCTTGTTTGGCAAACAACCAGAATGCCAGATAGATCACAACGACCAATTTGGCAAACTCGGAAGGTTGGATGGAACCCTGAAATAAAGAACGTCGGGCACCCAGACGGGTTTCACCGTACACAAACGAAACCACGACCAGAAGGATAACGATAACAGCC
>CAYLUJ010000138.1:0-5002 GCA_964386805.1 uncultured Pelolinea sp. | reverse complement strand
GATGTTCCTCTCACACCCGTACCCGCTGGTCTAAAACGGGATGATCTCCCCTTCCCTGAAGTATCTGAAGTAGATGTCATTCGCCATTTTACACGTTTGTCACAATTGAACTATGGTATTGACCTGGGTTTTTATCCCCTGGGATCCTGCACGATGAAATATAACCCACGCATTAATGAAGAAATGGCAAGGCTTTCCGGTTTTGCCATGACCCATCCACTCCAGCCGATTGAAACCGTTCAGGGCAATCTGGCATTGATCTTTCAACTGCAGGAATGGCTAAAAGAGATCAGTGGTTTTGCTGGCATTACACTGCAGCCAGCGGCTGGTGCGCAGGGTGAATTGGTAGGTGGTTTGATCATGCGTGCTTATCACCGCAGCCGCAACGATCTGAAGAGAACCAAGATTCTGGTTCCTGATTCCGCACATGGAACAAATCCTGCCACATCCTCCATGAGTGGTTTTGAGGTGGTGAATATTCCATCTGATAGCCGCGGTAATATTGACCTGGAAAAATTAAAAGAGATTTGCGATGATTGTGTGGCTGGTCTCATGCTCACCAATCCGAACACGTTGGGTTTGTTTGAAGAACACCTCCAGGAAGTCATAGATATCATTCATCAAAAAGGCGGACTGGTATATGGAGATGGGGCTAACTTCAATGCTCTACTGGGGATCATTAAACCCGCTGAAGTTGGTTTTGATATCATGCACTTCAATCTCCACAAGACTTTTTCCACCCCACACGGCGGTGGAGGTCCTGGTTCTGGCCCAGTCGCAGTTGCCGCACATCTGGTCGATTTCTTACCCTCCCCCGTTATAGGTATTATCGAAGAAGGTGATGATGAAACACCACCACTGTATGGTTTCCTCGTCCCCGCCAAGAGCATTGGAAGGATAAAATCCTTCTATGGACATTTTGGCATTTTCGTTCGAGCATTTACATATATTGCCATGCATGGTGCAGATGGATTAAGAAATATTTCAGAAAATGCAGTTCTCAATGCTAATTATTTGAAAAAATTACTTGGAAATGCATATTCCATTCCATATAATCGCGCCTGCATGCACGAATTTGTTGCCGAGGGCTTCTGGGATGATGCGCCCGGCATTCATGCTCTGGATGTAGCGAAACGGATGATGGATTATGGAGTCCATCCCCCGACCAATTATTTCCCATTGATCGTCAAAGAAGCCTTGATGATCGAACCTACCGAAACCGAATCGAAGCAGGAAGTCGAGCATTTTGCAGATATCATGAAAAAGATCGCACAGGAAGCACACACCGAACCTGATTTGTTGCATTCTGCCCCTCATCACACCCCCATCGGTCGATTGGATGAGGTAAAAGCTGCCAAAGACCTAGTTTTATGCTGCTGGATACCGCAGGAAGAATAAAATCGAGACCGCCCTTTCGGGCGGTCTCTCTTATTGTAATTTAGTTTTTATAAACTCTTTAGCTTTCAATAACGCTTCATCTATCTTGGATGCATCTTTCCCACCAGCTTGTGCCAGTTCAGGTCTACCCCCACCTCGACCTCCAACGACCACCGCAGCAACATTGACCACATCTCCTGCTTTGATGCCTTTTTCAATTACATTTGCAGTGCCAGTTGCAATAAAAGTAGGTTCATCTTTTTCATTAATTGCTGAAAATACGGCAGTTCCCATCTGGAATTCGCTCCGGAAGCGATCAGCAAGATCTCGTAATGTGGCAGGTTCAGCTCTTCCCAAGTTCAAAGTTAGAATATGTACACCATTCACGGTTTCAGCTTTTTCTTTTGCATCCATGTATTTCGAAAATGCTTCTCTCTTCCGAAGATCACGGTTTTCTTTTTCAAGCTGTTTTTCATGTTCAAGAATACCTTCCAGTTTGCTTTTGACCTGGTCTACATTTACCTGCATTTTTCCGGCTGCATTCTCCAATTGTTCAAAGCGTTTCTTGATAAGAACCTGCGCTTCTCTGCCTGTCACCGCTTCGATCCTACGAATACCAGCAGCCACACTACCTTCACTGATAATAATAAAGTTACCTATCTCTCCTGTTTCATCCACATGCGTTCCACCACATAATTCATACGAAGTGATTTCATCATCTCCGATGACAATAGTTCGAACCCGTTCGCCATATTTTTCTCCAAATAATGCCATGGCACCTTCATCAATGGCTTGTTGGAGGTTCTTTTCGGCTTTATGGAGCGGTTTGTTATCCAGGATCGCCTGGTTCACAAAATCTTCTACATTTCTAATTTCATCCTTGGTCAATGCATCTGGATAAGTGAAGTCAAAACGCAGCCGATCCGGAGCCACCAGAGAACCGGCTTGCCTTACCTGGGTACCAAGATTTTTGCGCAGCGCAGCTTGCAGTAAATGCGTCGCAGTATGATTGCGCATAATATCCTGCCGGCGCGTGGAATCGACTGTAATGGTAGCCAGGTCACCGGTATGTGGGCTGCCCTTAACAACCTTACCCATATGTACGATCAATCCCGTGGTTGGTTTTTTAACATCATCGATGAAAATTTCCCACTTCCCATCTTTGGCAACAATCTTCCCTTGATCAGCCACCTGCCCCCCAGATTGAATATAAAAATTGGTCTTGGCTATGATAACTTCGACGCTATCTCCCTCAGTAACTGAATTCACCATTTCACTATCTTTTATAAGAGCAATGACCGGTTGGTCAAAAAAAGAAGCATCATAGGGATCATAATCAACGCCATTCTTGGGGAGTTTACCGGAACTGCTTATTTCTTTTAAGAATCCGGCATATAAATCTGCATCCTCACCACCCAAGGGACCAAATTCTTTTCCGGCGCCTGATTCTATACGATGCTGCTCCATAGCTTTCTGATATGCTTTTCCATCCACAGAATATCCTTCTTCTTCGGCAATATCACGTGTGATCTCAAAAGGCAGCCCATGTGTTGCATATAATTCAAAGGCTGCTTCACCTGAGATCATTTTCGACTTTTTATTTTCTTCCATTAACTGGTTCAAATAAGATAAACCGGTATCGAGTGTTTTCTTGAAGCGTTGTTCTTCGCGGGTTAGATTATCTAAAATTGTAGCTTTGTTCTTTACCAGATCGGGGTAAGCATCTCCATAAATACGGACCACTTCGAGCGCCACTTTTGCCAAGAAAGGTTCATGTAGATTCAATTTTGTTCCAAACCGGGCTGCTCTGCGAATGATCATGCGGCAAATGTAATTTCTTCCAATATTCCCCGGTACAACGCCATCACTGATTAAAAATGACGCTGCTCTGGCATGGTCAGCAATAACACGATATGGTGTCAGATTTTTTTCACGCTCTTCCTCGCTCTCCCCAGTTAATTTCAAAACAACATCCATAAGCGGAAGTAAGAGATCAGTTTTGTAATTAGAATCTACATTTTGGATCACAGAGACGATCCGTTCGAATCCCATACCGGTATCTACATGTTTCTTCGGGAGAGGGATTAATTCTTTTGGGCTTATCCGGTTGTACTGCATAAAAACCAGGTTCCATAATTCTACATAACGGGTACAGTTGCCATTAACAGCACAAACATGGCCGGGATCATCTTTTTTATTGCAGAATTCTTCTCCCCGGTCAATATGGATCTCACTGCACGGACCGCATGGTCCAACATCTGCCATTTCCCAAAAATTTTGCTTTCTTCCAAATCGCAGGATATGTGATTCATCAATTCCCGGCTGCATTTTCCAGGCACTGACGGCTTCTTCATCTGCGGCAATTTCCCCCAATTCATCGGCAAAACAGGTCACCCATAGTTTTGATTTATCCAGTTTCCATACCTCTGTAAGCAGTTCCCATGCCCATGAAATAGCTTCTTTTTTGTAATAGTCACCGAATGACCAGTTCCCCAGCATTTCAAAAAAAGTGTGATGGATATCATCTCTACCCACGTCTTCCAGATCATTATGTTTGCCAGCTACACGCATGCATTTCTGTGAATTAACCGCTCTGGTATAAGCGCGTTTATCTAACCCTAGGAAGACATCTTTAAACTGCACCATACCTGCATTTGTAAAAAGCAGTGTCTGGTCTCCTCCCGGTACAAGCGAAGAAGAAGGGACAAAAGTATGTCCTTTCTTTTCAAAGAATTCAATAAATGTCTTGCGGATAGAATTACCATCTGGCTTATTTTGCATACGGTTTCCTTAAATGCATCCAATAATAATTTTCTTGATTATAAATGAGGAAAACTGACATTTCAATTCGAATACGGCGATTGCTATTTGGAGACGGAGAATTTGATCATTTTACCCCGGTCATCCAGAGTGACGCGGGTATATTGTTTCAGCGTTTTATTATGGATCAGGAAACTTTTTTTGTATGTAAGAAACACTCGACCGGCGGTTTGATTTTGCATGGTAACCGCCCCTTTTGCATCTCTTACCATATTGATTATTTTCATTTGTTTTTCACGAATACTTAAATCTGCACTTTCAATTCCAGGCAAATATTCTTTGACAACTTCTTTTATGTTCATGAGAATCTCAGATGATATTTTAGGAACCGCCACTGCGTCCAGATCCTGATCGCGAATGACTTGATAAGGATGCAACACTTTTTCATCATCTTGAATTAAATGATCTTCAGTTTGAGATTCACTGTAATAGAGCGGATCACCATATAAAACAAATGACAGGAGCGTTTTTTGATCTTCACCATCCAGATAACCCTGTCTTCGCAAGATCGATTTAACCAAATTCAGTTTCGCTCTAATGAAAGCATCTCCCACCGAATAGCTTCTTTCAATCAAACTCCAGAAAAGATACGCAAACTGATCGGCTCCTATCAAGGGAGGATAAACCGATCCATAAGCAATACAGGTGGACCCGACAAACGCATGGCAGCCAGAAGTGAGAAATCGTAAACTGATGGCATCATCGTTTATTTTTCCAATGATATGGGCTCCATAACATGCTTCGGAGAGTACAATGGTTGGATTCGTTGCTTGTGTGTCAATGAGACTAGGCTGTATTGCTACAG
>CAYLUJ010000137.1:0-5005 GCA_964386805.1 uncultured Pelolinea sp. | reverse complement strand
AAGGTTCGACTTAAAAACCACTTAGATTATTTCAATGAAACTCTAAAATCAAGCGATTCTAATGGTAAAAAACTTGGCTTTATTACTCAGGAGCTAGGTAGAGAGATTAATACTATTGGAAGTAAGGCAAACTACGCACCTATGCAACAAATTGTTGTACAGATGAAAGATGAGTTAGAGAAAATTAAAGAACAAGCATTAAACGTACTTTAATATTTAGAGTTTAAAAATAACTACAAAGCGTTCTCCGCAAATAAGTTTTAAGTCAATACAGTTTTATGAATTCAGAAAAAGGGGGTAAATTAATAGTGTTTTCGGCACCTTCAGGAAGTGGAAAAACCACTATAGTTCAACATTTGTTAAAGCAAGAAGATATTTTTGGCTGATTTCTGGAACCACGGTACGCTTGTGGAGGGTTGTCTGGCTGGCGGCCGTAGCAGCGGTGGTGGATATCTCTATATCAACTGGGATGGAAAAGTGATGCCCTGTGTCTTCGTTCCCTATTCACCGGTCAACTTGAATGACGCTTATAAACAAGGCAAGACACTCGCAGATATCTGGGAAGAATCGTTCTTTGAACATATTCGAACCTGGCAGGCGGATTATTTGAACGGCAACGGTCATCGTGGAAATCTGCTCAATCCTTGCTTCATCCGTGATCACCATGACGTAATGCGGAAGATCATTGCTGACACAGAGCCCGATCCTGAAAACGATCCCGCACGCGATGCCCTACTGGATAAGGATTATATGAAAGGCATGGTCGAGTATGGGAAGGCAAACAATGCGATGACTGAACCGGTCTGGCATAAACAATATTTGAAAGACAAGGAACCTCATGCTGACCTATGAGCAACTGGTGGATAGACTTTCTGGAGCATTTCAATGATTACCTCCAGATATTCAAAATCATCAGAAATAAACGGCATGAGCGTGATTTTAGGGAACTGATTGCAATACTGCTAGATCTAACACTGGGGTAATAACCAGTGCGATCCAGAAAAGGGCTTCTCTACCAAAGCCCTTTTCTTGTTTTATAATCCAGGTAATTACATAAATAAATAGAGATAAGAAATGAATCAAAAAGAAAAAAATTTATCCGCTGGTATTCTTTTTACAGATCTTTATCAACTTACTATGGCACAGATCTATTTTCGCAATGGAATGCGGGAGACGCGCGCCCAATTTGATTATTATTTTCGCAGCTACCCTGATTATGGCTCCCACCAAGCTGGCTATTGTATTAGCGCTGGTTTGGAATGGTTTTTGGATTGGATGCGTGATGCCAGGTTTGGAAAAGAAGAGATCGTATATTTGTCTGGTTTAAAGAATGCCCATGGTGATGCCCTTTTTGCTAAAGATTTTTTAGAGTGGCTTGAAAACGACCAACCCTTTTCACAGATTACCCTGCGCGCCATTCCAGAAGGACGTGTCATCCATCCTAATGTACCCATTGCTGTTGTAGAAGGACCCATTATTCAGGCACAGTTGCTTGAATCATCTCTTCTTAACCATCTCAATTTTCAAACACTCATTGCCACCAAAGCTTCTCGTATTCATGAAAGCTGCCATGGGCAAATGGTCATGGAATTTGGTCTGCGCCGTGCGCAGGAAAAAGCCGCCAATGCCGGAGCCAGAGCAGCGATCATCGGAGGAGCTGACAGCACATCCAATGTTGGAATTAGCAGCATTCTCGGTACACAACCCAGTGGTACGCATGCGCACAGCATGATCCAGGCTTTTATTGCTCTGGGTGGTACGGAATTAGACGCCTTTCGTGCTTATGCAGAAGAATACCCTGATAATTGTATTCTCCTGGTAGATACGATCAGCACTCTTGAGAGTGGTATCCCAAATGCCATCAAAGTTTTTGAGGAATTGAAAACCAAAGGTCACAAGCCCATCGGGATTCGCCTCGATTCAGGAGATCTTGCGTTCTTAAGCATTCAGGTTGCTAAAATGCTGGATGAAGCTGGTTTTAATGATGCATATATCGTACTTTCCAATCAGTTGGATGAAATGGTGATCTGGCAGATTATCACCCAGGTGCGTGAAGAGGCCAGTCGCTATGGAGTGGATGCGGATGCGCTGGTCAACCGTCTGGCGTATGGTGTTGGAACTCGCATGATCACTTCCGCTGGTGATCCTGCATTGGACGGCGTTTATAAGCTGGTGGCAGTAAATGATGGAAAATCCTGGAATCCAGCCATGAAGATCTCCGAATCACCGGTTAAGACACTCAATCCGGGGAAGAAACGAGTTTGGCGTCTTTATGATCTGCAAGAAAAAGCGATCGCAGATCTCGTCGCATTAGCTGAAGAAGAACCAGCGCAGGAACAAACAATTTGTTTGCACCATCCCTTTGATCACACCAAATCGCGCACATTATCTATATCACAATTATCAAAGATCGAGCCTTTGCTTGAAGACATTCTAGTAGATGGAAAACTTGTCTATGACTTCCCATCATTGCAGGAAATCAGGAAGAAACGTGAAAAAGATATGCAAAATCTTTATCCAGGTGTGAAGCGTTTAGTCATTCCTCATAGTTATCATGTGTCGCTCTCTCAAAACCTGTGGGATCTCAAACATACTTTAGTTCTACATGCCACTAATGAAGATCAATAGAATTCAAGGGTTTCTAAAATAAATGAGTATTTTTGAAGTCCTTCACCCTGATTTCAATACTCTGGTAGATGTTCAAGCCCAACCCGCGTGTTTTATCATTAAAGAAGACGGCAGTTTGTAGGCGGGCAAGTTTTTGTTGAATTATGGGGAGATGGTATTTTGCTGGGGAAGATTAAATTCCCTCAAAAAACAGCAAACCTCGCCTTTGGGGGCGAGGATCGCAGATCGTTGTTTATCACTTGCAGCCAGTTTTTGATACGACTGCGGGTAAAAACCAGAGGTTTTTCACCACTGGACATTCTCCATTGATCTCTTATTTTTTATTTCGATAAATGACTTCTTCGATCCATTCTTGTGATTGTTCAGGGTCGACTTCTTTTTTATTCTTCTTGTTGAACTTACTATGCAAGAATGATAAGAATGATGGGGTAGCCTGAGAGGGATTTACTTTTTTAACATTCTCCTCTTGAAAAGAGGCAGTATCTATTTCTTCTGTTGGAATATGCATTCCCTCTACTTCATGATCGAAAACCACCTCAGTTTGTATTGCATTTTTCGATTCTCCCAGAATATGAATAGGCTGTGCTATTTCATCTCTAGTTTCATCCATAATCTCTTTTAATATAGATGCCTTGGGCAAAAACCGTGTTTGCAGATCTTCCAGCGAACCGACGAACCAGTTTAGGTCTACTGATGCTTTGATGCCCGGGATGCGCCCCTTATCGGAATACTGCCAGAAATCCCACCCACCCCATGGGTAAATGGTTCCTGGCCATTGGCTGGTATACCGTGCCATCCATAAGGGATATTCCACTGCCCAATCTACATCGGTCAATTTTTCATAGGTCATATAAGGTCGCCAAAAACCACCACTGGTATAAATGATCGGTTTCCGTCCACTTATACTGGTCACGGTTTCCACAAAACTCTTTACCTTGCGCACCAGCTTGGAGCCTTTGCACCCCGCAACCTCCAGGTCAAGTACCAACGGTAAGCTGGTAACATTCCCTACCAGTTTGCAAAATGCTTCTGCCTGTGTGATCGGGTCCACATGCGTACGAAAGAAATGATAGGCTCCCCAATAAATGCCATTCTCCTCAGCACCTTTGCGGTTGACCTCAAATTTATCATCCACATACATGGTGATTTTCTTATCAGGAAATTCAGAGGCTTTTAAAAAGGCAAATTTTACGCCGGCTGCCTTAACTTTTGACCAGTCAATCACACCTTGCCAGTGGGAAACATCAATTCCTGGGATCATAACTCACCTCTTCACCAATCCTTCATTTGCAAGTGTTTGCAGATCTTCCTGACTACCATTGAACCAATTTAACCCCGGAGTACCGCTAATGCCAGGAATTTTTACCTGGTAGGAAAACTGCCAGATCACCCAACCTGCCCAAGGGAAAAGCTGCGCCGGCCAGATGACACCAGGTTCATCGATCCACAAAGGATATTCACAGGGCCACTCAATTCCAGCAAGATATTTCTTCCAGTAAGTAGCAGAAGTGTAGACGAGAGGACATTTTCCGCAACGGGTTTCTACTGTTTCCAGAAAAGTTCGCAATTTTGGTTCCAAGATCGCTTTGGAAGTTGTATAAAGTTCCAGGCAAACGACTGGCGGCAAGTCATCGTCAACGATAGAAGCGTTCTTAATGAAATATTCCACCTGTGCTGCTGCATCTTGTTTTGGATTGAGCCAATGGTAAGCACCTGTGAGAATGCCATTCTGTTTCGCACTCTTTTTATTGCTCGTATATGTTGCGACTGTGTTTGTAATGCCATCTGTGCATTTCAAATATGCAAAACGAACATGATTTTTCGCAATGTCAGACCAGGCTGTTACACTGTTTTTTTCTGAGATATCTATTCCGATGATCATGGCTTTAATAGTGCATGTTTTATGCCAAGAAACAAATCATTTTTGATTCATTTGATGATTTGTTAACATTTATCCGTTATAATTGGTTTGTATTCGGGGATGACAGGCTTCGACGGAGGAGGCTGAACCCGGACTGCGAGCTGAGAGGTACCGACCTCATAAAATCAGTACAACAAACAAGTGCCAAACGCACAAATTATGCAACTCTTCCTTTAGCTGCGTAAGCAGTTGAATAGAGTTCATGGTCTCTAGCTAGACCACGTCTGCCCATCCCGTTCTCCGGTCGGAGATGGAGCAGACGTCACAAGACCGGGGTGCCGCCTGGATGGCCGCGCTCCATGCGTAAGCGGACTTTCGGGTCCGAGTGGCTGGTTGAAGGTTTGGTTGGGTGATTTACCTGCTTTCAACAAGAGAAACAATCACCTACGCTCGTAGATGTTCGTGGCTCTATTCTTTCGGACGCGGGTTCGATTCCCGCCATCTCCACCAATCATT
>CAYLUJ010000136.1:0-5031 GCA_964386805.1 uncultured Pelolinea sp. | reverse complement strand
AATCAGTGTTCGAAATATCTTTTTGACCATACCAGTTTGGGGAATCATCCAATCCATGTAAATTGAAATAAGCATATTCAGCTTCTTTTATACTGAGAGCGTCGAGATTATTGACATTATAAGGTGGAGAAACTCGTAGAAAATTGGCCTTCCCGATGGGACGAAAAGCAGAGATGGATGACCTTTGCCAGATGGCTGTGGAGTAACCATAATTGTTTTTCTTCTCGGTGATTTCTTGAAAAAGATTTGCGACAGAATCCCAAATTCTTAATGAATCGGAAATTTTTTCAACAAAAGTTTTCTTTTTCGCATTCTTTTGGTGCCATTGGATCGTTTCGCGCAACTGTTTTAACAGCAAACTGGGGTCACTGCCTTTTTCATCCGGGAAACGTCCCACCGCCCATTCTGGAACAAAATAATTGCTATCGTCGCTCGCATATGGATTATCCGATAAAACTTCACTATCCGAATCATCGGTTGGATTGGGTAAATGATGGAATGGAACAATATCATCTCCACCGATGATCAACACCGCCCCGATCTTTTTGTCATGCTCGTGCAGATAGGCTGAAAGATCATGCAACGCCAGTTTTATCTGCCATGGATCATTACTTTCAATGGCGGTCAGACCGTACTGCAACATATTATTCTTGTCATCCGGGAAGAAACTGATGGCACTCCAATTTTTTTGCAGGTTTATGGCAGCAATGAGTTCCTGCAGGCGTGTCAGGATTACGTCAAATGTGTTTGCACCATATTTTTTCTCGATCCCGCACCGGGTAGTGAGAATAATGTAGACAGGTTTTGTAAAAAGACCTTTTGGTTGTGATTCCGGGGATTCTTCCACTCTGCGAGTAATAATTTTCTTTTGCTTTGGCCCTTGAGGTTCTTTCACAAGAAGTGCGGAAATAATGCTGTTTTCTTCCTTCTCAATTGAAAAACCGCTGCTATCTGGCCAAAGATGAGCATACTCATGATTGGGTCCCCAGAGCGCAGTAGCTACCAAACCAAGATGATCGTTGTAAACTGCCTCACGTATTATGTTGATAGCTTCAATTTCAGAGCCAAATTTAAACAACGAATCAGCATAAACCAGCATAAAATAGACACACTGTTTCCACTTTTCATGATAGAGCTTAGCAAACTGCAAAGTGGAATAATCATCTTTGGCTTCGAGAATGATCCGTAGATGATAGATTGCAAATAGAACATTGGAGGGAAACTCTTGTAAAAGATCAAGAACTGTTTTTTCTACACGTCCGGATTCCCTTTTTGATAAAGCAAGTTTTACCAGGTTTAACCGGTCTGCCCACGTATGCTGGCTAGCCCGGGATGCTTCCCCTTGAAAGAAAGATAAAAACTCATAGTAAATTTCGCGTTCTTCTTCATCCTTACTGTTTTTATAAAGAGCTTCATAGGCACTTTCATATTCCGGATGAACCGCAACGATATCTTTTAATTTTTCTTTTCCCGGTTCCAATTCCCCCTGTTCAATGAGAGAACGTCCATACAAGCAACTGATTTCAAGATCGCCAGGAAAAGTGGTATTCCAGGTTTTCAGACATTCTACAAACACGCTTCGCTCTTCTGTGGTGGAAGCTGTCATTTCCCATTTTAAAAGGTCTTTCCTGGTAATCCTCATGAATCGAATCGATCCTTATCTCTTCTCAAAAATACGATTTGCCAGAATGATGCCCAGCTTTTCACGCAAATCATCATCCGTTGGATTCAATGCCGCCGCTTTCCGAAGATAAGTTTCAGCTTTTTCTGAATCACCTAGTTGATTATATACTTTGGATGCCTTTTCATATATTAAATAATGTTCTTCGCAGTTATCCAAGGCTGCTTTAATAATATTTTCTGCCCGGTGTTCCTCACGCCGGTTAATGAGAGCATCGGTCAATTCCAGGTATGCTTTCATCTCATGCGGATCCTGTTTAATAGCTTTATCAAGGTGAAATACTGCTTTATCCAAATTCCCTTTTTTGATCGATAAAATGCCAATCCTTTCATGAATTTCTGGTTGATTCTCATTCATTTGGATCGATTTTTCATAAATCTGGAGTGCGACATTCTGATTGCCAGCTTCCTGGAGTAATTGAGCATATCGATTCAGTAGAGAGCAATCAGGATTTTCCGTCTTTTCTAAATACCCTTCAAGAAAGTCGATCGCGCGCTTCTTTCCACGAATTCTTTCCAGGTAAGCTACTTTTTCCAGAATTAGCTGGTCATTTACAATATTTGATTCCAGTGCTTTCTCGATGATCTCCAATCCAAAATCTTCGTTTTCTTGCAAAGATTTGATTTTAGCCAATTCTATAATGACTTCTGGTGATTTTGGATCGATTCGATAAGCATCACGAATTAATTCCATTGCCTTCGGAATACTTCCCAGCTGCTCGGCAATGCGCGCCTGGATTAAGAGCAGCTCAAGATCATCCTTGGATACCGGTTTCAGTATATTGATATAATTCAATGCTTTCCTGAATTCTCCATTTTGATAATACGCATTGATTATTTTTCGAAGTATCACTTCATCACCACCTTCGAATAGTTCTTGGTTTTTCTCAAAGATCTCAATGACTTTTTTATAATCTTTTATTGAATAAAGATTTTCTAAATATTCTTTCTTATTTTCTTGATTTTTAGGATCCAAAGTGACAGCTTGCTCGGAGTGGGAAACCGCCTTCTGTAATTCGCCTTTTTCTTCATACAAATTTGCTAATTGGGCACGCCAGGTCGGTTCGTCATTCAGAAATTCTATGGCGGTTTCGAGTGCATTAATAGCCAGATCCGTTTCTTTCTCGGAGATAAATATATTTGCAAGTCCAGCAGAGAGATAAGGATTTTTCTTATTTTGAAAAAGCGCAGCATTGAACGCCGGGACTAGATCGCAAAATTTTTCTTCAGGAAACAGACCCAGCGCAACGAGGGGAAGATCGTATTCTTTTTGATTGCCCTCGATGATCTTGACAATGCTGTCATAATCATTCATTTGGCTGGCATGAAGCATTTGGCAAATAGCAGAGATGAATCCATCTTGGGCTGGCAATATGTCAATATGCGAATATACAGCATTGAGTAAAAAATTTTGGATATACTCATACTGGTTATGTGTATCCGCAGAGAGGAGTTGTATCTGTTCCGATAAATTCAGGAATTCTTGGCGTTGAAGGATATTGGGTAAATTCCGACTAACCCCAACCTTCTTAAAACTCCATTCTTTCAAAGCAAGTTTTATTATCTGGCTGAGAGTATTTTCTTTCAGTGCTGGAAAATATGTTGAAAAATTCAAACATTGTAGACCAGCCTGAATAGCATTCTCCCAATCCCCTATTTCAAAAGCACAATCAGCTTTCCATTTAGGGAGATTAATGAGTGAAAAGATGATGTCTTCATCCAGGTCGCTTGTATTGTTTTTAGGGTCAGATTGCTTCGCTAACGCTTGTTCATAGATAGTACGGGCGTCGATTGCATTGTTATTTTTCTGTAATAAACGAGCCTTCGCGAAAAGAATTCCCTGGTCTTCCAGCATTTCAGTAGAGAGTGTATTCATCTTGGCAGCAGCCGCAACTTCATTTCCATTCTCCAGCAGGATATTCAAGATAAAGCCGGTTAATACACGCACTTTTTTTGTATCTATCAATGTGCTCAGATTCTCTAGCAAACCAACCCAATCAATAGCCATTTGATTGCCATCTTTTAACCAAGAAAAAATCGCTAAATAAACGCGCGATAAAACATCGTCTGTCGAAAAATCAGAAAATGAATTCATGAATCCCGAATCGATTTCATCATTCTTTGCTTCAAGAATCTTTAGGAGCGCCATCTTGAGCCAGGTATCGTTCGAAGAAAACGCACTGATCCACTCAGAAGGTAAAATGCTTTGTACATATTCCGGTAAATTCAAAATTTGTTTCTCAATAGTCTGTCGATTTTCCAATATTTGAATGAGTGTGTGAGGTTCAGTGGTTTTGTCGTCAGCCAAAGCCATTATTGCATTGCAAACGATGCTCCATATCCCAGTTTCTTGCAGAGAATCCAGACAGGAAACTGCATTTGCATAATCTCCTTGATTCCAATACACGCAAGTCTTTAAAATACTCGACTCTGGGTCATCCTGATTTGATTTCTGAAGTTTCTGGATTATTTTTAAACTTAAATCTTGCAGATTCGATTTCTGGGCGATCTTTAATGCAGTATGCAGATCTTTTACTGTCGTTTTTTCCAAAGCGATCAGGTCATTGATTATCAATTTTGTATCATTTTGAGAACCATATTGATTTTCAAAACGCATTCTTTCCACAAGGAAATCCGGTGAAGATTGATAGTGCGTGGCTTCTTCAGAAAAATAAGAACGCACTTCCTCTGGTTTCCCTAATTTCAGCATTTGATTGCCATACCAGGCAGTTAGTTTTTTATCTTTTGCACATGTCAGGCGTGCTTTCTTTACAACTGCAACAGCTTCCTCATTCAGGTTTTTATCACTATACGCATCTACCAATAGATCATAGATTGATAGGTTTTCCGATTGTGTTCGTAATGCTTCGTTCAACAGGGTAATCGCTGTTTCTGTCTGCCTGATCTTCATCATGGTGTGCGCTAAGCCAATCTGAGCCCGCCAGAGATCCTGTCGATTTTTGCTCAAGGAGTTTTCTAGTATTAATTGTTTAAATACTGCCGTCGCCTTGTTTGAATCATCCAGAAGATAATGTACTTCCGCTTCGATCAATCCTTTCCAATAATCGTCTTTAGGTAATTTTTGGATTTCCTGCATGATGGAACTGAGTTCAGAAATTTCTAGTCGCTGAGTACCGAGAGGAAAAATTGACTTACTGCTCTTCAAAGTAGAGATGGATTCCAAGACAATAAAATCACCATCCTCCCCTTTCTCTTTTTTTATCAATTTTAATTGTCGATTCGCTTGATCATTTTCACCATTCTCCATAAGAACATGGGCAGTTATCATTCCCAGGTCCGGATTAAGTGGAAAATAGCGGATAGCCCTTAATGCCAGTTCATAAGCATGTT
>CAYLUJ010000135.1:0-5204 GCA_964386805.1 uncultured Pelolinea sp. | reverse complement strand
AGGTGGATTCGGATTGCAAGGAGAGCAAGCAAGGACCTGCGGGATTCTCACTCTGCAATTCAGTTGAGATGGGGATGAGTGAGAGTTCTTGCCATTGATCTTCATCCAGCAAAAAGGGAATCAAGATACTCCCAGCCGGCTAGGAACCCTGCATTACCCGGTTCAAAAATGGTGCTTCCTCAGCCTGGTTCCAAACAGACCAGTTTTCATCCAAAGCATTGGCGTCAAAGCCTGGTTGTGAAGAACTTGCCAATATTTCTCCGCTTTCTGCATCCAGCACAATTCCCGCCCCCTGAAATCCGGATAATAATTCATCCAATTTGCGTTGGATATCCAGATCCAGAGTAAGCCGCACATCTACGCCTATGGGAGGTTGGTCATATACCAGGTGAGTGAACCAGATATACGCTTGTGGATATCCTTGAAAACCTCTCAAGTAAGAATTCAAATATTCTTCGATACCAGAACGACCATAGCGGGAATGACTGAAACCAATGGTTGTGGAAAGTTGTGGATAGGGATAATAGCGATAGAGGGAACCCACTTCTCCTTTCGTAATAGCCAGTGGGGAATAATCGCGATCGTAGATCGTTCCGCGTTTTACAAATTGATCAGCATAGACTAATCTTGGATTATCTGACCTTTCCTGCAGACCATCTGCCTTAACAAAACTCCACCAAAAAAGAACGCCTTCGATTAGAAAAATTGCCAAAAGAAATAGAGAACCCAGCACTAATAATGGTTTTTTGATCAGGTCTTTTTGCTTGGATCGGTCTCTGATTTTTGCTTCTGGTAAATCCATGCAAAAAAGTATCGAAATTGCAAGAAATGCGGAAACATAAGAAGAACCGCCATACGACACAAAGGGGAGAGTCACTCCGGTGATAGGCAGCAGACGAGTGTTACCTCCAATAATCAAAATAGCTTGTGTGATGAGATAAGTTGTAACGCCAGCAGCAATATAGCTTTGAAAGGGAGTGCTGGCATTGCGCGCGATCTTATACCCGCGTACCAGCAGCAATGCAAAGCAAATCAGGAAACAGGATGTTCCGATCAGCCCTGTTTCTTCAGCTATCGCAGAAAAAATAAAATCGGAATGTGCCAGCGGTACAACATTCGGAAATCCCAATCCAGGTCCCGTTCCGGGCACTCCACCCGCAGCAATCGAGAGAATGGATTGGATGACCTGATACGCTCCACCGCTGGGATCTTCCCAAGATGATAACCACCCAGCAATACGAGTGGAAAAGATATCAAAAAAATGATATCCAAGCCCACCAAACAGGAGGAAAGCGAGGATGATCAACCCAAAAGCGCGCTTTTGACCAGTGTAGAAAAAAAGATAGGTTGCATAGATGACCAAAAAAATTAGTGTTGTTCCAAAGTCATTTTGGAACACCAGAATTCCACTGATAAGCAGAAACACAGCCAAGGTTGGTAAAATTGTCTTGAAAGTTCGTGATTTATCTTTCTCTTTCGCAAAATAAGCCGAGAGAAAAATGATAAAAATGAGCTTCAAAAATTCGGAAGGTTGAATGTTTACCCCCAGAACCCGAAGCCAGAGAGTCGGTCCATCTCCACCAGGGAAAATTCCCCAAAAAATTGTGGCAGCCAGCAGCCCCAGACTAACAAGAAGCCCAACCAAATGGTATTTTTGTAACAATGCCATGATGGATTGTTTTCTGGTCACTAAAAACCAGGTCAGGAATAGACTTGCTAAAATCCACAGCGCCTGACGAAATCCGTAGAAAGTCCCTAATCGAAAGATAGTCAGAAGTCCCCAACCACTTAAAAGATAAATCACAGGCAGCAAGAATGAATCAACATTTCTGCCACACTTATCAAGGGTGTGTTGCAGGAAAAAGAACCCAATTGAAATGAGTATCAGACCAATCCAGTGAAACCAGCGCAGATCAGCCTGCCAGGAACGATATTTTACAATGGGGGAGAGGGTCAGAATGGTGGCAAATAGAAATAGAAAAAGTGCCGCCAGTTTCATCAGGTGCTTTTGATTTTGCATAGAATTATTCTCCTTCATAAGAAGGGGTAAACCTGGTTATATCCTAATCGAAAAGAATCTTGAGGTTCTCTTGTGTACTTTTTGAAATTCGGCTCTTCTCTGTTAAAACAGCGTTCTTGAGCGAATCCCAACAATCACAGTGAGAAACGGGAGGGAGGATCTCGATCAAATTCTGGATGGCTTTTTGCGCATTGATCGTATTGTTTTTTGAAACCTTTAAAACCATTTCAACAGTAACCGGTTTTTCACTAATGTGCCAGACATCGTAATCTGTTACATGTGCCAGGGTAGCATAGCACATGCCGGCTTCGCGGGCTAGGAAAGCTTCAGGGCAGGCGGTCATACCAATGATCGACATTCCCCATTCGCGGAATAAATTCGATTCGGCTTTGGTTGAAAAACGGGGTCCTTCGATGGTGATATAGACACCCGAATCATGGACGGCAACGCCAGTCTGTTTTAATGCATCCACAACATTCGCTCGTAATCCGTTGCAATACGGATCGGCGCTGCCAATATGAGCAACCATTCCATCTCCAAAGAAGGAGTATTTGCGTCCTTTGGTGAAATCAAATAGTTGATGAGGGACAACAAATTGACCTGGTTCATAATCTTCCCGCAGAGAACCGCAGGCGGAGATACTAACGACACGCCTGGCACCAATCTTCTTGAGTGCAAAAATGTTTGCGCGGTAATTAACCTCCGTGGGAGTGTAGATGTGACCAAAACCGTGCCTGGCTAGAAAGGCTATGGTCTTGCCTTGCAGAGTTCCCATCACAATGGGTGAGGAAGGTTTTCCGAAGGGGGTATCAACCTCAAGGGTCTGAACATCTTTCAAAGCGGGGAACTGGTATACTCCAGAGCCGCCAATCACAGCTAAAAATGGTGAAGAGTTCATTGTTTTTCTCCTTTATTTCGATGAAGACTTATTCTTCTTTTTGACATTTTTTCACTGCGCAGGTCTTTCCAGAGAATAGAAAGTGCAAAAGCTGTAAAAGCAACCAGCGCAACCGCCATGAGCCCCCTCAGAAATAAAACCAGTACACTACTGAATTCCATGTACTCCTCCAAACAATGTATTATTTTACCCGACATTCATTCTTTATGCTCCTGCTGGGTATAATGGAATTAATCCAATGAACGCCAAACAGGGATTTAGAGAAATTGACCATACCGCTGATGTTGCCATGCATGTGTGGGGTGATTCGCTACCAGCATTATTCCAGCAGGCAGCACATGGCTTGTATGCGCTGGCAGGCGCACGAACGGAAGGAACCCCGGCTATTTTCCGAACCATCAGTTTGGAAGCTGATGATACGGAAATATTGCTTGTGAATTTTCTTTCAGAACTGCTTTTTTATCTCAATAATGGGATACTGTTTCAGATTGACCGGTTAGAAATCAATGGGCATCGTTTAGAAGGAAGGTTAGAGGGAGGGAAGGTCGCGGAAATACGAAGAGAGATCAAGGCGATCACCTATCATCAAATGCAGATCATTCAAACAAATGATCAATTTCAGACGGATATTGTTTTGGATATCTAAGAGGTGCAATGATCCAATTCGATGATGTAAAAAAAGTAACCGATTTTGAATGGGTCATCCCTTCTACATTCCGCTCCGGGATGACAACAAATGTGCGCATTATCGCATCGCAACGTATTTTGGAAAAGAGTTTAAGTGACCGGGCATTGGAGCAAGCAGTCAATGCTACATTTTTACCCGGGCTGGTCGGGGACGTGCTGGTCATGCCTGATATCCATCAAGGCTATGGATTCCCAATTGGGGGTGTGGCAGCCACTGATGCGCAAACCGGCGTGATTTCTCCCGGTGGCATTGGGTACGATATCAACTGCGGAGTACGCTTATTATCTTCTCAGGTTGAATTCGACGAAGCACGACCATATATCAAAGAATTATTACATGCCTTATATGCAACCATCCCCAGTGGCTTAGGGCGCGGTGGTTTAGCCAGCATTCAAAAAGCGCAATTGGAAAAGATCCTGCATGAGGGTGCAGATTGGGCAAGACAAAATGGATATGCAGAAAGCGCCGATTTGGACTTAACCGAAGATCGCGGCAAAATAGCAAATGCTGATCCTTCGAAAGTGAGTAATAGGGCAATCGAAAGAGGATTGGAACAGGTCGGTTCGCTGGGAGCAGGGAATCATTTCATAGAAGTCAGCATTGTCGATGAAATTTTCCAACCCACTGCAGCCAGAAGTATGGGATTAAAGGAGAAATGTTTGTGCCTCATGATCCATTCTGGGTCACGCGGGTTGGGACATCAGATTTGTACCGATTATGTACAGCAGTTTCAGCAAGTTCAAAGGAAATATGCATATACCTTGCCCGACCGAGAATTAGCTTGTGCACCGCTGGCATCCAATGAAGGGCAAGCTTACCTGGCAGCTATGCGCTGCGCGGCGAATTATGCCTTCTGCAACCGCCAGGTGATGGCTCATTTAGCGCGCCAGGCTTTCGAGCGGGTATTCGCTGCAAAATGTGAAAGACCCTACCTGCAAATGGTTTACGATCTGGCACATAATATTGGGAAAATCGAAGAACACACGATTGGAAAAACGGAAAAACAAGTTTGTGTGCACTGCAAAGGCGCCACGCGCGCCTTTGGTCCAGAAGACCCGGAGGTACCGGTAAAATATAAAAAAATCGGGCAGCCAGTTCTCATTCCCGGCAGTATGGGAACATATTCCTGGGTGCTGACAGGCACGACGGAAGCCATGCTGAAAACCTTTGGCTCCTCCTGCCATGGGGCAGGTAGGGTATTCAGCCGCAAAGGTGCACGAAAGTTAATGCGTGGTGACCAGTTAATTCAGGAATTGCGAGAAAAGGGAATTGAGGTCATGACAGGATCGTTAAGTGGATTGGTAGAGGAAGCCCCAGGAGTCTACAAGGATGTGGACGAGGTCGTTGAATCGGTTGTGCAAGCCGGAATTGTTGAGAGGGTTGCCAGACTGCGACCGATCGCAGTGATCAAGGGATAAATCTTGTTGACGAATTAACCATTTGAAAGGTATAATCCCTCTGTTACTTTGCAGGAGGTAAACCGTGGAACGTTATTTTCAAATCGCTCTCATGATCACATCGGTCGCTTTGATCGCCAGTATTGTGCTGCAATCAAAGGGTGTTGGACTCGGTGGTCTGACCGGTGCCGATCTTGGTTC
>CAYLUJ010000134.1:0-5237 GCA_964386805.1 uncultured Pelolinea sp. | reverse complement strand
GGAAATATTCTTTATCACATCCAGAGGTCGTGAGATCGTACCGCTTGGATCAGAAATGGAAATTCCAATGCGCTTTTCACCCGGATCGATACCCATCAAGCGTTTGAATGCTTTGTTCTTTTCCATCTCTGGCATTATACATTACTTGAAGCACCGGAATAAATTTTTTGTCTGGTCATTAGAGGATAGGAAATATATTAATTTTCGAAAATCTTAATAATTTTCCAGTAGTTTTCTCTATAATAAGATTATGGATAAAAAATATTTCTCAAATAGAAGAAAAGTCATCCTTATTGGTTCTCTGCTATTCCTGTTGCAGGCTTGCAACTTTCCCCTAGCCCAGAACAGTTCTTTTAATGATAAGGTTGCCACCCAAGCTGCTTACGCCTTTACCCAAACTGCCCAGCAGAGCCAGGTTCTTACTGCCAGCATCACAACCACACCAACTCCCATCCTCCCGACTGTCACCCCCACCAGTGAGTTGGATGACCCCAAAACGTTGCTGGGCAGCGCTGCCTGGCAGGATTCCTTAGCAAGCGGGAACAGCTTTGGATTAGGGACCGAAGAAGAGCAGATCAGCGGTACCAATGCAACGGTTTGGGTCAAAGATGGTAGTCTCAATATGTACCGCTCATCTGCTTCAGGAGGCTATATCTGGTATTGTGCCTATCCGAATATTGCCGATTTTTATCTGGAAGCAAAATTCGAAACCCAGAATTGCAATGGGGCAGACGAATATGGTTTGACTTTCCGAAAACCCGATTTTGATGATAAATCAGGTTATTATTTTGCAGTAACCTGCGAAGGCAATTTCAACCTGATACGCTGGACAGCCAGCGGATCTACTTTACTCGGGGATTGGAAATCCAGCGATGCCCTTAACAAGAGACCGAATGCTGTGAACACACTCGGGGTATGGGCGGAAGAGACCAAGATCAAACTGTATATCAACGACAAATTCGCAGCAGAGTACGAAGATAGTGCTGGCTTAAACTCAGGGTACTTCGGCTTGTTCAGCAATTCCAAACAGTCAGCAGGTATGCTGGTAAAAATGGATGAGATCGCCTATTGGAATTTACCGTAAGATCATAGGATAGATAATGCCTGAAAAGAAATCAGATAGGATTACACCGGAAGAACTGTATATATCTCGACGTAAATTTATAAAAAATGCTATAACCTATTCTTCAGCGGCTTTCCTGGCAGCATGTCAAACAAGTTCGCCTGCTTTACAGGATCAATCGATTTCAAGTGGGATCAGTGATGAACTTGGAAACCCCGCAACTGCAGAAACAGATGTGATTGGTTTCACCAATTATTACGAATTTTCATCCGACAAAAAAGGTCCAACAAAATTAGCACAAGGATTCAGCACTTCTCCTTGGAGTATTCAGATCAGTGGATTGGTAGAAGAACCACAGGAAATCCTGGTTGAAGACATAAAAACACAGTTTCATATCACTGAACATATTTATAGAATGCGCTGTGTGGAAGGTTGGTCCATGGTGATTCCCTGGTCCGGTATCCACTTGAAAGAAATTCTGGATACGGTTAAACCCACAAAAGATGCAAAGTTTGTACGTTTTGAAGGTATTTTCGATCCTGAGCAGATGCCCGGTCAGCTCAATTCAACTTACCCATGGCCTTACGTGGAAGGTTTGCGTTTGGATGAAGCAATACATGATCTGACCCTGCTGGCAACCGGAATTTACGGGAAAGATTTAACCCCTCAAAACGGAGCACCATTGCGAATAGTAGTCCCTTGGAAATACGGATTCAAATCCATCAAAGCTATTAAAAAAATCGAATTGGTGGCAGATATGCCAACCACTTTCTGGATGGCGTTATCTCCCAGAGAATATGGTTTTTATGCAAATGTGAATCCCTCTGTCCCGCATCCACGCTGGTCACAATCCAGCGAACAACGCATTGGAGAATCTGGCAGGCGTGATACTCTGCTCTTCAATGGATATGAAGAACAGGTAAGCGATTTGTACAGTGGAATGGATCTACGTGTAAATTTCTGATGAAGAAAAAACCTTCCAAGATTCAACTTCTCACTTTTCTCATCGCGGTTATTCCAGCCATATACTTCTTCATTAACTATATGCAAGGTGCTTATGCACCCTATCCCACTCTATTTCTTATTCAATTCTCAGGAAAGGTCGCGATTACTTTTTTGCTTTGCTCTCTCGCCTGTACACCATTGAACACGATTTTTAGCATGAATGCTTTTCAGCAGGCGCGGAAAATTTTTGGATTGGCGTCCTTTTACTATGCGGCTGCACATGTGAGTGCTTTCACCATCCTGGATTATCGTCTGAATCTGGATTGGCTGATCCCTGAATTTGCTGATAAACCCTTCCTCATCCTGGGTTTGATAGCTTTTATGCTGCTCATTCTTTTGGCATTAACCTCAAGGAAATCATTTCAAAGAAAATTTTCAAAACTCTGGATTAAAATCCATCGCCTGGTTTATCTCATTGGGCTGCTTATTCTCATCCACGTTTACTATGCGATCAAGGGTGATAAAAGTGCTGCTTTCTTCTATCTGATCGTATATAGTGTATTAATGGCTCTACGATTTCCATTGCTTCGAGAGAAAATTATGATAAAGAATAATAAATTTCTCCAAAAAGTGAACCATTGGCTGATTTCCTGATAGGATTAAGGGGATGAAAGCTCTGCATTTCAACGCTCAACAGCAAACTGTTCTGGATGCGGGAATGAATTCCCACCTCTTTTTGGAAGGTCCCTTCAAGAGCGGAAAAACCACCATCGGTGTGGAGCGGTTGAAGAGCGCAGCAGTTCGTTCTGATCCATCCCACCAGGTCCTGGTATTAACCCCCCAACGCTCCCTAGCGAATCCTTACCGCAATGCTATTCTGGAGCCCGGTTTTCCAGCAGGCGTATTACCGACCCTAACCACGCTCTCCGGGCTTTCACGCCAATTTATTCGCATCTACTGGCCACAAATTACTGAAAAATGTGGCTTTCGCAGACCCAATCTGCAACCAACTTTCCTGAGCATGGAAACAGCTCAATATTTTCTGCGGCAGATCTGCCAGCCTTTTCAAACGAAAGGATATTTCCTCGAAGTCCATATTGATCCGGCTCGGCTTTTCAGCCAAATTCTGGATACGATGAATAAAGCAGCGCTGGTCGGATATCCGCTACAGGAAACTGCGCAACGCTTAAAAGATGCCTGGAACGGCGAAGCGATCCGGGAAAAACACTACGAACAAACTCAGGAATGTGCACTGGCGTTTCGTGCTTATTGTTTGGAAAACAACCTGCTGGATTTCTCGTTGCAGGTGGAAGTGTTTCGAGATTGCATCACAAAAGATGCAGGGTTAAAAAAGAGTTTCTTCCAAAACTTTCAATTTCTCATTGCCGATAATCTAGAAGAAGATGTTCCAGTTCTGCATGATCTGATCCTCGATCTGGCGGATGATATTCCCTCCATGCTGCTTATCAAAGACAGCCACGCAGGTTTCCGCTCTTTCCTGGGAGCCGATCCCACTAGCGCAGAGCGCTTAAAACAGATTTGCCAGCACACTTTTGAATTTTCCGAACAATTTGACCTTTCCAAAGCTGTTCATGCCTTCAATATTTCATTGACCCATTGCATTCTGCGGAAAAACACTTCCAATCCTCCTGTTGAAGCCCTGCAGGCTCATACCCTGCGCACCGTGCAGTTCTATCCGGAAATGATCGCAGATATTTGCCAGACCATCCATCAGCTCATCCACGAGGAACATACTATACCTGGTGATATTGCCGTGCTTTCCCCATACCTGCCTGATTCACTTAAATTTTCACTCTCTCAAAAGTTGCGGGAACTGGATATTCCTTTCCTTTCATCACGCCCCTCACGTACGCTGGCTGAGGAACCCATCACGCGAGCCGTTCTTACCTTTGCGAAAGTAGCACACCCCCAGTGGAATTTAGAGATCACAGTTGAGGAATTACGCCATGCTATGATGGTTCTCTTCCCTGGCTGTGATGTCATTCGTGCTAACTTATTGGCACACAACACTCTCAAAGAAAAGAGGAAACTGGAACATTATTACGCCATTCCAGTTTTCACACGCGATCGCATTACGGATATTATTGGGAATCAATTCGATATAGCACTGGATTGGATCGAAGCGTATCAGAAAGAAGAAGCCCTCCCTCTGGATATTTTCCTCTCCCGTTTCTTTGGTGAGATGCTTTCTCAGCCCGGATTTGGGCTGCATGAGAATGTGGATAACGCCGCCTTGCTGACCAATCTGATCCAATCCATTCATGATTTTCGCTTGATGTTCGCTGCCTTGGCAGAGGAGCAGCATCAGGATACCAGTAAAATGTACATTGAAACACTACAAGCCGGGCTGCTGCCTTCCACCCATTCCGTACCGTTGGAAGACAACAACGCGGTGATCATTTCACCAGCTTTCACCTTCTTAATGAAAAACAGGTCCGTCAAATATCAATTCTGGCTGGATATTGGCAACATTGGTTGGTGGGAGCGGCTCGACCAACCCCTCACCCATCCCTACGTACTCAACCGCAACTGGTCACGTGAAAAACGTTGGACGGATGCGGAGGAATTTCAAGCCAACCAATCTGCCCTGGCGCGATTAGTGCAGGGCTTGCTGGATCGCTGCGAAGAACATGTTCACTTATATGTAGCAGGATTGAACCAAGCCGGGATCAATCAAAGCAGCCCACTATTGAGTGGTATGCAGTTATTTCTAAAACGAATCTATGGGATGAAAACCAATGAGTGAATTCATTCCCCGCCCGGCTCAAGCAGAGATTCTGCGCTACACCCACGGTAAGATGGGCATTGCCGCCGTTCCCGGCAGTGGAAAGACGCATACGCTCTCCTATCTGGCGGCTACTCTGATCGCTTCGGATACGATCAAAGAAGGGCAAGAAGTGCTGGTCGTAACCCTGGTGAATTCAGCCGTTCAGAACTTTTCAAAACGCATCTCCAGTTTCATCAAACAGTTTCGACTTCTTGAAAACATCGGCTACCGCGTGCGCACCCTGCATGGCTTGGCACACGATATTGTGCGCGAGCGCCCCGACCTGGCTGGGTTGGAAAATAATTTTAATATCTTGGATGAGCGCGCCAGCAACGATACGCTTGATCAAATCGTGACTACCTGGCAGCGCAATAATCCAGCTTTTCTGGAAGCCTATACCAATCCGGATTCGCTGGACAACATGCATTATCTCAGCAATAA
>CAYLUJ010000133.1:4911-5274 GCA_964386805.1 uncultured Pelolinea sp. | reverse complement strand
AAAACTGCACCCTTTCTGTTGGTTTTGTGTCCAACTTTTGGGGTGCAGTTCATTTTTACAGGGCTTTCTTTATTTTTTAACTGCTTTTAGATAGGTCTGGATAAATCCGTCAATCTCTCCATCCAGCACTGCCTGTGTATTGCCTTCTTCATAATCTGTACGATGATCTTTTACCATCTGATAGGGATGCAGAACATAGGAACGGATTTGACTTCCCCATTCGATTTTTTGAAATTCACCTTTTAACGCAGAAATTTGTTTTTCCTGTTCTTCGGTTAGCGTCCCCTTTGCAAAGGTGACGGTTACGTCGCTTGCATATCCATCGTAGTTAACGCCGAAATCAATAATAGACAATCCGTCTGC
>CAYLUJ010000133.1:766-4901 GCA_964386805.1 uncultured Pelolinea sp. | reverse complement strand
ACGCAGAAATTTGTTTTTCCTGTTCTTCCAGTTTGATCTGATAAAGACGTCCGCGTAATACCTTAAGTGCGTTTTCCTTGTTTTGAAGTTGTGAGCGTTCGTTTTGGCAGGTTACCACAATTCCAGTGGGTTTATGAGTGATGCGTATAGCCGTAGCGTTCTTCTGAACGTTTTGTCCACCCGCACCGGCTGATTTAAAAACATCAATTTCCAGATCATCGGGATTGATCACTATTTCTGGGTCTTCAGCAGTCACCTCTGGCAAAACTTCAACCTGTGCAAAAGAAGTATGGCGACGGTGTGCGGCGTCAAAAGGGGATAGACGTACCAGGCGATGTACTCCTTTTTCAGCGCGTAGATAACCATACGCATATTTTCCGGAGATCGCAATGGTGATGCTTTTGATACCTGCTTCTTCTCCTTCGGTCAAGTGAATTATCTCGGTTTGAAATCCTGATTTTTCCGCCCAACGCAAGTACATACGTTCCAGCATCGCAGCCCAATCCTGTGCATCGGTTCCACCAGCGCCGGCATTGAGTGAAAGGATGGCATTCCCTTTATCATAGGGACCCGATAGCAGGGTATCAAATTCAAGAGTATCGATTTGTTTTTCAATTTTCTGGATTTCGTTTTCCAGATCAGTGCGGAGCGACTCATCATCCAGTACAACCAGATCGCGCAGTGCCTGAGTTTGTTTATAGAGATCTTCCCATGCCCCAATTTCGTCACGAAGATCTGAAATTGTCTTCATTATTTGACGCGCGCGGTTGGTGTTATCCCAAAAATTGGCTGCTTCAGATTCCTTGGAAAGTTTAGCTAACTGTTCTTTTTTTACATCCCAGTCAAAGATGCTCCTTAAGGGTGAGTAATTTGGATAAACAGCTATTCGCTCGATCTAGCAAATCTTGCACAATAATCTCCTCATAATCTGTAATTAATGAACCAATATTATATGCGGAAACGAGAATTCAAGATAGTTTCCCTGCCAATTGCCCACACCCCGCTTGAATTTGAGTACCTTTGCTGAAGCGAATCGTGGCAGGAATATGATGATCATTCAAGATTCTTTGAAACTTTTCAATTTTTTCATGAGCAGGTGGATTTTGATTAAAATGCGCAGTGTTATTTAAAGGGATTAAGTTAACATGACAAAGCAGACCCTGCAAAATTCTTCCCAGATGGTTTGCATCCTCAGTGCTATCGTTGAAGCCCGCGATCATCACATACTCAAAAGTAACTCTGCGGTTTGTTATGGTTATATATTGTTTTACGGCAGATATGATATCTTCGATGGGATATTTTTTATTAATCGGGATAAGCTTATTGCGCTGTTCATTGGTGGATGCATGCAAACTGACAGCCAAATTGACCTGGGAAAAATCATGCGCAAACTGGATGATCTGCTGGGGAATTCCAATGGTCGAAACCGTGATGCGGCGAGAACCGATATTCAATCCATCATGATCATTCATTGTTAAAATCGCCTTTTTAACCTGTTCGTAATTAAGAAATGGCTCCCCCATACCCATGATGACAATATTGGTGATCTTCTGCTGGTCTGCATTCAATTCGTTGGCAAAATAAAGGATCTGCGCAATGATCTCGCCGCTGGAGAGATCTTGCTTCCAGCCCAATTTCCCGGTTGCACAGAATTCACATCCGATAGAGCAGCCAGATTGACTGGAGATGCAAATTGAAACTCTATCGTCGTAGTGCATCAAAACAGATTCAAGAGGATTCTCGCTGGGGAGTTGAAAGAGAACCTTTTTTGTGAAACCATCCGGTGATTGGATGCAGTCAATTTCCCGGAGTGGTGAAATTGTGAAATCCTGTGCGAGCTGCTGGCGCAATTCCAAAGGGAGAACTGTGAATTGTTCCCACGCATCAAGATACGAGCCATACAATCCATACCAGACTTGTTTGCAACGAAAATCGGGTTGCCCAATGGATTGAAAATAAACTCGAAGTTGTTCCTTATCCAGATCAAGAATACATTTCATAGATCATGCCTGTCAATCTCAATCGAATAACTGCATAAGATTGTCTATCACCAAATCCGGTTTCGGAGCCCAATTCAAAAGATCTTGCCGTGTGGAAACCCCGGAAAGCACGAGAGCTGTTTTACAGCCGGCTCTAAAACCGCCCAGAATATCTGTCTCCAGACGATCTCCGATGGTTAGTGTTTCAGCGGGTGAGGTACCCAGACGTTGCAAACAAGCTTCAAAAAGGAATGGCTGGGGTTTGCCGGCAATTTTCGCTTTCACTCCTGAAGCTGTTTCAAGAGCAGCTAAAAAAGTACCTGCCCCCGGGCAGAGACCCTCGGGTGTAGGGAAGGTTGCATCGGAATTTGTGAAATAAAAGGGAATGCCGGATTGGATGAACAGGGATGCCTTTTTCAATCGATCATAAGAGATATTCGGATCTAATCCCCCCACCACTGCAATGGGATGATCTTCAGTAAATGGAAAATTGTATTCGAGCAGGGTAGCTTGCAGAGCCGATGACCCCATGATGTAGACCGACCCACCTTCAGGGAAATCTTTGGAAAGCAGGTATCCGGTGGCAATTGCGGAGGTGAGAATTTGTTCTTCCGCAACCTTCACTCCGAGAGAATTAAATTTTTCAACGTACTGAGTTACAGTGCGCAATGCATTATTGGTGGCAAATAGAAAACGCAAATTATTGGCATTGAATTTTTGGAAAAGCTGATTTAAATCACAGAGCGGCTCATTACTTTTCCATAAAACGCCGTCCATATCCAGAATTACTGCTTTAATATCATTATCAATAAAATTCATGTCTTTCTCC
The DNA here is from genome assembly GCA_964386805.1 of uncultured Pelolinea sp. GTDB lineage: Bacteria > Chloroflexota > Anaerolineae > Anaerolineales > Anaerolineaceae > UBA4781. The sequence continues at coordinate 2,093 of CAYLUJ010000133.1, read as the reverse complement.
AATAATAAAAATGCCGAATAACTAAAAAGCTATCCGGCATTATTGTACATCATTCAAAGACTATGAATGTGTTTCTTGAGGTGGGATGAGAACCTTATCAACCAGACCATAGTCAACGGCTTGCTCAGCACTCAAATAAAGGTCCCGCTCCGTATCTTTTTCAATGACCTCGATTGATTGATTCGTGGAGGTTGATAGAATCTCGTTTAGGCGGGCTTTCAAGCGGAGAATCTCTTTCGCTTGAATTTCAATATCGGAAGCCTGTCCTTCTGCACCCCCCAGGGGTTGATGCATATGGATGGTTGCATGGGGCAGTGCATAGCGTTTCCCTTTTGTTCCGGCAGCAAGCAGGACTGTACCAAAGGAAGCGGTTACACCAACGGCTACCGTACTGATGGAATTGGGGATCATCTTCATCGTGTCATAGATTGCTAACCCCGAATAAATCTGTCCACCGGGAGAGTTAATGTACATGTGGATCTCTTTTTCGGAATCTTCACGATTCAGATATAGCAATTGAGCGACAATTAAATTGGCGACCTGGTCATTGATCGCTGACCCAACAAACACAATCCGTTCCCTTAGAAGGAGCGAAAAAATGTCGTATGCACGTTCACCCCGGCTGGATGATTCAATCACCATCGGGATGACATCGGAAAAATCACGATTGTTCATTCTCTTTTACCTCTTTCTTCTGAGAATTTTGTTTTTTGCTAGTTTTCTTCTCGCTTGCCTGGATTTCAGGTTCTTCTTGTTTCTTCGCTTTTTTCTCTTTTATTTCTTCTTCTTTTGCCACAGTTTCGCCATTTGCTAGCTGTTTAATGCGATCCAATACCTGCCGGTTCATTAAACGAGAAGCAGCTTGCATGAGGATGGAATTGGCAAGTTTTTTGGGCGATAATTCCCTTTTAATTTTATTGAAATCATCTCTGGTTTGATACTCGTACATGGTTTGGCGATATACCTTTTCGAGATCTTCCTGTTTTAATTCAATTTTTTCTTCTTCGGAGATATGTTCCAGAACCAGAGAATGTTCCAGTTGTCGTTTTGCGACTGGTTTAATTTCTTTTTCAATGAAATCCGGCTTTTCCATTTTGTTCAATTTCAAGAAGGTTTCCAAATCCATGTTCTGGTGAGAAAGATTATGTTCAAAATCATGCAGAACATGATCGATCTCGTCCTCAAGGAGAACCGGAGGATAGGAGAGCTTTGATTTCGCGATGATCTCATCAATTAGCTCGTTATAGTATTTTTCTTCGTAATCGGCATTTTTTGTATACGCCAGTTGATTCTTAATGGATGTTTTCAGCATTTCAAGATTATCCAG
>CAYLUJ010000133.1:0-756 GCA_964386805.1 uncultured Pelolinea sp. | reverse complement strand
GCTGATGCTTTTGGCGAAATCATCAGTTACTTCTGGTAGTTTCATCTCTTTTACGTCAAGAGTATCAATGAAGAATTTGACCTCTTTCCCTTGCAATTTCTCAAAAGTTGAGTTCTTTGGGTATTTGTGAGAAAGCTCTTTTTTGTCACCAGCTTTTAGACCGAGCAGTTCCTTATCAAAACCTTCGTAAGGAAATTCTTCTCGTTGTTTTTCACCGATGACCATTTGATATGGAGAATCTTTTAACAACTCGTCAGATTCACCCTCTTCAGGATTACTCACAACTGCCGAGAGCTTGAAATTTACCAGGTCGCCCTTTTTTGCTTCTCGTTCTACTTTTTCAGCAGTAGCATAATTGAGCTGCAGATTATGGATTACTTCATCGATTTCTTTCTCATCAACTTGTGGCAATTCAAATTTTTTCTGAATTTCTTGATACTTGCCCAATTCAATGGCCGGTTCCAACGGAACGATAAAAATCAGTTCAGGTGGATTCAGCTTTTCGACTTTTTCAAGTTTTCCAGCAGCCGCAGGTTTAATTTCAGCCTCATCAAGCAAAACCGGATATTTCTCGTTGACAAGCAATTCCAGAGCTTCATCATTTAAATAGTCTTCCCCATAGATCCTTTTTACTACATCCAATGGAGCTTTGCCGGGTCGGAATCCCGGTACTTTCGATTTTGAGGAAATGGAACGAGCTGCCTGATTCTTAAAATGCTCAAATGTTTCCTGGTCAAAATTGACGGTTAATTGAAC
>CAYLUJ010000132.1:0-5529 GCA_964386805.1 uncultured Pelolinea sp. | reverse complement strand
ATCGTCAGTGTATGCTTTGATGTTCCCGGTGGGTGGGGAGAATCGAACCGCTTCTACCTGCCACTATCCAAGATCGGGAACTGGCCTACCCACAAACGCTTTATTGATTCAGGCGCAGGGAGAGTAGCTTTCAACAAACAGGAATTGAAAGAACATATTAATACGTACCTAAAACATCCTGAAATTGATTTAGAGAAACAACGTGCATTCATCAAAGATGAATGTACGTATACTGGTGCCGATGCGGGACGTAGAACCGCCGGATTTTTGTTATCTTTGATACGGCAGTAAATTAGGAGAGTAACCATGCCAAGAATAGGAATGAACCCCTCTCGGGGACAAAGCACAGATTATAAACCAGCCAAAATATCCTTGGTGATGTTGACCTATATTCCCAATGATATTGGGTATTTTGAGAAACGCTTTGAGGTCATGCGCATTAGTTTGGAAAGTTATATCCAGAATACAAGCGTGCCGCACGATCTGATCGTTTTTGACAATAACAGCAATGAAAAAGTGGTTGGCTATCTGAAAGAGATGCGTGATAAGGGAAAAATTGACTACTTGATCCTTTCTAACCGTAATATTGGAAAAATGGGTGCATTGCAAATTGCTTTTCGAGCTGCTCCGGGCGAGATCATTGCTTACAGCGATGATGATGTTTTCTTCCTGCCGGGCTGGCTGGAACGGCATCTGGAGGTACTCGAAACCTATCCAAAAGTGGGCATGGTTACCGGTCTGTATATTCGCTTGCATATGAAGGAAGGAATTGGCTCTGTGCTGAAGTTTGCAGAAGAAGAGGGTGTGGAGACCCGTAGAGGCGACCTGATCTCGAAAGATCTGCAACTTCATTATATTGATAATACCGGGCGCACCTGGGAACAGTATCAAAAAGAAACGGAAGGATTGGAAGACCTGATATTAACCTATAAAGGCGTAACCACCCTGGCATCCGCCGGTCATTACCAATTTGTAGCTCGCAAAGAGGTCATTCTGCAAGCTCTCCCAGGCGTTTGGCAGAGCCAGTTAATGGGGAAGATGCGGGAATTAGATCTCCAGGTTGATTTAATGGGTTATTTGAGATTATGTACACACCCGGCAACCATACGGCTGCTTGGAAATGTTATTAACCCTGAAATGGCGGAGCAGATCAACCAATATGGTTTTTCTGTAGTACCTAGCGAGGTGGAAAGTCAGCCCATGACTATGAAAATCCGATTCATGCGTTTGCCGATCATAAAAAGAATTGCCTATTTTCTATATAATAAATTATTCAAAGTAATTAATGCATAAGGATTCTAAGATGAAAACAGATTCATTACCCCCTATTATGTATTGGGCTTCAACTGATTTGGCGTTGCAAAAAGCACGAGAGGGAATGGACATTCGAGCAATTAACGAGAGTGGTTCTATTCAGAACGGTGAGACTCTAGAGGAAGCTCATGAACAAGCAGTAAGGGATTTTTGGGATATTGAACAATTAATTAATGGTGCTTTTCAATATTTAGAAGAATCTGGAATATTTGTTTCTGGCAATGCAATTGATATGGGATCAGGTACCGGCGTTGGTGCAGCAATTTTATCAAAAAAATCGTCTCTGAATCAAATATATGCATTGGAAATATCTGAGCAATTTGTTACCCAAATAATGCCAAAAATTTTTATAAAATTCAACGCTGAAATGAGTAAGATTCAGAGAGTTGTTGGTGATTTTAATAAAATACAGCTTCCAGATGAATCAATTGATCTAATTTTTGATTTAGATTCCTTTCACCATTCCGAAGATTTGAATTTCACATTGAAAGAATGCTTTCGGATATTAAAACCAAATGGTGTGATTCTAATGATTGATCGAGGTTGGGATGATAGAGTATCAGTCAATTATTTGAAAATGGTGCTAGATAAAGAATTAAATCCAAAACTAAAACAAAAATATAATATCCCACAAGATAAAAAATTTACACGTAGAGATTGGGGGGAACACGAATACAGATTATTGGATTGGGAGAATTATTTCACAAATAATGGGTTTAAATTAGAAATTTTTAGTCAAAAACACCCCCCATTTCTAAATAGCATACTACTAAAAACCCAAACTTTTGAATGGACAATTAAAAGATCATCCATTCAAAGTAAACGAGGAAAGAATCGGCATTCAATTTATGGATTTAACAAAAATCGTAGATTAATGATTGCAAAAAAATGATTAAAAAATGAAATTTCTCATTGCTGGGTTAGGATCGATCGGGCGCAGGCATCTCCGCAACTTGGTGGAACTGGGGGAGGAAGATGTGCTGTTGTATCGCACGCATCAGGCGACCTTTGCAGATACTGACCTTGCTGTATACCCGGTTGAGACAGATTTAGAGAAAGCCCTCGAGCAAAAACCGGATACTGTCATCATTTCCAATCCGACCGCATTGCATTTGAAAGTTGCCATTCCCTGTGCAAAAGCCGGATGTGCGCTCTTCCTTGAAAAACCGCTCAGCACGGATTGTGAAGGGCTTGAAGAACTAAGCAAAATTTTGAAAAAGACAAAGAAGCCGGCGTTGGTCGGTTTCCAATTCCGTTTCCATCCCGTTTTTCAGCAGATTGAACAGTGGATTAAAGAAGGATTGATCGGCAGGATTTTATCTTCCAGTGTGTATTGGGGTGAATACCTACCGGATTGGCATCCCTGGGAGGATTATCGCGTTTCTTACAGCGCGCGCAAAGATCTGGGGGGTGGTGTGGTTCTCACTCTTTGCCATCCCATGGATTATTTACACTGGTTGTTGGGAGAGGTCAATTCTGTATCTGCATTTGTGGGAAAGATCAGCGATCTGGAATTAGAAGTAGAAGACATGGCTGAAATAACCATGCAGCATGCCAATGGAGCAGTTTCTCGTATCCATCTGGATTACTACACACAACCCAAAAGCCATACCCTCAAAATTATCGGCAGCAACGGTACGATTACATGGGATGAAACCAAGAACGAAGCAAAACTGTATAAGGCAGATGAAAAGCGTTGGTTGGCTTTCAAGCCTTTGGCTATGTTCAGTCGCAATGATATGTTCCTAGCAGAGATGCGTCATTTCCTTGTTGTGATAAAGAATCATGAGCAGCCAGTCTGTTCTTTTTCGGATGGTATTCGAATTCAACAGATCATCATGGCTGCTTATCAAAGCTCAGAGAATGGACAAGTTGCTATTTCTTTACCTGATTTTCAAAGGAATTGAAGAAAATGAGTAAAATCGAAGAGATCTTCAATCTCAAAGGCAAGGTTGTACTGGTGACAGGAGCAGCCGGATTGATCGGTTCAAGATTCTGCACAGTATTGGCAGAAACAGGAGCCAAAGTCGCGTTGGCAGATATCCAGAAGGAAAAGGTATTCGCGCTGGCTCAGGAATTACAAACACAAGGTTTTCAAGCAGCAGATTTTCCGGTGGATATTACTTCCCAGGAATCTGTTCATGAAATGATAAATCAAATGGTAAGCCACTTTGGTCGATTGGATGTGCTAGTTCATTGTGCGGCTATCGATCCGAAATTCGACCGGGAGAATATGAAAGAAAACGCTATTGGATTTGAGGATTTCCCGTTAGAGGTTTGGCGGAAGGCGATTGATGTAAATCTGACAGGAGCATTTCTATGTGTGCAGGAAGCTGCTAGGATAATGGCACGGCAAAAGCAGGGTGTCATGGTGTTGATTTCTTCCATTTATGGAATGGTGGCTCCCGACCAACGCATCTATCCAAAAGGGTCGTTCAAACCTCCCTATTACAGTGTCTCTAAAGCCGGCATCCTCGGATTAACTCGTTATGTAGCGTCTTACTATGCAGGGAAGAACATACGGATCAATGCGCTTTCACCCGGTGGGATTTATAATGACCATGAGGAATCGTTCGTCCGCGGATATTCCAGCCGCACCATCTTGAACCACATGGCGGATGTTTCGGAACTGGAAGGCGCTCTGCTCTTTCTGGCATCCGACGCTTCCAGCTATATGACCGGCGCAAATCTGGTAATCGATGGCGGATGGACAGCTTGGTAAATAAGATAAAGGATTGTAGAGAAATGGATAAAAAACAACCTGAAGTTTTGGCAATCATTCCGGCTCGTGGGAATTCAAAGAGCATCCCTCGTAAAAACATAAAGGAATTTGCAGGTTATCCATTGATTGCGTACAGTATTGCGGCTGCGCTTCAAGCTGAAACGGTCACCCGCGTTATCGTTTCAACCGATAATGAAGAAATTGCCAGCGTTGCCAGAGATTTTGGTGCTGAGGTTCCTTTCTTGCGTCCTGCTGAGTTTGCACAGGACCAAACTGCTGATTTGCCGGTATTTGAACATGCATTAACCTGGCTAAACGAAAATGAAAAATACGAACCGGATGTTGTCATCCAACTGCGCCCAACCTCTCCCGTTCGTCCGAAAAACTGCATTGATAATGCCGTATCTATCTTATTGAGTCATCCCGACGCCGATTGTGTGCGCGGTGTAGTGCTTGCAGGGCAAAACCCTTACAAAATGTGGCATGTTCAACCTGATGGAGCATTGAAACCAATCCTGACAGTGGAAGGCGTGCGAGAAGCCTACAATGCCCCGAGGCAGGAACTCCCCCCTGTGTACTGGCAAACCGGGCATATTGATGCGATCCGCCCCGAAACGATTTTAAAGAAGAAATCCATGACCGGTGATGTGATCTATCCTTTGATCATCGATCCTTCTTATACAGTAGACATTGATACGATGACAGATTGGCGCAATGGTGAACAGCTCGTGATGGAGGAAACCCTGGATATGGTTTTGCCCTCCAACAAGAAAAGAGCTTTCCCTGAAAAAATCTCTTTGGTATTGATGGATTTTGACGGTGTCATGACAGATGATCGGGTATGGGTAGATGAAAATGGACATGAAATGGTGGTAGCCCACCGCGGAGATGGAATGGGTGTGGCAATGGTGCAGCAGAAACTGGGCATCGACCTCATCGTCATTTCCAAAGAAAAGAATCCGGTTGTTGCACGCCGTTGTGAGAAATTACATTTATCCTACCACCAAGGCGTTGACAAGAAAGCTGCTGTAATTGATGCGATCCTTACAGAAAGAAATCTTGATAAAAGAGAAGTTGTGTATATCGGCAATGATATCAACGACCTGGAATGTTTTGAGAAAGTTGGCTTTCGAGTTTGTCCGGCTGACGCACAGGAGGTGATCAAACGAAAAGCTGATCTGGTCCTGCGCAAATCCGGAGGGATGGGTGCGGTGCGTGAGTTTTGTGACCTATTGCTGGCGAAATATTGATAGAATTTGAACGGTTTGTTAAAACTTTATTTCTTTCAACGGAAAACCACGTGGCAGGTTATAATATTTTTCCTGCTAGAAGAATTAAAAATAACATGGAGCGAATTGCATGATTGATATCCATTTTTATCAAAAAGTATATGATTTGAAATATCGAGTGATGAAGGGTGAGAAATTCGAACGCGAATATCTGCTGCAAAAGTTGGAAGAATTTCGCAGCCCTGACCCCGTTCTTTATAATAT
>CAYLUJ010000131.1:0-5696 GCA_964386805.1 uncultured Pelolinea sp. | reverse complement strand
ACAACGTCGGAGGAATCTCTCCATTTCTAAAAGGATTCCTCGACTGGTCGCAATGGATTGTGAAGGTATTAGAAGTTGAAAATTGGATCCTTCGCTTACTAGAATGACACCCCTAAAAGTGTGATTAATAAACCAACACCGGGGTGCGGTAATTTTCGCTGTTCCCGTCATCTGGAATATTTGTCCAACGGTAGATCCATTTGGCATCTTCGGATTGCATATTAATACAACCGTGGCTCATGACCATGCCAAAATTATGATGCCAGTAGGTGCCGTGAATGGCAACACCGGTCGAGGCTTCAAAGTAAGAAACCCAGGGCACACCGGGCAATTCGTAAGCTTCTGCATCAGAGCGCAAAGTGCCATCACCCATATGTACGCTGGGGCGTTTGGCGTGGATCTTGAAATTTCCTTTGGGTGTATCTGTCGGAATGGCATTTGGAACACTGCTGAGATAGGGTACACCGGTAGAAACCTGCATTTCCTTGACGAGTTGATCGCCTTCATACGCCATCAATTTTTGGAAATCAATGGAAATTTCAATTCTTTTCAAACTGGGCGCCACATCTGCATGAATGGGAGTTAATTCGTCTGCTGTGATAGGGCGCAAATGTTCGACAGGTATATAATAAGAAAGGTCAACCAGCCCGTCTCTGATCTCATACCACGGCATGCCGTCTGGACCTTCCTTGGCGCTGAAGACCCAATGGGTGGAACTGTAATACAAGCGGTAGAATTTCTCCCAATCTTCATTTGCTCGATGGCGATAAGCATCAGAGTAGGGTACGGTTAATTCCATTAACTGTCCCTGACTCGGAAACTCATTGGTTTGAGTGTTGAGCTGATATTTCACTTTCTGTACGAATCCGCTGTGCACATATCCACCCCAAATACGATACCAGACCGGATTGTAACCTGGACCATCCGGAGAGGTGACCTCTTCATAGATATGCAGAATTTCGTCTCGATAGCGTTGGAAAAGAATGGAGCTGGCTTCGCTGGCATCTTGATACACACTAATGGATGGTTCTTTGGTAACTCTTCCCAACTGTGTAGAAGAAAGGAAATTAAACTTTCCGGTTTGACCGGTTAATGCCAGACCAGCCACTCCGACTCCCATGCTCTTTAAGAAATCTCTTCTACTAAGTGTGCTCATTTGCGCGCATTATACCAACAAATTGGATAAGAATGGTATTAATTATTTCCTCTTTCGCAATAATCTGCAATGATCCTTTCAGGAGGCAAACGTAGCAAAAAGCGCTGAAAAGCCTGCATGGCTTTAAAAGCATCAATCAGCTTTTCCTGATATTTTCCTTGCGCAATGGTATCTGTTACTTGACTCCCTTTGCCGATGATCCTTTCATCTTCATTGACTTGACGGACTGTGATCTGCCCATCCGCTTCGAGGAAAAATAAGCCTAGTTCGACTATTTCAATAGTGAATCCGGTGAGAGCAGCATAGTGCTCCAGTGATAGCTTGCCTTCTTTTTCCCGCATGGCATATTTCAGCATGCCCAGCATGGTCTGCAAGAAACTTTTCATGTTCACCGGTTTTTGAGGGAGATTGAAGAGTCCTATGCTGGAAGGATGTACCCGGCTCACGATCTGCTGCAGCACCGCACCACTGGGTGGCATGTGCAGCAAAGCCAGCACAGCATGTTTCGGAATATCCAGACGGTTGTAAAGGGTGGTATTGTCATTGGAGAACTTCTCTCCCCAACAAACCGGCTGGTTAGCTTGCATGAATGCCAGCAGATCATCCTTGGGCGCTTTGGAAAAACGGAAATCATGAATTGCAACCATGGATTGGGGAATCAGATCAACCGGACTTTCCACAACCGCGCTGTGGGCATCCACCCATTCTATTTCGATCTTTGCTTCACCTCGAAAAATACTGCGGCGGATGCTGTATGCCAGGTTAATCTCTTCAGATGGAAGGGGAGTATCGAAGGCATGCCACCATTTCACTTCATACGATTGACCATCCGCAGTCGCAACCTGAATGGAGCGGTGTACCTTATCACGATCTAAATATTTGGAATTAACTACATGCAGATGTTCTGCCAGAAAAGTTGGGCTAGGATTACCGGCTCCGAATGGTGCCAAACTATCCAACACTTGCATGAAGGGTTCCGTCACATTTTCCAACGGGAGATAGGCATCAATGGCAAGCGTAGCTTCCAACTGCTGAACATCCGCAATGGAAGCAATGCTGGTGTGCATGTTTTGCAGGAACCGTTCCAGATTTTCTCTTCTCAATGCGAGACCGGCTGCCATGGCATGCCCGCCGAAGGAAAGGAGCAGCTCTCCATTGGCTTTCAGCAGATCGGTGATGTTGATGCCTTGAATGGAGCGTGCTGACCCCTTTAAATTACCACTGGAATCTGCCGTGAGTAGAATCGCCGGTTTGCCGTAGGCATCTACCAGATGATTAGCGACAATGCCCAAGACTCCCGCCGGCCAGGCAGGGTTGGATAAGATGATGATATTTTTCTTCTCAAAAGCAGAATCCTGTTCGATTTGGGCGACTGCGGCTTGATAAACCTGATTAACAAGCATTTTGCGCTGGTTGTTCAAACCTTCCAATTCCGTTGCTGTGCGCCGGGCTAGAGCCAGATCATCCGTAAGCAAAAATTCCACCATCGGGTTGGCATCCCCCAATCTGCCTAAAGCGTTCAAGCGTGGTGCGATGGTGAAACTGATATCTTGCTCATCCAATCTTTCCACAGTCGTCCCGGATGTCGCCAGCAGTTCTTGAATTCCTAGGCGCGCGTGTTTGCGCATCAGCTCCAAACCATATTGAACCATGTAACGGTTCTCTTTCACCAGTGGTGCCACATCTGCAATAGTGCCCATGGCGACCAGATCCAGAGCGGATTTTTCCCATGTGTTGAACATGTCCAATTCCTCAGCCAGATGGCGGGTGAGGATATAAGCTGTTCCGACTCCGCTGAGTGCTGAAAAGGCATGCCTGGCATCCACAAAGTGCGGGTTAATGATAGAGAATACGTTGGGCAATATCTGCGGTGGAGTGTGGTGGTCGGTTAAAATCACATCTACTCCGTTGTGTGTGGCAAAATTCAAAGCTGCATGGGCTGAAATTCCGGTATCACAGGTGATCAGAAGCTCAACCCCACCGGATAAAAAATCCTGCAGTGGTTCTTTGAGGATACCATGCGATTCTTCACTGCGAATGGGGATGTGATATTGAACAGGAACGTCCAGGTTGCGGAAAAAGCTAACCAGCAGTGCTGTGGAGGTTTGCCCGTCCACATCAAAATCGCCCCAAATGCCAATGCGCTTTTTCTCATGAATCGCGCGAAGAATGCACTCCGCTGCTTTCTCCACACCAGGCAATTCGGAAGGATCAGTGGGTGTGTATTTTGTATAATCGAGGAACGGGATAGCGTTGGCTTCATCGGTAATGCCCTTTTTTGCCAATACCTCTGCCAGGTACGGGGAAATATCGTAATAAGCCTGCAGGCTGTCAGGAATGACGATCGGTTCAGGTTCAATCCAGCGTTTGCTCAATAGGAAATTTCCTCGACTTTTTCAATATCCAGATCCAGGTCGCTCAGGTCAAAATCAAATTCTGTCTCGCCTTCGAAAATATTAGCAGCCTGCTTACCACGACCGCAGTAAGAGCGATATACGCAAAAGCGACAACGGCTTTCATCCTCTGTTTTTGGAAAATCATCGGTTGCTTTTTGACAGATTTCATTCATTAAAGCAGTGATCGTTTTCTCGTCTGCCTGCATCTGAATGGAGGAATAGGGGAAGCTTTCGGGTTGGTCTGGAAATTGCGGGAACCAGTAGATCAATTCCACCTGTGAAGGTTGGATGGCTGGCTGTCTGTCAATCAAATTGGTTGATTTGCATAACACATATGGATAGATGTGGGTCTGCATTTTTTCAGCCAGTGTATTGCGTTTTGGCTTTTTCCTGCCGGCGATGGTCTTCCAATCGTAAATGCTGAAATTGCCGTTCGTTTGCATCACCAGCAGATCGAATTTGGCGATCAGCACATGTTCGTTCAAGCTGGTTTGAAAAAGGATTTCCGAAGTAGAAAAATTAAAATCCTTGGTGGCGATGAACTGCAGGAAATTTCCCCACCATAGCCGCAGATCATCATCCAAGATTTGTTTCTCGATCGCTTGAGGGGCAACATGGTGGAAATACTGATCGCTACAAGTGTGAAATTGATTACCCTTCTGGCGAAATTGCTCAAATGCCAGGTAGGGGCTGCTTTCTTCAGCCGGCCAATCTAGCTTTTGAATGTAGCGCAGTGCAAATCGGCGCTGGCATTCCACATAATCCTGCAAGGATTGCGAGCTGAAGCGAAAATCAGGTATGCGCGGCATAGTATTGCTCCCAAAAGGCATTTAATTCCACAAATGGAATTGCCATTACGCAATTATTATATTTCCCTTCATTCCAGGTGATCACCAGTTCCTTACGAGCGCGGGTAATGCCCACGTACAGCAAGCGCAGGCGTTCCGCGCTGTAGCTGATGCGAGCCTGGCGGGAGGCATCTCCTTCGCGGGGTGGTTTCTGGCTTTGCAGCGCTTTCAGGGATTCCAGCAGCTCGGCTTCCAGATTGAGATGGTCACGGATGAAATAACGTTCGGAGATGAACTGGTCATATTGCTGGTTGCTGGGAAAATCATAATTATTGGCAGAGACGATATACACGCGGTCCCATTCCAACCCTTTGGCTTTGTGAATGGTGGCGACCACCACTTCTCCTTTGTGCTGGTCGGGGTCAAACTCCAGTTCTTCTTCCGAAAAACCGTTGATGCGCAGCCGGTTGTGGTAGACCTTATCCAATTCTGTAGCGCAATCATTCAGAGAAAAAGAAGGATCGGTTTTGCTTGCCCATTCCATCATTTCGGCCAGTTTATAGGTCAGAGCCAGATCATGCGCATCGGTGAAGAGATGCATGGAGAGAGTTAACAAGAACTGGTTGATGGGCAGCAGGGCAGCCGCTTGATTTTCACGCAAAAATTCAACAAATTGCTGAAAGACGTGCTGAACTGCAAACTGCTCTTCATCCAAATCGTTTTCTTGTATTAAATCTGATGATCCAAATAGAAGATCTTCCAATTTATCTTTTTTCTTAATGCTCGCATAAAAAGTTTGGAATGCTGTTTTTTGCGCAATTTCTTCGAATTGGTCCTCATACAGCGCTTCAAAAGCTGCGCTGAGCTTCTTGGGGCTGACCGGATCGGCAAAGAAAGATAGTAAGTTCGCCAGCTTTTTAGCAGTCTTGCGTGTAGCAAAGCTGGTCTGCAGGAGTTCAACGGTTTGAATGTGCTTATCTTTCAATTTTTGCACCAGGCTGGCACCTTTATCATTGCGGGTCACCAGAATGGCTGCGGTCTGGGCAGGGTTTTCCTCCAACCAGCGTGCTACCGATTGCACAACCATGGCTTCTTCTTTTTCTGGCGTGAGCTTTTTATCGAACAAGAAAATCTTCTCCGGCGCATCCGCTGGATTGGGCTGCGGATCACCCGCTTGGGTAGGTTGGATGTAGGGAGGAACGAGAGCCCCAAGCAGTTCCCGGTTCGGCTGCTCCTGATTCCACTCGATCAAATGATTGGCAAGCCGGATGATGCTGGGTGTGGATCTGCCCGAATCCGGCAGATCGCGCGCCTGAACACCTTTTTCTTTCAGAAAATCCAACAGATATTGCGGGT
>CAYLUJ010000130.1:0-5808 GCA_964386805.1 uncultured Pelolinea sp. | reverse complement strand
CGCTCCCATTTCAGCCTGGAAACTGCTGGCGGCTCGCTACAGGGTGCTTCTGGTAGTTATCGTTATCACCAGCTTTATTTTCCAGGGCTGCATGGCGCTGATGAGGGTGGATCTGACCTATCTGGGAAACTTTTGGCAGCGGCAGCTCATTTGGTTTGTTCCCTGCTTGACCATGCTGGCAACGGGCTGCTTCACCGCACTGGCATTCAAACAGGCTACCAGCGGGTCCGTATTCACCGGAGGGTTGTGGATTTTCCAGCTTACTTTAAGAGGATTCCTGTTGAGCAAGCCCATTCTGCGCGATTTCGTGCTTTTCATGGGAGCCTCATTGCCCATGGGCGGAAGCATGCTGGTTGAAAACCAGATCAGCCTGACGCTGGTCAGCATTGTATTGATAATTCTTTCTGCCTTCTTATTGAAAAGGCAGGAACGCTTAATCTAGAAGAGAGAAGGATTGAAAAAATGATCGATATTCGAAATTTGACAAAATTTTATGGAAAAGGGCAGCATGCGGTGCGCGCCCTCAATGAAGTGACCCTGCAAATCAATGAAGGCATGTTTGGGTTACTTGGACCCAACGGAGCAGGCAAGACCACGCTCATGCGCATTCTGGCAGGCATCATCCGACCCAGCCGTGGACAGGTTGTCATCAATGGGTTGGACCTTTCGGACGAAAAAGACAAGCAGCGTCTGAAAGCGCAATTGGGCTACCTGCCGCAGGAATTGGGTTTATACCCCGATCTGAGCGCGTGGGAATTTATCGACTATATGGCTATCCTGAAAGGCATGCATGCTGATGCAGAACGGAGCAAACGGGTCAAGGAAGTGCTGGAAATCGTGGGTTTGCAGGAGAACGCCGAGCGCAAGATCGGTGGTTTTTCGGGCGGCATGAAGCGCCGGGTGGGCATTGCTCAGGCTATTGTCAATGATCCTTCTATTTTAATCGTGGATGAACCGACCGCCGGGCTCGATCCCGAAGAACGCATCCGTTTTCGCAATCTGCTGGTGAAAATGGCAGGTGACCGGGTGATCTTGCTTTCTACCCATATTGTGGAAGATGTCGGCTTGACCAGCCAGAAGATGGCAGTGCTTTCGTACGGCAGTATTCAATTTGAAGGCAGCCCATCAGAGCTGATCAAAAAGGCAGAAGGGCATGTGTGGGAGCTCACCACTACTTCCACTGAAAAGCCGGATGGCGGCTTAATGATCGTTTCCATGCTCCATCAGAGTGACGGCATCCGCTACCGCCTAGTGGGAGAGAACAAGCCAGCTGATGCTTCTGCAGTAGCGGTCAAACCCGGGCTGGAAGATGGTTACATCTGGTTGATGCACAAGAACGTGAACGAAGATTAAACAAGATCGTTTCAATAGAAGGAAGGTGACATCCTGTAGTGTACCCCATTCATGCCGCCTTCCTTTTTAATTCTTTAAAATTCATTTTAAAACCAGGATGGGATAATTTAGAAAGACATTCTCAAACCAAAAATCATGCTGAAATTCATCCTTGCGCATCTTTTTAAACGCTCAAAATCATAGTATTATCACTTTCATGTTCAGTACCAGAAAACTGAAAACTCACAATAAAATATTTCCGCGATCGATCTTTCTGTTGATCGCCGGTTTTCTCCTATTATGTTTGCCTGCCTGTAATAAAAAGGATACTCTTCCCGAACCAGTAGTAAAAGTGAGCGCCGCGACTGCCACACCCATTCCCACCCTTACCCCCACCATCACTCCTACCCCTAAATTCACCACCACTCCGCTGCCCACCATCACCCCCACGCCCAATCCTTTCGCCAGCTACACCATTGAAGCGTTGAGTGCCCGCACTTACGGTGGAGGGGTGATCCAGACTGAAGGTACATTGACCAACGGCGGTTCCTTCACACGCTACGTGTTCAAATATCGCAGTGAGGGGTTGGAATTGTACGGGTTTTTGAATGTGCCAGATGGGGAAGGTCCTTTTCCAGTCGTTGTTCTGTTGCATGGTTCTATCGATCCGGCGGAATACAGCATGCTCGATTACTCCACCCGTTATGCTGATGCCCTGGCGAAAGCCGGCTACATCGTGATCCATCCCAATCTGCGCGGATACGGCGCGTCGGATGATGGTTACAACCCGGTAGGCATTGGTGACACGATCGACACATTGAACCTGCTGGAATTGATCCGTACCCAGGCTGGCACCGCCGGTCCGCTCGAAAAAGCGGATGGCGAGCGCATCGGCATCTGGGGACACAGCATGGGGGGAGGAATTGTGCTGCGTGTTCTGGAAATTGATCCGCATATTGACGCGGCAATTTTGTATGCATCGATCAACGCGGATGAAAAGATAAATTTGGATTACTTCGCTACGGATGATGGGCGCGGCAATCCAGCCATCCAGACCACCGATGAAGTACTGCGCTCCCTTTCCGCCAGCACCTATCTGGATCGCATCTCCGCTCCCTTGAGCATCCATCATGGGGAGGATGATAAGGTTGTGCCGCTGGAATGGTCCGACCAGTTGTGTTCCAATCTGGGTACCCTGCAGAAAGAAGTGTATTGCTTTTTTTATGAAGGTCAACCCCACACCTTTCAAAACAGCGGGGATACTCTTTTTATTCAACGCATGATCGATTTTTTTGACCAAAAATTAAAATGAGCCACTTTTCCCCTGAAGCTCCGCAGCAATATTGGATTAATCTACCGATCAACGGATTTTGAGCAACTCAACCAGGGATATTCCGTATTAATAAGTACAGTGAATTGAGATTAATGGAGGATTCTTATGTCTGATAAAGATTTGAACGAAAAAGATGAAAAGATGGTTGACGAGAAGGATGAAAAAGAACAGGAAAAACATGAAGAAAAAGCAGAAGAACATGATCTGCTGAGTTCTATCGCCTGGGCGGCGGTTTTGATCTGGTCGGGGCTGGTTTTCCTGGGGAATAACCTGGGCTGGTGGGAAGCTATCGGCATGAACGTTCACCATTCTTGGATCTTTCGCGGGTTGGGAGAATTGATGGCGTTCAATACCTTCCATATGATCGCGCTGGGTGCCGGAGTCATTGTGGTTGTGGAAGTCTTGGCCCGTCTGTTTGTGCCTGCCTTTAAATCTCATGTCGGTGGCAAATTGGTGCTGGCAGCCTTCTTGATTGGTTGGGGTCTATCACCTTTTTGGAATTGGTATATCATCTGGCCGCTCATGTTAATTGCGGTGGGCGTGAGCGTGATGCTGGGTGGGCTGTTAAAGAAAAAATAGGCAATTCAATTCTCAAAATAAGTGGCATGTTTTTTACGCATGCCACTTTTCGTTTTATAATAGAACGCCATGGATGATCTTGGATTGCGCGATAGGGATGATATCCTCATCAACGACAGACTTGCAACGGTGATCTGGGCGTTGATGTTGATCTGGATGGGTACTGCCATTCTGACTGGGTTTCAACATTGGGTCGCCGATTGGCGCCTGCCGGATTTGGTGTGGTTTCCCATTCTACGCAATTGGCTGGCAGCTTACGAATTTGATTTTCGCGTGATCCCACTGCTCTTTTTAGGCAACGCTACCATTCTCACACTGGAATTGTTGGTGCGTATTTTCATCAAACGTTTCCGTCACAATCTGACCATGTTATTTCTGTATATCTTCGCTTTTCTGGGTCTGGCTGCCGGGAGCTGCGGTATGTTCGAGCCGGTCATGCTCATCCCGGGTTTCTTTGTCGCGCTGGGGGTAGCGATCCTGCTCAGTACCATTCTACAGAAATCAAATCTATAAGGTTCACAACCGTCCTAAATTCAAAGAATTGAATTCACTCCATGCGTATTTAATGGGGGTTATCCAATTGTCTCTTCCAATGCAGCGAAAATAGGGAGCTTTGAATGCCAGGATGCGATCCCCGATCTCGTAGCGTGGAAAAATGGGAGTAGATACGATCAGGCTTCCGCTTTCACCAGGTTTCATCTCATGCAGCATCTTAATGCCTGAGCGGGTTTCCACTTCAAAGAAGAACAGGTCATAATTAGGCACCCAGGCACGCTTTTCATCCAACTGCTGACCAAACATCCCCTCTGTGGCTCCATAAATTTCCCGGATGGCAGCCTGGCGCCCATAAAATGCCCAAAGATCTTCTGCCAGGCGGGTGTTGATGCCGGGCACGGATCCGAGGGTCATGATGAGCACTTTCCAAATATCCTTGGGGAGGCAGGCATGCGTATGGCGTAGATATTTACTAAACTGCAGCGCGGTCGGAGCCACTCCGCCTACCAGGGTAACGTTCTGTTTCAGGCATTTTGAATATGCCAGCTCGAAACGCGCATCCCAATCCTTCTGAGTTTTTCCTCCGCCCAAGGCATCAATCTCATCTTGCGTGGGCATGGATTTGACAGGGGTGAGTTCGCTGACATGCCGGGTGTAGATGCCGGAACTATAGCCGTATTCCAGCTCTTTCTCTCCCACACGAATATGCCCCACCACACTGGGAAAGTTGAGATTTAGATTTACGCCTTGAAAGATATCAAAACGCTTTGATTGCAAAGCAAAATTGACCACCGCCCTGCCTGCCGAAACGCGCATTCTTAAATCCGTGGGGGTCATGGGGATGAATTTATTTTCCCCTTTCGTGGTCCCCCGGGTGATAGCCCACCCGACCGGCTCTTCATTCAATAGAAGATTAGTGTTGCCTGCCATCACCTGCTGGATGATCGGTTTGTACTCTTCATAGCTTCGAGCCGGGAATGCCCGGCGGAAATCTTGAATATTCTCAATATTCGCGATTCCATGTTGTTTACCGAATTGGGTTTGCGCATAAATATGAAGGCATTTTTCAAGCACTGCTTGCTGTGCTTTTTCGGGATCTTGAATGGCTTGCTGCCAGGGTGCGACCATCTGCTGCAACTGCTGCATGGGATTTAGGGTAGGGGTTGTGGACATGGGTGGTTTCCTCTCTTCTTTAGATTGTAGGTGAAATACCATTAAAAAAACAAGGCTGCTTTTTTACAAAGCAGCCAGTGGATAGAGAAGTAGGTATAAATGAATATCGAAATTTTATGGCTCCATTCTATTATGTTTGTCATAATTCAGCAGGCGGTTGATGAAGGTGGATTGGTTGGATTGATACTTGGGTTGATCGCGCATTACGATCCCGATGATTGTGGAACCTGTTTTTTGAAAACGTTCCACAATAGCCTGGGTTGCTTCTGATTTGGCATAGCTGGGATTGATCATCAGTACCACACCATCTACCTGTGCTGCAAGCAAGGTGGCTTCATTGTAAAAGAATGCCGGACCGTGGATAAATATCTTTTCGTAATCTTGTTTTAATTGTTTGATCAAATTGCTCATCTCTTTGGTGCCGATGAGATCCTTGGTCATGGTGGGCATGCTGCCACTGGTGATGATATGTAAATTTCCTTCGAGCATGGAATGCATGATCGCATTAGCAGTGCGCTGCCCCTGCAGTACATCGCTCAGTCCGACCCGATTAGGAAGTTCAAAAACACGATGAATGACCGGTCGATTGAGGTCGGCATCCAGTAGTATTGTTTTCTTGCCCGATTGGGCGACCATAGCAGCCAGATCCGCCGCGATAGATGCATTATTGACATATGTCCTTGTGCTGGTCACAAGGATGGACTGCATATGTTTGGCTTGCTGTAAGTTTTCCATTAATTTTCTATCCACTAAACACTAAAATACACAAAACAGTAAATATTGAGCAAGTTTTATGCCAGAATAAAAATACTTCTTAGTTCTCTGGCTGGAATATCAAAAAAGATTAAAACTCTAGTTATCGACCGATGCCGAGAGTGGCATTGGGGGCGCCGGCA
>CAYLUJ010000129.1:0-5809 GCA_964386805.1 uncultured Pelolinea sp. | reverse complement strand
ATCCAGAAAAAGCTGCTCAAGAAATTGAGAATGGGAAATGTATTGCCTGCCACACTGCGGAAATGATTGTTGAAATTCCAAACCTAGATGTCGTTGTTGAATCAACGGGAATTCCCGAGGTGGGTGCCAAGTTTTGCCATGATGCCATTCTGGCAAGAAAATCAGTAGTGAACATGAATGTGGAAACCGATGTTGTGATCGGATACCAATTGGCAAAAATGGCAAAGGCGGCTGGTGTTGTATATACCCTTATCGCAGGAGATGAACCCGGATCCGTGAAAGAATTGTATGATTTTGCTACTACATTGGGTTTTGAAATTGTATGCATCGGGAAAGGAAAAAATAATCCTTTGAATCCGCAAGCGAATCCCGATACAGTTGCCAAATCAGCTAAAGCGCAGAATATGAATCCTAAAATGCTGGCAGCTTTTGAAGATGGGACAAAGACAATGGCTGAGATGACTGCCATGGCAAACGGAACTGGTTATGAACCTGAAGTCCGTGGTGCGTATGGTCCAAGCGCTGAAGTTGCTGATTTACCCAGAATATTTTGTCCAAAAGAAGATGGCGGAATTTTAAAAACACGTCGAGCAGTAGATTACGCCATGGGCAAGATCGCTCCTGGTGTTTTCGTGATCATAACGACCGATCAACCCAAGATCATTGCAGATCTCAATTATCTACATGTAAATAATCACGGTAAGTATTGGGCTCTCTACCGACCCTACCACATGGCGAATCTGGAAGCGCCCATCTCTATTCTCCGTGCATTCTTTTATAAGGAAGAAACTTTGGCGACCCACGATGCACCAGTTGCGGAAACAATTACTATGGCAAAGCGTGATTTGAAAGCCGGCGAAAAGATTGATTATTTAGGTGGCTATACGGTTTATGGTAGTATTGAGAAAGCGAAAATTGCCAGAAAAGAAGGATTGGTTCCACTGGGTTTAACGGTTGGAGCAACGGTATGCAAATATATTAAACAAAATCAACCCGTGCATTATTCCGAAGTGGAATTAAACAAAGAACAAACCATCTATCACTTACGATGGTTGCAGGACCAAAAGTTAGGATATATGTAGTTCAAACTCAGGCGAACGATTATGCTAAAACAATTCCAAAAAATGACATGGAAAATTGTTGATTTAGTAAATCCACCGGCGAAAACTCAAAGGATCACACGCAATGCGATTGTATCGCGTGTGATCCTTAAAGAATTTGTTGAAGTCGTTAACCGAATGGACCAGAAAGGGTTTCTCGCTGGAACATTGGGAGAGGTTTCTTTACGGACGAGCGAAGGAAGATTCTTTATCACGCCTGGTGATAAGCCCATCAGCAGAATTACAGAAGATGCACTTTGTATCACAGCTATTGAAAAAGGATCAGGAACCAGGGATGAGAATTTCCCTTCCCATACCCAATGGCATCGTGAAATCTATAAAAATACACACTCCAGAGCTGTAATGCTTTGTCAACCTCCCTATGCTACAATCCTGGCGAATAAGCTTCAGAAACCTGAAAAAGGTCTGTTAAAAGACGCTGATCTGCTGCTCGAGTCGATCGAATTGGTAATGACAAATGATGTTGAAAAAAAAGACCAATGGAAAGATGAGGGCACATGCTTTATTCAGTCAATCGGTATACTGTTATGGGGTACCTCATTGGATGATTTGTTTAATCGTGTTGAAATACTGGAACGACTAAGTATGCTTTCTCTATTTGGAAAATAAGTTCGCTATTAGAAGTACCTGAATGTTAGCGCAAAGTATGGTGCAAGGGGGGACAATTGAGCCGTATTCTATTTATCAATAAGAAACACATTGTAAAATAAAAGAAAACAGCCTTCTTTGTGAAAAAAGGACTGGTTATGTGTGGACGATTTGCGATCGTGTTGGATGCAATGGCATATCAATTGGAATTGGATATTCATATTGATGAAAATGTTAAATATGAGTGGGATGCCCGCTACAATATTTCCCCTGGTCAGTCCGTGCCGGTGGTAAAGAATCCCATTGAACGAACGCTCGAATTCATGCAATGGGGATTGATTCCCATGTGGACGAAGGACAAGAAAACCAAGATGCGTTTGATCAATGTTCGTGCAGAAACCATCATGGAAAAAGTGACCTTCCGAAGGTTAATGAACCAGGGACAACGCTGCTTGATCCTCGCTGATGGTTTCTATGAATGGAAAACACCCGACCAAAAAGGGATTTCAAAAATTCCTTATTACTTTCACCTGAAGAACGAAAAGCCATTCGCCTTTGCTGGTCTATGGGATATAGGTCAGACACCTGATAAGGAACCAATTGCTACCTGTGCAATCATCACCTGTGCTCCCAACGCACTCATGAACACCGTTCATAACCGCATGCCTGTCATTTTAGATTCGAATACCGGCTGGGAATGGCTCAGCCGACAGCCGACTGCACAATTATTGTCCCTATTGAAACCATATCCCGAAGATGAGATGGCCGCTTACCCTGTTCGCTCGCTGGTGAACAGCCCCACTACCAACGCTCCGGAATGCATCCGACCTGTAAAAAGATAGAATACATTCTATTCTTTCCGCTTTCCTCACTTGCATATCTACGAAAGATGTGGCGGAAATAGAATTCTGACCTGCATTTATAAAACTTACTCAAAAAAACAATTTTTGTTTCAATAACTTCCCACAAATTCACATTTTCTTTATGATATATCATCGATGAAACACAAATTAATGATTAGATATGAAAAACATTTTCGCAAGCATTCATACAAGAGCCACAGTTGATCATAACTAAGTACCAAAGTAAAGAAAAACCCCAATATTTATTTGCTCTAAAAATTATCCTGTTCAGAAAACAAGTGAGTCATTGCTTTTTGCGTTCTCTCAGAATAACTATTGTATGGGTGTTCTGAACTGAAAATGGATTTTACTCTTCTATTAAAAGAATTGAAAAATTCTCTATTGACAAAAACATTTCTTGGAATTATATTCACATATAGAAATATTTCTATATGTGAATAGATATGAAAAAGAACATTGATTGTGTGGAATTCTGCAAAGCACTCAGCGACCCGATCAGGCAACGTATTGTCAAGATGCTGCTGAAGAAGGAGATGAGCGTGAATGAGATCGTGGCTGCTTTCGATGTTTCCCAACCGACCATATCGCATCATCTGGAAATCCTGTATCAGGCAGGGCTTGTGCTGCGCAAAAAAAATGGAAAACAAATCCTGTATCGAACAGATAACCAGCAGGTGTTCTTTTGCTGCGGAAAACTGATTGCTAAATTCGACACGGGTGAAAAAATAGAAAGATCTTAATTTTCCGGAGGGAAAAATGGATACCAACAACGCAAATGAAATCAGAAAAGTGATCAGAGAACATTACGGTGATCTGGCACAACAAGTAGGGCAGGAAAAACAACCTGCTGCGGGATGCAGTTGCGGCTGCGGACCGGATTCCTCCTGTTCCCCCAAGGATATGGAATTCTCTTTGGAGAGCAATGATTACTCTGCGGAAGCGGTTGCAGATTTACCCGAAAGTGTGAAAGACATTTCGCTGGGATGTGGAAACCCCACAGCCATTGCGGAATTGAAACCGGGCGAGGTAGTGCTGGATCTGGGTTCAGGCGGTGGTATTGATTGTTTCCTGGCTGCCAACCAGGTAGGCGAGACGGGGCGGGTGATCGGTTTGGATATGACCACCAAGATGATCGATCTGGCACGTAAAAATGCGAAAAAACGAGGCGTGCGCAACGTGGAGTTCCAATATGGTTACATTGAAGATATCCCGTTGCCGGATGAAAGCGTGGATAGCATCATTTCCAACTGCGTGATCAATCTTTCGGTGGATAAAGATGCGGTGTTCCGGGAAGCGTATCGGGTGCTGCGAAAGGGCGGACGCTTGAATGTTTCGGATATTGTTACGCATGGAAATCTACCACCATTCATAAAGACACAGGCAGAAGCATGGGCAGGTTGTGTGGCAGGCGCATTAGACGAAAATGATTACATCGAACGCATTCGGCGGGCTGGTTTTTCGAATGTTGAAGTGCAAAAACGCAATTTCTATCCAATGGGTGAAATGGATGAGATGAAACCTTATCAAAAAGAGATCGTTGAAATGGGATTGGGAGAAAAAGATCTCAATGAAATGATCGCCAGTGTCACCATCCGCGCGAGAAAATAATAAAAGAAATATTGAATCTATCTTTCCTTTTTCTAAAGGGAGAGAATTTTCATTTAATTTTCTTGATGGAGAGTTTGACCAGCATAGCCAATAATCCGACCACGGAAATCAACACGATGGCATAACCCGCAATGGTCTGTGGCGGGACGGCATTTGTACTCTTTTCCTGGGTGGCAGTTGCCTGTGGGGTGAGGGTAGGTAAATCAGACGCTGTGGGTTCAAGCGTTGGAGTAGAAGTAGATACACTGGTAGGCGTGAAGGTAGCGGTAGGTACCGGGGTGGGCATGCTGCCAACCGGGTAGACTAACAGTTCCTGGTCGTTATAGATGGAATCGGAGGTGAGGTTGTTCAATTGTTTGATGGTATCAATCTTGGTGCCGTAAGCAGTGGCAATAGCCCATAGGGATTGCCCATTTTGAACGATATGTTTAACACTGCCATCCGCCTGGGGAGTGGCGGTGACGACCGGTACAACAATCTGGGAGACGGCACTGGTGGCGGTAACCACTGTGCCGTCAGTGGTGGTGATAGTGGTTCCAGAACCGGATGGGGTATACGTACCGCCGCTGGTATAGCAGGCATGCAGGACGTAGTAATACCAGCCATTACCCGTGGTGGCTACTCCTGCTCCTACATGCTTGTAATAGGAATAAGTGGCTGGTAGCCGGTGGTCGGGATCATCCCAATAACCGTAAATCTCGTTGATGTCCGCTTCGCCATAGCTCATGGCGAAGTTTTCGGTGCAATGCACTGTACTGCCATCACCATAGCCGTATGCCGAAATTCTACCAGAAGCATTGCCAATATGAGTATGCAAGCCCTGCGCAGCCATGCTATAAGCGGTGTCATACGCAGTAACATTCAGCAGGGGATCCTCAACGAGAGCGGGATTTCCTGCCTCTGCGCGCCAGCCCTGGATCAAGGCGATCAGATCGGCTGCGGTGGCACCACTGGCTGAAAAAACCGCAACAGAAGGCAGGCAGAACAAACCGAGTGTAAGAAAAAAGGTCACGAAACGAAATATTTTTCTCATGGTAATTTTCAAGTCTAACATGATTTTTCGTGCAAACTAGATGATTCTTATAGAAAAAGGGATACCTGCCATTAAGATGCAGATATCCCTTTTAATGAAAAATTTGTCAAGCTACTAGATATAGAGATCTCTTTTGGAATAGGATAGATATGCCCCTGTCAGAGACAGTGCGATCAGGAGTAACGATAAACCGATATACATTGGGTCCAGTTTCAGATCGTGCAGTAATGTGGCAGCTTCAAAATATTTGAAAGGCGTGAAATATTTCAAAAAATCCAGATCTTTGCTGAAATTAATAACTATTGAGATGAAATAACAGATCAACAGAACTGAAACTGCCATGGAACTGGCTTGTTTGTGTTTCTTCATCACACATCCCAGCAGAATGCCTATTGCCATGAAGACCATTTGGATTATGAGGAAAGCCAGCATATTGATGGAAACGAATCGGTAAAACTCACTGTTGGGGTTATAGGGTTGGGCGAAAACAAGCGTGCTGCCCCAGGTGACCAGCAGCAGGACCACACAATTGACGATCACTGCTGCGATCTTGCCAGATACCAGTTTTTCTCGTGTTACAGGTAAGGTCAGACAAA
>CAYLUJ010000128.1:0-5819 GCA_964386805.1 uncultured Pelolinea sp. | reverse complement strand
GTACTCAGTCCTTCAGCTTTACTTAACTTTTGTCCAATAATTGGGGTGCACTACATTTTCATCGGGCTTTTTCTTTACATTCGCTATGTTATAATCCTGTGAGGTGGGCAACAATCTAATATAATTGGATGCAATGAAAATACAAGAGTATCAAGCTAAACAGATTTTTCAAAAGTATGATATCCCAATTCCCCGAGGACAGGTAGCTCTTAATGCAAGTTTTGTCAGACAGATCGCCGAAGATCTGGATGATAAAGTTGTAGTTAAAGCTCAGGTTCTGGTTGGGGGGCGTGGAAAAGCCGGGGGGATCAGATTAGCGGATAATCCGGATGAGGCAGAAGATATCGCGACCGAGATGATGGGAATGGAGATCAATGGATTTCCTGTTCATAAGGTGCTAGTTGAAGAAGCCGTAGATATTAAAAAGGAATTGTATTTGAGCATTGGAATTGACCGAATGAATGCATCCCCGGTCATTATTGCCTCTGAGTATGGTGGAATTGATATTGAAGATGCAGCAGAAGAAGCACCCGAAAAGATTGCACGGATTCTCATTGATCCAATGGTCGGTTTATGTGATTTTCAAATTCGTGGATTGGCTGTATCGATTGACTTACCCCGCAAGCATTGGAAAAAATTTGCGCAAATTGCGAATGCGCTCTGGCAGATTTATCAAAATGATGATGCCTCCCTGGTAGAGATAAATCCATTGGTGATTTCAGAACAAAATGGACTCATGGCTCTGGATGGGAAAATGACAATCGATGAAAATGCGTTATTTCGTCATCCTGAATTGGCTGATCTTCGTGATCTGGATATGGAAAATCCCATTGAAATTGAAGCTCAAAAATATGGGATCACTTATGTCCACATGACGGGGAATATAGGCTGCCTTGTCAATGGGGCAGGGTTGGCGATGGCAACCATGGATATCCTGAAGCTAAAAGGTGGCGAACCGGCGAATTTCCTGGATATTGGAGGCGGTGCGGGCGCTGAAAAAGTGTCTTCAGCATTACGTATTTTGCTTTCCGATCCACAGGTAAAAGCTGTGCTTATTAATATTTTCGGAGGAATTACGCGCTGTGATGAAATTGCGCGCGGAATCACTGCTGCTCTCACAGAACAGAAAAAAGTCAAGGTTCCCCTTGTCATCCGTCTGGTTGGAACCAATGCCGAAGAAGGATATAAAATCTTAGAAAAACAAAAACTACCGATTGCTCATTCCCTCGTGGAGGCTGCAGAAAAGGCGATATCTCTTTCGGGAGTAAAAAAGAAATGAGCATCCTTATTAATAAAGATACAAGATTATTGGTACAAGGTATCACTGGCAAAGAAGGATTATTCCATAGTGAGCTCATGCGTAAGTATGGGACCAATATTGTCGCTGGCGTGACCCCGGGGAAAGGTGGTGAGTGGGTTTTAGATGAAAAGATCCCCGTTTTCGATACTGTTCAAACTGCCGTACAGACAACCGAAGCAAACGCCAGCGTGATTTTTGTGCCTGCAAAATTTGCGTTTGATTCCATTTACGAATCGATTGACGCGCATATCCCTCTGATCATTTGCATTACCGAGGGGATTCCGGCGATGGATATGTTAAAGATTAAATCCATCCTGAAAACTTCGGAAACAATATTGATCGGACCAAACTCTCCTGGTGTTCTAACCCCCGGCAAATGTAAAGCAGGTATCATCCCGGGGAACATCGCCATCCCGGGAAGTGTTGGAATGGTTTCCCGCTCAGGCACGCTTACTTACGAGGTGCTGTATGCTATGAAAGAGAAAAAACTGGGTGTTTCCACCTGTATTGGTATTGGTGGGGATGCCATCACTGGAACAGGTTTCATAGAAATACTTTCGATGTTTGAACAGGATCCGGATACGGAGGAAATAGTTCTAATAGGAGAGATTGGGGGAAAAGAAGAGGAAATTGCGGCAGACTATATCACAACGGAAATGACCAAACCCGTAATTGCCTATATCGCAGGAATTACAGCTCCCAAGGGAAAGCGCATGGGGCATGCTGGTGCGATCATCGAAGGAAGAGCAGGTTCTGCCCTGCAGAAAATTGAACTATTCAGAAAAGCCGGTGTAAAGGTTGCAGAATATCCTGAGGATATTCCTGCTCTTCTCTAAGTATTTGCTGGTTCTGTTATTTCTTTTTTTCGATGAAATCAACGACGTCTTTGACGGTTTTAATATTTCTGGCATCATCATCAGAAATGGTCAGGTCAAATTTTTCGCAAAAACCGTCAATGAGAAAGAATTGATCCATGGAATCTGCTTTCAAATCATCAACAAAACTGGTATCAAGTGAGATATCTTTTTCATCGACCTTCAAAACGTCTACGATCACTTCTTTGACACCTTTCATTACATCACTCATACAGATACCTCCAAATGCTATTTTTTAAATGTAAAATCAATTATAGTATTAAACACTAAAAAACAAGAAGTGTTGCATAACTCATGGATGAAAAAAAGATCTATAAACGAAAAAATGACCATATCCGTATCAACTCCGAAAAAGATGTAAGTTCTGCCATTTCAACCGGATTGGAGAATTTCTATTTTGATCACCAGGCACTTCCTGAAATTAATCTAACCCAGATCGATATCACCACAACAATTTTTAATAAGAAACAAAAGGCACCTATCTTCATTTCTTCCATGATTGGTGGGACCCGGGATTCGTTGGAACTGAATTATCGCTTTGCACGTACAGCACAAGAATTGGGTATTGGGATGGGTACCGGTTCTCTGCGCATTGGTCTGCAGAATCCGGAACAAATGCAGTATTTCAATCTGCGTTCTGTTGCTCCTGACATCCTCTTGCTGGCGAACATTGGTGCGATTCAATTGAATAATTCTGTTTCTCCGGATGATTGTAAAAAACTGGTCGATCAAATCGGGGCAAATGGGTTGATCCTCCATCTCAACCCGTTGCAAGAAGCTTTACAGCCTGAAGGAGATACGAATTTTGCAGGCTTATTGAAGAAAATTGAAAATCTTTGCCGTCATCTTGATATGCCTGTGATCGTGAAGGAAGTGGGGTGGGGTATCTCGGAACACACCGCTCAGCAACTGCAGGGAACAGGTATTGCTGCGATCGATGTGGCGGGTGCAGGCGGAACTTCTTGGGCGGAAGTGGAAAAACACCGCCTTGAATCTGAATCAGACAGGAATATTGCCGCTTCTTTTCGTGATTGGGGTATTTCTACGGTTCAATCCATTCAAAATGTAAAGAAAAACACGACCGGAATACAAATCTTTGCATCCGGTGGATTGAAGAGTGGTGTGGATGTCGCCAAGTGTCTGGCATTAGGGGCAGATTACTGCGGTTTTGCCGGGGGACTCTTCAAAGCTGCTGTCCATTCCGAAGAAAGATTGCATGAAACAGTTTTGGAAATCATCAAAGGACTGCAGATCTGTATGTTTGTGGCTGGAGTGCATGACATTTCCACATTAAAAAAGACGACTTTAAGGCAGCGCTAACCTATGCAACTCCCGGAGTATTCCGCTCTTTTTCTGCCTGCTGTAGAACAGCACCTCCATTCAACTCTTGATGAATATTTACAACCTGCTTTTCCTGAATTGAGAGAAGCCATCTTCTATCAGTTTGGTTTTTCCAATGTGGATTCTGGAAAGATGAAAGGGAAACGTATTCGTCCTCTACTGGTTCTCCTGACAGCTGAACTACTATCCATCAATTGGCAGAAGATCTTGCCGGCAGCTTCGGCTATTGAAATGCTGCATAATTTTTCTCTCATTCATGATGATATTGAAGATCACAGTCCCTTGCGGAGAGGAAAAGAGACCATCTGGAAAAAATGGGGAATGGAGAAGGCAGTTAATATGGGGGATATGCTTTTCATTTTGGCAGTACAAACCATACAATCAACCGCATCGAATTTCGGGATGAAGGAATCGCTGGAAGCATCTCAACTTTTTATGCAAACTGCTTATTCCATCATGCAAGGTCAGGAAATGGATATGGCATTTGAAGGGAATGCAGAGATAACAACAGAAGATTATCTTCACATGATCCATGAAAAAACCGCTGTGCTGCTGGCACATGCATGTGAGATTAGCGCAGTGCTGGCAGGCAACGATCTGAAGATTCGTCAGAATTTACACACATTGGGTCTGAACCTGGGGTTAGCTTTTCAAATCTATGATGATTGGTTGGGAATCTGGGGGAAAGAGGAACAAACCGGAAAGACGGAATTCAGCGATCTGACAGAGAAGAAAATAAGCTATCCAGTTTTATTGGGTCTACAGCAAAGCGCACTATTTCACGAGAAATGGCATGCAGATCTCCCAATTTCCGAAGATCATGCTTGTGAAATGGCTGGTGTACTATCACAGGCAGGTATTGAAGAGCAGGTATTGCAGAAAGCAACATATTATAATGATATTGCATTGAAAGCATTGGAATCCATCAATGGGAAAGAATCTGCGAAAGATGCATTAAAAATATTTGCAGAAGATCTTATAAAAAGAAAAAACTAGAATTGAACGAAGAGGAAAAATATGACTCGCATTGAATGCAATGAATCAGAGTTATTTCAGTTTGCTGACCTTTTTTGTGATTCGGAAATGGATCTTAAAAAGATCGAGAAAGCAGTAGAGGATATTCTTGCAGGAATCGGTGAGGATGTGAATCGGGAAGGATTACAAAAAACACCTGACCGGGTGGCACGCGCCTATCGAGAAATGCTGGATGGATACCGCACCGATCCGATAAAACTGGTCAATAAAGCCTTGTTCACGGTCGAATACGACGATATGGTGATCGTACGAGATATCGAATTCTTCAGCATGTGTGAACACCATGTGTTACCGTTTATCGGAAGGGCACATGTCGCATATCTTCCAAACGATAAAGTGATCGGACTTTCCAAGATCCCCCGTATTGTGGATATGTTTTCACACCGCTTGCAGGTGCAGGAACGCATGACACGCCAGATCGCAGATTTTATGAATATCCTGCTCAAACCGCGTGGTGTAGCGGTTGTCGTAGAAGCGGTGCATATGTGCGCCATGATCCGGGGTGTGAAGAAACACGATGCGCGCATGACCACATCCTCCATGTTGGGTGCTTTCCGCAACCGTGAAGCAACGAGAATGGAATTCTTAGACAATATTTCTCGGGGAGCCAGACCCCTGGAATTTTAGGCATCCAGGCAGTTTGCGTAAAAAACAGCCAGACCCTGGTCGAGCATACCCTGTGCAAGCTTTTGCAGAGTTTTCTTTGAATCAGGGTCTATCATTTCCGGTAAAAGATCAGCAAGTGGGACGGTGATAAAGAATTTATCCCATAATCCGGGATCAACAACCTCTCCATCGTAAACGATAATATCAATGTCGATTGTTCTGGGGGCGTTTTTATTAGGAAAACGTTGCCGTTTGAGGATCGTCTCAATTGAAGAAATGACATTTTCTTTATATTCTTTGATGCTCAATGACGTTTCTATCTGAATAGCAATATTCAGAAAATCTGGTCCTGCGCTGCCATATGCAATGGTTTTCCAAATTCGGGAACATGCTTTGATCGGGTGGATGCTTTCCAGCATCTTCAGTGCAGCTTGAATATTGTGCTGCGGATGAATGTTGGAACCGATCAAGAGATGAACCTGATGCATTTTATGGACTCTTTTTTATTCTGGTGATCTCAACACCCACCGATTTTGAAAAACGCACTGCGCCGGGTTTTTCAATTTTAACTCGTACTTTTTTCACCCCATCGGTATTCAAACAAATTTCTGCAATATCTGTAGCCAGGGCTTCAACGGTATAGCGGGATACCTTTTCAATAT
>CAYLUJ010000127.1:0-5841 GCA_964386805.1 uncultured Pelolinea sp. | reverse complement strand
GCCGAACGGATGAGCGCAACCAAAGGAGCGATCGTTTCCCTTCTGACTGATGCGTACCAGCGGCGTGATAAAGTAGGGCTGATCGTATTCCAGAAAGACCGCGCCACATTGATCCTACCCCCCACCAATTCCATTCAACTTGCCAAACGTGCTTTAAAAAACATTCCGGTAGGCGGGAAAACACCACTTTCCGCAGGCTTGGCAATGGCAAGTGAGGTGATCAAGCGGGAGTTAATGATCCATCCGGATGTGAAACCGATCCTGATCGTGATGACAGATGGCGCTGGAAATGTAGCGATGGGTGCGTACGCACCTCTTGAAGAAGCCTATCAGATGGCTGAAAAACTGGCTCACGAAGATATCAACAGTGTGGTCATTAATATGGAAGCTGAAACGTATGACCAAGGGCTGGCTTATACGTTGGCAAAAAAGCTGGATGCACCCTGTTTGACGATCAAGGAACTAAAAGCCGAACATCTCTATATGGCGGTACGTCAGGTTCGCGATGATATTCAACGCAATAATAGTTGAAAAAAGTCTATTCTACGTACTAAAAGTTTTATAATAATTCGAGGAACCTTGTTGAAGAATGAATATCAATGAAGAAGATTAAGGAGGGAGTTAGCATTGACCGCGAAACTAATTGTGTCGGAATTAAGCAAGAAGTATGATTCATTCTTAGCCTTAGCTCCGACTTCGTTTCAATTAAATTCAGGGAAAATTACCACGCTTTCCGGACCAAATGGCTCCGGAAAAACCACGTTCCTTTCCTGCCTATCCGGACTGGTGCGTCCTTCTGAAGGAACGGTCTCGGTGGATGATTTTGATCTGTATGAAAATGAAGTTGAATTTCATCGACGCCTGGTATTCGTCCCTGATGTTCCCCGTTTTTATCTGGAATTGACCGCCTGGGAGCATTTGCAGTTTGTTGCTATGGCAAACGATGCAGTGGAAGATTTTGACCGGCGGGCAGAAGAGTTGTTGAGAAAATTGGATCTCTGGGAAGCAAGAAATCTCTTTCCTCATAACTTTTCCCGCGGAATGCGCTTGAAAATGGGACTAGCGCTTGCTCTTATCCGTCCATTCAGCGTGCTGCTCCTCGACGAACCTACTTCAGCGCTGGATACTGCCGGCGTTGAATTATTGATCAGTGAATTGTTCCGTCTGCGTGAAGAAGAAGTGACGATCCTGTTATCTACCCACGATGATGCGTTGCGAACCCAACTGGGAGATCATCATCTGAGGATCGATCATGGATCAATAGAATTGGAATAATATGAATGCGGTGCATTGGCTGCGAAAACGAATAGAAGAATGGGAGCTCGTTTACTGGTTATCGATCGTCGCTTACGATAAAGATGACCATTCATTCAACAACCGTGTTTATCTAATTTATCTATTTCTTTTCTTCAGTGCCTGGATATTCATGGTGCTCATTTTTTTTGCACAGGGCGGGGCTGTAGTTTTGGGTTTTATCAATGCGGCTGATCCTGTTCGTGCAGCAACTTTCGTTGAAATATTAATTTTAGGATTATGGAATCTGGTTGCCTTGTGGCAAGCACTGAAAAGAAGTCCAATTGCATTTTCAGCGCAGGATGCAGCTCTGCTTTGCCAGATGCCCGTCAACCACAGACAGGTTGTGATGCGCTGGTTCTTTTTACCCTGGCTGAAAAGTGCTCTACCTATCTGGCTGCTGACAATGGTGATCGGTTTCTCGGTGGCAGAAGTAGCCATGGCAGATTCATTGGCGGCAAATACGATCTTCACGTATCTTGGTTATGGACTCCGCGCCTGGATAACTATTTTGCCAATTCAACTGGCACTATTCTCTTTTCAATGGGTCATCGGGATTTTACGGCTTCGAAATGAAACCCGGTTCCGTGACTTGAAATGGTTGGTAATGTTCATTGCTGCGGCAGTATTAGCTTTATTTTTAGCCAGTGCGAACAGTCAGAAATTTATTCCATTTCTTACCTTGTCCATTGGTGCAGCCTTTGGAGAGGGCAGCCCCATATTTTCTTTGGGCATTCATTGGGTCATCGCGCTAATTTCATTGGGAATGTTGGCTTGGATTTCGGATTCAATAAGTCTGGCGCGTGCTGCTCAAGAAACACAAGAGGAGGAGATCCTCAATCAGGTAGCCAGATTTGGATTGAGTTCTTATGCAGAAGAATTGAAGACCCAGCATAAATTGGGAGTAAGCCACAGCCCTTCACGACTCCCGAAAAAAGACATTGGGGATCGGGTGCTGATATGGAAAGGATTTATTCAAACCAAAAGAAACTGGAATTGGTCATCCCTGATGGATTGGTTCACTACATTCAGCATTGTGGTTGGATTTCCTTTCATTTCTGATATAGGAAACCGGGCTTTTATCATCGCTTTTTGGAGCATCCGCCTGGGGTTGATGTCTGTAAAACGCCTGCGCAATGATCTGGCATGCTGGCAGATCATCCGTCAGCTTCCCATTTCAGCCAATCGATTTCTGTTTTGGGAATTAAGCCCGACTTTTTTCCTGTCCATTATCATCAGTTTACTGGGAATGGTTTTCAGCACGTTGGTCGTGAAATCGTTTGATCCCGGTTTTGCTTTAGTGATCCCGGGGATCATTGCTGCAGTGATCGGCACTGCCGCATTTGATGTGATTAGGAGAGCAAAAAGCGATTACTTGCTGAACGGTGCGGCTCCTGATATTAGTGCTGTCGGTTACCTGCTGGGATCGATCGTTGCTGTTCTCCCGGTCATTCTATATTCCGTTCTTCCCGGGATTCTGCGATTCATCCTTCCGTTCATTGTGAGCGTGATCCTTAGCTTTGCTGTATTTAAAAAGGCGGTCCGCTCCTATCGAACAATTGATAAGGGATAAAAAGCAAAAATATGATGGTGAAAGAACGTAATTTTGTACTTTTTTTGCGTTATAATGCCTTCCTTTGTGTGTTGAATGAGAATGGAGTCTGCCTGACCAGGCAGGTAAAGCTGTTACAATAGGAAATGAGTGCATGAATAAAAGAAATGTATTTCTAGATCAGTTCTGGATCAGAATTTTTTCCACTGTCATATTTATCGCTTTTCTTTTCTTTGCTGGTTGCAGTGGCGATGAAATAGTCAACGCGATTTTCCCTGATCAAACAACAGAAATTGAAGGAACCAGTACAGTAGTTGATGAGACGGAATCAGAAAGCGCTTCTCTCTCTACTGAAGAGGAAAGTACTGCAGAAGCAGCCACAACAGAAACAACCGAAGTGCTTGCGACGGCGGATGCAGCACAAGAATTTACTGTTGAGCAGAGCGAGCTGGTAGTATGGGTTCCGGAAGAATTCTCTATTCTCGAAGAATCAAGCGCATCTCTGATTTTTCAACAGCGCATTGAGGAGTTCGAAAGACAAAATCCGGGAACTGTGATTGTAGTGCGAGTGAAAGCCTCCAGCGGATCAGGAGGAATTTTGGACAGTTTACGTAACACAAAAGCTGCTGCAACGACTGCATTACCTCAAATTGCTTTACTATCGCGTGCTGATATGGAAGATGCAGTGGCACAAACGCTGCTTTTACCGGTTGAAGAGTTTTTTCATGATAATGATCCTTTCACTTATTTTCCCTATGCTCACGAGATTTCAGAACTGAATGGAATTATGTATGGGTTTCCCTTTGCAGGAGATGCACTCGTAGGAATTGCAAACGATGATTTCTCCGACCTGCAAGTTATCTCATGGGATGAAATCCGAGCGAAGAAAATTCCATTGTACTTTGCTGCCAATTCTCCCCAGGCCACCTTTTTTATTTCGCAATATCAGTCAACCAATGGATTGTTGGTGGATGAACAAGGACATGCGTCTTTTACAAGTGAAAATTTGATGACAGTTCTTGATTCCTTTGATCAAAATGTGCGTAATAGAATATTTCAAGAAAACTTCAGCACATTAAACACAAATGAAGATGTCTGGACCCTTCTTCAAAATGGCGATATAAAATGGGAAATAAACTGGTATTCAAAAGCAATGCAAAGTGATCTGAGCGGATTGCAGGTTTTTCAAATTCCCTCCTTCGGCTCTGAACCTTATGTTTCTGCAAAAGGCTGGCTATGGACGATCGTGAATACTGATGCGGAAGTTGCTGAGATTGTGCCGGAATTCATTGCTTTTTTCAGTGACCCGCAATTCCTGGCTTCTTTTAGCCAGGCAGCCGGATACCTTCCTGTGTTACCAGCCAGCCTCTCCCTCTATGAGAATGCCGATTTATTTGACCAGATGAATGCCATTCTCACAGCAGCGCATGCCTTGCCTGAAAATGGTCTTATTCTTGAATTAGGGCCGGTGTTCAGAGATGCAACCTTGATGGTATTGAGTCAAGATTACGTCATGGAAGAAATAATCGAAACCACACAAAGTCAAATAGAGGCACTGCAAACGAAATGAAAGAAGAACCCGAACACATCAATCGCAGTTGGTTTAATCTGACAAATATTTTGATCGCAGTTGTATTGCTTTTTCTCCTTGTTTTTCTAGTCTGGAATCAAACCATTTCTGAAAAAATCTTTCTTAAACAAGAAGAAGGTTTAATAACTACAACGCCCTTGCCGACTGCATTTGCTGAAACCCCCATCCCTTCTGAATTCTATAGTAATCCAGCGGATACATCTGGAATCATTATCGGGGGAGTGATTTTATTAGTAATCATCCTCGGCAGTTCGTTCTGGAAGATGAAAAGTACGAAAAAATAAAAACATAAAAGTGGTTTTCCAAACGGAAAACCATTTTTACTATTCTTCGTATATGGAGTGAGGTTTTATTCAAGGAGAAAAAATGCTAAAAAAATTAACAATAAAAAGATGGACCGGCGTTATCCTCGCTGTATGTGTCGTCGCGTTACTCCCTGCCGGCGCAGTTCATGCTGCTGATTTCAGCCATGATGGGGTTGTGGACGCCGGAGAAGTGATTGAGGATGATGTTTTCTTATCCTCCGAACAATGTGAGATGAACGGTACGATTAACGGGAATCTGGTCGCTACCTGCCAACACATCACTGTGAATGGTACTGTAACGGGTGATGCATTTCTTTTTGCTGAAACAATTACCGTTGGTGATACTGCTAAAGTTGAGGGGAATCTTTTTGCCTTCGGTGCGAATGTGAAAATAGATGGAAATGTGTCTGGTTCAGCAGCGAGTGCAGGCGAATCTGTTTTGCTCGATAGTGCTGCGATAGTGGGTAGAAATCTCTATTTTGCCGGATACGAAGGGAAAATAGAAGAAGGTGCATCGGTTGGTGTGGATGTGTTCGGTGGTGCCAATCAGATCATTATGAATGGTACTGTCGCACGTGATCTCACCGTTGGTGCAAATGCTTTCGAACTGCGCGGCAATATTGGTAGAAACGCTTCAATTCAGGTAGGCATGAATAGTGAAAATGTTGATACGTCAATCTATTCACCATGGGCAAATTATTATCCAGAAAGTCTGCCTGCTGGTATGAGATTCTATGAAGGTGCTTCCATTGGAAACAACTTGACCTATTCAGCCACAGAGAATTTGGATTCCCAGGTTCAGGATTATGTGCAGGGCAAGATTGTTTTCAATCAGATCACTGCAACAAATACTAATCTCGGAAAAACCAGAACAGATACAGGGAATGCATGGCTGAGTAATGATTTTTCTCACTTCCGTGTAGCCAGTACATTCAGCAGAATGATCACTTATTTTGCTTTGGGTGCTTTGGCTTTCTGGTTGGCTAAGAAACAGGTCGTACGTGTACAAGAAAGCGGCAAGGCTTTTCCATTAAAAGCTTTTGGATGGGGTTTTATAGTGATTCTGGTTGGCATGATGGGTCTCATCCTGGTGCCTGGAA
>CAYLUJ010000126.1:2577-6190 GCA_964386805.1 uncultured Pelolinea sp. | reverse complement strand
CATCTTGACTGAGACGCGTGAGGTCATTGAGCATGCTTTCCATGGTTGCGCTGGTTTTCTGCCAGTGCACTTCCATTTGTGACCAGATTGGTTGGCGCGTTGTGGAGAGTTCCACACGTGCGCGCTGTCCATATTCAGCAACTTCTTTTCCTTCACGCATATCTTCCATAAATGTTTCCATGGAATTAAAAACCTGACTGAATTCATGGTCCAATCGAAATGCCAGATCGGTAATTTCCCCCAGGATTTCATAAAAGACAGAAAATTGTTCTTCCGGCATACGACTTTGCAAACTAGTTGCCAGGTTGCCCAATGCTCCACTTTTATGACTGCCCAATTCTTCAAGGTTGCGGTTAATATCTTTATTAGAAACTCGATAGCTGAGTGCGCTGGTCGATGCGTCTTCCAAGTGGTGTGCTTCATCTACGATGAGATAATCATAATCAGGAAGAACACGGTTCTCTGTGATCACATCTGCCAGCAGTAAAGCATGGTTGACAACAATGATATGCGCTCGCAACGCGCTCTGTCTGGCGCGAAAATAAGGGCAAACCCCACCTAACCTTGCCATACAGGCTTCTGCTCCGCAAGTTTCTTCTTCGGCGGAGAGTTTTGTCCATGTTTCCCATTCCATGCCGCCATTCAAGTTCAATTCACCTCGATCGCCACTTCCCCCCTGATGCAGCCAGATGAGTACCTTGGCAAGAATACGCATTTCTTCTCGAGAGCGGGGACCGCGATAACGCAGCCCTTCCAATCTGCGCGGGCAAAGATAATTTCTTCTTCCTTTTAACACCGTCGCGTTTAGATCCAAATTGAGGGCATGCTTTGTATCAGGGATATCTTTTTTGATTAATTGATCCTGCAAGTTTATAGTATTGGTCGAAATGATCACGCGTGCTTGATTTTGTATCGCCCATAAAGCAGCCGGGACAAGATAGGCAAATGATTTACCGGTGCCTGTACCAGCTTCCACCATAAAATGCTGCCCATTATTAAACGCAGTTGCCACCATGCGCGCCATTTCGATCTGCTGAGAACGGCTTTCAAATTGTGTGATAAAACGCGAAAAAGTGCCGCCGGGTTCCAAATGGGCAGCCACTTCCTCTTCATTCAATTGCTCGAACGTCGTTTTTGGTTTCAGAGGAGGCTGAGTTAGTTCTTCAAGTTTCCCGAACAAAACACCATAATCATCCTGATGTACTTTTTTCGCTTGCATGGGTTCATGGATGCGTTGCTTAACCAACTGGTTGAAAAACCATTTTCCACCCCACGTCAATCCTTTACCCTGATCCACAATCTCTCGGATCAATTCTAGTGGTAGTTCATTAGCCATTTCAAGAAAACGTATGAAAATGCCATAGGTCATTCTGGCATCATCCAGAGCGCGGTGCGATTGGAGTTCGTCAGATTTTATTTTCAAGATTTCCACCAATGAACCCAGATTATAGCGGCTGGCAGTTGGCATGAGCACACTCGCCAGATCGAAGGAATCAATTTCTTCATTCACCAGAATGAATTTATTGCTCTTTAGAAAAGATAAATCGAATTGAATATTATGTCCCAGTAGTGGTTCATTACCTAGAAAATTAGCGAACTCATCACGCACTTCTTCAATCAGTGGTGCGCTGTGCACCATTTCATTTGTAATAGAGGTCAGTTGCGTGATTTCAGGGGAAATGGGGCGCTGTGGATTGATCAGCGTTTGATAGGTTTCAAGTATCTTAGCCCCTTCGAATTTCACTGCTCCGATCTCGATGATCTTATCACGTTGGGGATCCAAACCGGTAGTTTCAAGGTCAAAAGCAACAATGGGGGACATGCAAGAGATTATATCATCGAGGTTTCCCAAACTGATTTTTTCCCTAACGAGATTTTATATTTAATAATTTACTGCCACATGAAATTCGTTTCAGATAAGAAAGCCAAAAAGTGAAAAAGATAGAAAAAGAGGGAGCAAAAAATGCCCCCTCTCTGATTCTCTATTTTCCGCGATTTCTCGTCGCGACATCAAAGATAACTGCTACTGCCAATACTGCACCTTTTACAATATACTGCGATGAGATATCAATTCCCATTAAGTTCATGCCACTGGTCAATGACATCATCACGAATGCACCGATGATGGATCCCGTAACTCGCCCAACGCCGCCGGTTGCTGAAACGCCGCCTACATATGCAGCAGCAATCGCGTCCATTTCAAAGAGAGATCCTGCAATCGTTGTCGCTGATTGCAGGCGGGAAGTGTAAAGAATTCCCGAGAGAGCTGACAGCATGCCCATGGAACCAAAAACTACATAAGTAATTGTTTTTACATTAATCCCGCTTAGTTCGGCCGCTTCTGGATTACCACCCACCGCATAGATATACCGTCCTAGCACTGTCTGAGTCGTGACAAAATGATACACGACCGTAACAACCAGCACGATCACAAACGTCCAGGAGAGCCCATTATAACCTGCCAACACCCATGTAATTCCCAGAATTAGAATCGATACAAAAATCAGTTTCAGAATGAACATGTCCATCTGCGCTACTTCAAACTTATAAGCTTTCTTCTTTTCGCGGTTTTTTATCTCCCCGATAATAAAGAAGATTACTGCCAGAATACCCAGAATCATTGTTACTTTATGCACTCCCGGCAGTATGCCAATATCCGGGATGTCAGGGATGTATCCATTCCCAATTGCATTGTAGGTATCATTTGGAATGATAATAGTTCCAGTTTTCAAAGTCGCCAAAAGCAGAGCGCCTCGATAGATCAACCAGCCAGCCAGGGAAGCAACAAAGGCTGGAATGCCCAATTTTGCGACCAGCAAAGCGGTCAGCAGGCCAGCCAGAATTCCGAGTAACAGCACCATCGGAATGACCACACCAACCGGCAAATGCCAAAATACCAGTGCGATGGCTGAAACGGCACCCAGAAAACCTGCCAAAAAACCGACCGAAAGATCAATATGTCTAATCACGATCACCAAGGTCATTCCCACTGCCAATACAGCAATATAACCGGTTTGATTGATCAGGTTACTGATATTACGCGGAGAAATAAAAATTCCGTCCGTGGTAACGGTAAAGAAAATCATAATTGCAAATAATGCAATGAACATCCCATAGTCGCGGATATTTTGTTGAAGCGTTTTTTGAATATTTTTTATGAATGACATCTTTTTTCTCCTCAATCTGTTGCCAGTTGCATGATTCTCTCTTGTGTTGCTTCTTTGGCCGACAACTCCCCACTGATACGCCCGGAAGAAACAACATAGATCCGATCGCTCATACCCAAGATCTCCGGAAGTTCAGATGAGATCATGATGATGCTCATCCCTTGTTCCACCAATTTATTCATGATCATATGAATTTCGTATTTTGCCCCCACATCAATACCGCGTGTTGGTTCATCAAGGATGAGAATTTCCGGTTTAACGAACAACCATTTTGCAACAGAAACTTTCTGTTGGTTTCCACCGCTTAAGTTAAGCACGAGCTGCTCAATACTGGGTGTTTTTATATCAAGGGATTCCTTGTATTCATTGGCTACAATTACTTCCTCATTACCGTTTACAATCCCGCTTTCAGCAATAACACGTAAATTCGCCAGTGTGATATTTTG
>CAYLUJ010000126.1:0-2567 GCA_964386805.1 uncultured Pelolinea sp. | reverse complement strand
TACATCCTGACCCAAGATTAGTCCGGTTCCCTTACGATCTTCAGAAACATAGGCCAGTCTTGCTTTGATCGCTTCTTCAGGATGTTTAAAATGTTTCCGCTTTCCTTTTATATACAATTCACCTTGTACATGATATTTCTTGGGATTTCCAAACAAACTGAGTGCCAGCTCCGTCCGCCCTGACCCCATCAATCCAGCCAGACTCACAATCTCCCCACGACGGACAAAGAAATTAATATCTTTCAGGATCTCCCTCCCAATCTGGGAATCATACGCACTCCAGTTTTTTACTTCAAAAACCTTTTCATCGGTGATATGAGGAGTCCGTTCAGGATACACATTGTTGATCTCACGCCCGACCATGTGTTTGATCAAGGTATTCTCTGAAATCTCTCCTTTATGAGCATCCAAGGTGCTGATAGTGCGGCCGTCCCGCAACACAGTTACCCGATCAGCAATTCCGATCACTTCTTTTAATTTGTGCGAGATCAACACACAGGTAACTCCGTGTTTTTTCAGATCACGCAATAAATTCATCAAATTTTCACTATCAGATTCATTGAGTGCGGATGTGGGTTCATCTAAAATCAATAGTTTCACATCTACACTCAAAGCTTTCGCTATTTCAATGAGCTGCTGTTTTCCCAACCCAAGTTCTTTCACTTTAACCGTGGGATTGACATCAAGCCCGACTTTCTTCAGCATCTGGGTTGCTTTCTCTATTGTTTCATTCCAATCGATTACCAAGCCATTCTTGATCTCATGCCCAAGGAAAATATTCTCATATACTGTCAATTCTGGAATCAATGCTAGTTCTTGATAGATGATGGCAATACCTGCTTTTTTACTATCGCTGATATTGGAATATTTCTGTACCATTCCGTTGAAAATGACTTCCCCTTCATACTCTCCGTGCGGGTAAACGCCGCTTAAAATTTTCATCAGGGTCGATTTCCCTGCACCATTCTCACCAACCAAACAATGAATCTCTTTATCCGTCACGCTAAAACAAACATCATCTAATGCTCGTACACCAGGAAATTCTTTGGTGATGTGCTGCATCTCGAGTATCGTATTGTCCATGATAAACTCCGGTTCCTAACAACTTCAACTCAACAAAATTGTACAGGAATAGCAGTGGGAAAACCACCACTATTCCTGTATGGGTTAGATTTTGGTTACTTCAATCCAGTAAATAGACTGGCGTCGTAGTATCCCGAATCGATCAATGTCGCTTTGACATTGTCTTTATCAACGGTTACTACCGCTGATTGAATGGCTGGGATATCAGCGACACCATTGTTATAGGAACCGCGTGAAGCTGGTTCTTCGCCTTCAAGCAGTGCAATTGCGGCAGCGATCGAATCAGAAACCAGGGTGCGTACATCCTTCCAAACCGTCATAGACTGTTTGCCATCAATAATGTACTGTACAGAAGCCTGTTCAGCATCCTGTCCGGTTACATAGTAGCTGGTCACATCAGGATCCACACCGAAAACATCAGCAATAGATCGTGCAGTTCCATCATTTGGTGCAAGGATGAATACATCGCCCTTGTCCGCAGCGGTGGCAGCGGTCAGGTTCGCTTCAGCTAGGTTCTTTGCAACGTCGAAAGCCCAGTTGGTTGTTACCTGTCCGATGATATTGCTCATTTCGTCGCGGGTCAGGGTAGCTTTATCCTGCAGTGCAACGGCTTCGCTTGAGTTCTTGATCACGAATGTACCATCAGCGATCTTGGGTTGCAGAACGTTCCATGCACCTTCGAAGAACAGGAATGCATTGTTATCAGAAGCGGCACCGGCATACAAGTAGAGCGGGTTTCCGGTACCAGTTGCATGATCAACCAGATATTGAGCCTGTTGGGCTCCTACAGCAATGCTGTCGAATGTGACATAATAGTCAACAGCCTCGGTACCGAGGATCAGGCGGTCATAGGAAATGACTTTCACACCCGCAGCGCGAGCTTCTTCAGCAGCGGCTGCTGCAGCAGCTCCATCCTGGGGGCAAATGATGAGGACTTTGACACCCTTTGAAATCAGGGATTCGACATTGGCTTTCTCTTTAGCGGAATCACCCTGGCTGAAAAGAATTTCCACATCATACCCTGCGGCTGTCAATGCATCGGAAAAACGGGTCTCATCCTGTATCCAGCGAGGTTCATCTTTGGTCGGAAGAACAATACCGACTGCCAATGAAGCGCTTTCTTCAGCAGCACTTTCTTCTGCGGCAGCCGGTTCAGCAGCCTCGGTGGTTGCGGTCGTCTTGCAGGCTGAGAGCACCATTGCAAAGATGACCAAGATTGCTAATATTGACGAATACTTCTTGAACATTTTCTACCTCCAAATAGTTGTGTATATTTTTCGTAATTCACTACTTTTGTTTTTTCCCTTCCACCTCCCTGATTTTTTTCGAAAGATTATTTATCGTCTTCTCTTTCCGGAAAGACTGAATTAATCTCATTTCAGTTGGAGATTTCATCGTTACTTATGGCTCTTTGATTTCTTTATCAATGTTCCACTGAAAAAGCTGTGCCTTTTTTAGTATTAATAAATTCGCAGGGAATTAGA
>CAYLUJ010000125.1:0-6226 GCA_964386805.1 uncultured Pelolinea sp. | reverse complement strand
GTGATTTTCAATGCGATCATCATCATTCTTCTGGTTCCGCTAGCTTTGCGTGGAGTTCCCTATCGGGCTGTGGGTGCAGCGCGATTATTGCAAGATAATCTCTTGATCTATGGACTGGGTGGATTGATTGCTCCATTTATCGGGATCAAATTGATCGACATGCTTCTGGTTGTATTGCACCTGATATAAAGGAGTTTGGAATGTTCAAACAATTGAAAGTTGCGTTCATTTTTATCCTCTTTTTCACGCTTTTAACAGGCTTCCTTTATCCTTTTTTGGTTACTGGAATTACACAGCTTATCTTTCCCCATCAAGCCAACGGAAGCCTAATCATTGAAAATGGCAAGGTCGTTGGCTCGGAACTGATTGGGCAGTCATTCACAGATCCAAAATATTTTTGGGGTCGAATTTCATTAACAGCTGATTCTCCATATAATGCCTCAGTTTCAGGAGGCAGCAATCTTGGCCCTTCAAATCCTGCCTTAATAGATCAGGTTAAGAATCGCATCAACGCATTAAAAGCAGCCGATCCCGATAATACTGATCCTATCCCGGTTGATCTCATTACCGCTTCGG
Source organism: uncultured Pelolinea sp. (assembly GCA_964386805.1). Classification (GTDB taxonomy): domain Bacteria; phylum Chloroflexota; class Anaerolineae; order Anaerolineales; family Anaerolineaceae; genus UBA4781. Next base: position 5,650 of record CAYLUJ010000125.1, on the reverse strand, counting down.
CTAGTGGTTTGGATCCGGATATCAGTATTGCTGCGGCATATTACCAGGCCGCACGGATCGCGCGCATTCGTGGCGTTTCAATGGAAAGCGTTGAAGAACTTATTGATCAATTTACAACCTACCCAATCTTAGGTTTCATAGGTGAAGCCAGAGTGAATGTTTTGAAATTGAATATTGCCTTGGATGCGCTAGAATAAAGTATGGCATTTGAACAAGAACGTCCCGACCCTGATGAATTGCTTGCCCATATTAATGAAAATGCAGAACAACAAAAACATGGGAAGCTGAAGATATTCCTTGGTTACGTTGCCGGAGTCGGAAAAACATTTGCCATGCTAGAAGCAGCCCACCAGCGTAAAGATGAGGGAATTGATATTGTTGTTGGGTATGTAGAAACACATGGACGTAAAGATACGGAAGATATGTTGAAGGGGCTTGAAATAATCCCGGGGCAGGAAATTGAATATCATGGGAAAAAAGTAAAAGAAATGAATCTCGATTCAATCCTAGCACGCCATCCTCAAATGGTACTTGTGGACGAATTGGCTCATTCAAATGTTCCTGGAATGCGTCATCCCAAACGCTATCAGGATGTGGAAGAGATGCTGGCATCAATGTATATACCACAGTAAATATTCAACATCTGGAAAGTTTAAAAGATGTAATTCAACAGATCACAGGGATAACCGTTCATGAGACAGTGCCAGACCGAATTGTGGATGAAGCATACGAAATTGAATTGATTGATCTACCTACCGATGAATTGATCAATCGATTACGGACTGGAAAGGTGTATGTACCTGACCAGGCTGCCAGAGCTCTTGAGAGGTTTTTTCGTAAAGGAAACCTAACTGCGTTGCGTGAACTTTCTCTTCGTAGAGCAGCAGACCGGGTGGATGACCAAATGTTTCATTATATGCAAAACAAATCTATCCCCGGTCCATGGCCTGCGGCAGATCGAATCATGGTATGTATTAGTTCTCAACTCATGAGTGAACAGCTTATCCGCACCGGTCGGCGTTTATCAGACGATCTAAACGCAGAGTGGTATGTTGCTTTCGTCGAAACCCCGCAACAAACACAAAAAATGACCCGTGATAGAACAACATTGCAGCACAATATGAATCTTGCCGAAGAATTGGGTGCGCAGGTTACCACCCTTGTTGGTGATTCGATCGTGGATTCAGCACTCGGATTTGCACAAAAACATAATATTACAAAGCTCATTGTCGGAAAACAATTGCACCCCCATTGGTATGATCTCATTCGCGGCTCAATCGTTGATCAACTGATCAAAAAAAGTGGAGTAATAGATATTTATGTGGTAAGTGAGAAATCTACTTCTACACCCAAGATTAACCCAAATCCAGATAAATATCCCTTTAAATTAAAACCCTATTTAGGAGGTCTACTTCTTGTAATTCTTACAACAGGATTAGGATATCTTTTAAGTCCATACCTGGATCCTGTGAATCTGTTAATGTTCTTCTTAATTGCAGTCATTTTATCTGCTGTGTTCTTTGGGAGAAGCCCTACAATTTTTACCTCCATTTTAGGTGTGCTGGCATTTGATTTTTTTTTCATCGAACCCTATTTCACCTTCAGTGTCAATGATACCCAATACATTCTTACATTCATTGGATTATTGATCGTTGGTTTGGTGATCAGTAGTTCCGCTGCCTTGCTCCGTGATCAGATCAATATTTTACGAAGAAGAGAACAACAGAATCAAGTATTAAAAAGTTTCAGCCGCGAATTAACCGCAGCGATCACTCTTTCAGAAGTCCTGCATGCATCTATTCACCATATCAGCGATATGTTTACTTGTGAGACGATGGTCTTGTTACCAGAAGAAAATCGATTGACCATCGGGGCATCTACCCCAAATTTTGTGATCAACGAATCCGAGTTGGCAGTTGCCAGTTGGGCATTCAAGAATGCAAAAGAAGCTGGCAGCGGCACAAATACCTTGCCTGCATCACCCATCCGTTTTATTCCACTGATCACATCTCACAAGATCGTAGGACTTATCGGGATCAAACTTGCAGATTCAAGTGCGCTTCAGTCTTCCAATCAAAAGGTTCTATTGGAAGGTGTGGTAAATCTTGCCGCGATCGCCATAGAACGAGCATCGTTCGCACAAAAAGCTGCGCAAACCGAGACCATGCGGAATACTGAAAAACTTCAGACTGCATTATTGAATTCGATTTCTCATGAATTGCGCACACCCCTTGCAACCATTACAGGAGTTCTTTCAAGCCTTGAAGAATCAGAACAGTCATCTTCAAAACAAAGGCTTGATGATTCTGTAAAATTGGAATTGATCCGTTCTGCTACCTCTCAAGCCGAACAATTAAATCACATAGTCAAGAATTTGCTCGACATGACCAGGGTGGAAGCAGGAGCATTACATTTGAATTTGGAACCCTCTGATATACAGGATTTGATAGGGACAGTGATCCATCAAATGTCCTCAAAATTATCTTCTCGTCGAATAGAAATAAAAATTCCCACTGATTTCCCACTTTTAACAATCGATGCAGTATTGATTGCCCAGATATTTGAAAATCTATTGGATAACGCATGTAAGTATTCACCGCCACAAAGTCCGATCACGATTACCGTGCAGCAAAATAAAACCGCTGTTGAAATCTCAGTTCGCGATCATGGGATTGGTATACCAGTCGATGATCTTGAAAAAATTTTTGATAAATTTTATAGAGTTCAACGTCAAAAATCGATCGCGGGTACAGGATTGGGATTATCGATCTGCAAGGGCATCATCGAAGCGCATGGTGGTCGTATTTGGGCATCCAATAATAGTGACGCCGGAGTGTCAATCACATTCACACTTCCAAGACCTAAAGAGGGAACTCAATGATCGAGAGTACTTACCGTATTCTAATTGTGGATGATGAACCTGAAATTCGACGTTTCCTGCGTGCTTCCTTGAGTAATCATCAGCATGAAATCTTGGAAGCAGAAAATGGATTGAATGCGATCTCTCAAATTCGCGAGAAAAGACCTGATCTAATCATCCTCGATCTGGAATTACCTGATATTAATGGCATTGAAGTTGCTGAACGCGTACGAGAATGGAGCCAGATCCCTATTATTATCCTTTCTGTTCATAACAGCGAAAGAGAGAAGATCGATGCATTGAATGCTGGAGCAGATGATTATCTTACCAAACCATTTAGCATCGGAGAATTATTAACTAGAATTCAAGTTGTAATGAGGCGGATCGGAAATACTGGAACCAAACCCGTCTACCAGGCAGGTGATCTTCTTGTAGATTGCAACCGACATAAAGTAACTCTGATGGGGAATGAAATTAAACTTACTCTCACAGAATTTGATATTTTAAAAATATTAATCCAGAATGCAGGTAAAGTTGTGACCCAACGACATCTTATTCTTAATGTATGGGGAACTGCATATGAGAATGAATCAAGATTGCTCCGAGTCAATATTAGCAATCTCCGTAAAAAAATTGAACCGGATCCTAACCAACCTATTTATATTCTAACTGAACTAGGAGTAGGTTATCGCTTTAATGATGATTCAAGTTAAATTTTCCTTCTTTTTTAATCTAAGCTATAGAGTCTGATATCAATCTCGATATTTTGGAAATAATTCCTTTTAGTTAGTTTTTAACATTCCCTCTTATAATTAATAAAGATTCCATTTTGGAGAAAAATATGAGCCTACTTATCAACAGTTCAGACACTCTCGAAACGATCAAACAAAATCCCGCCTGCCCTGCTTTCCTTGTCAATGTTCTTGACAGCACCACTACCCTTCAAGAACGGGTTGAAAATTCTCTGCTTGCCTCACTGCGCGCAAAGATCAATTTTGCAGAATGGATTGCCGCTCTGCTAGCTATCAACCCCAAGACCACTTTGAACAATAGCAAGGTTCTTCCTTTTGCTGATATTTTAACAGATGATTCAATTTCTCTAAAAGATTTAACGAAATTGGATATTTCACTCGAGCCTAGCGATTTCATGGATTTTGAAAAAATAGCAAATACACCCGGTGATCGCTCAATTGTGTCAGTATTTGCTTATCTGAAATTTTCAGCAGATACGATCAGCCAGGCGTGCATCACAGCGACGGGTGTTTCAAAATCTGCATTTGACCTAACTGCCTGCTCCGAATTCTTGATTGGGAAAAAATTGGATACAACCACCGTACAAAAATTGAAAGAAAAGATGCGTTCTGAATTTACACCACCTGATTCCTATTTAGGTTCTTCGGAATATAAAAAAGAAATGGCAGCAGTTTTGATTGAAAAGATCCTGCTGAAAAAGATTAACGGAGAAAATTAATGGACAATGAATTCTTGCTCAATTTCAGATTGAATGATGAAACTTGGTCAGGCACAGTTGACGCAGGACAAAACGTTCTGGATTTCCTCCGCTCTTTGCATCTCAGCAGTGTTAAATCTGGCTGCCGTGTTGGTGATTGCGGCATGTGTACTATTCTCCTGAATGGTCAACCGGTCCGATCGTGCATGTTGAAGGTAAAAGATATTCAAAACAAATCGGTTTCCACTCTAGAAAGTCTCAATAAAAATGGAGAATTGCATCCCTTACAGGAATCTTTTATTGAAACAGGCGCCATCCAATGTGGTTTCTGCACACCAGCCCAGATCCTGACTGCGAAAGCCTTCCTCGATAAGAATCCAAATCCAACAGAAGAAGAGGTTCGTTCTGCCTTGAAAGGCGTTCTATGTCGCTGCACCGGATATGTGCGCATTGTCGACGGTGTCATGCGCGCCGCTGCACGGTTACGTGGAGAACAATTGGATGAGTATGGACCTATTTATTTGGATCTTCCAGAAAATTGTGCCGATATCCGTATTCCTGAGCCATTCTTCCGCAGCGATGGGAATCAGCACCCCCTTCCACCGCTTGTGTATACTCCTGCAGCGATGTTGAAAACATCCGTGATCAATAAAGCAGTTAAAAAAGTAGATGCTGAAAAATTAGTGTCCGGAAAACCTGCTTTTGCGGATGATTTTCAACCGAATGGGATGCTCTTTGGTGCCCTGCTTACCAGCAATGTGGCACACGCGCGCATCCGTTCCATTAAGACGGAAAAAGCCAAAGCCTTACCCGGCGTGCGCGCAGTACTTACATATAAAGATATACCCCGTGTCAAATATGCGTCAGGTGGGCAAAGCTATCCGCAGCCGCTGCCGTATGACCAGGTTTGTCTGGATAATAAGGTTCGCCATGTTGGCGACCGTGTTGCGGTAGTAGCAGCGGATACGCAGGAAATTGCTGATAAAGCGCTGCAGTTGATCGAAGTGGATTATGAGCTGTTGGAGGTGGTTGTCGATCCGCGTGAAGCCATCAAAGATGGGGCTCCCGTCATCCATGACGAGGATGATACCGAAGGCATTTATGACGCCAAACACAATATTGTGTATCATATCGAAGCGCAAAATGGCGATCCTGATAAAGTGTTTGCGGAAGCAGATCAGGTTATTACCGGGGAATTTCGCACTCCCAAACAACAGCATGCCCAACTGGAGCCGCATATTTGCATCACCTATTTCGATCCCGATAATCGGTTGATCGTTTTATCCAGCACGCAAGTTCCATTCCACGTTCGGCGCATTATCTCACCCCTTATTGACATA
>CAYLUJ010000124.1:0-6232 GCA_964386805.1 uncultured Pelolinea sp. | reverse complement strand
AGCCCTCTTAAAATATCTGGGAATAATAAATATGGGAGAATAAGTTCTGAAGAGCATTTTCGACAAGAATCTGTATCTGAAACTAGGCGAGGTATTTTCGCTTCCATAGAAGGGTATTCAATTCCTGCATCCCAATCTCGCGGAAACAGGTAGAATATTCATTTTCCGGATAATTCACCCGTACTTCTTTTCCGATTCGATAATGTACAGTGGGGATTAACACTTCCAGAAATTGCTCTTCCATTGTTTCAGGCACCGCAACCCACAGATTGACATACGATTGTTCGGGAAAAAGATCATAACTGATAAATCCAATTTGCTGATCGATTTCACACGCCCAATGGGTTGTGATTCGACTGCGCAAAACATCGTTGATCACATTCCTTAATCGTGGTTGGATGGACGCGATCTCGAAACCATATGCAGTTGTCAGTTCAGCCGGATAGATTCTTCCCAAAAGCTTTTGTTGAATTTCCCATTCATCTTTTTTCCTTTTCCGCAGGAATATTTTCCGGGGTTGATGTAGAAAGAGATTGGCATTTTTTCTGATCCAGGTTGTGCGGGTCATGAATGATTGAAATTGAAATTGCGTATACAGATCAATAGCCGCTTGATTCTCCTGTTTTACCTGCAGCCAGACTTGCTTTACGCCTTTACTTTCAATATATTGCAGTGCTGTTCGCGTGAGCGTTTTTGCAATCCCTTTTCCGCGATGCTCCGGCAGCACTGCTACATTCGATATAAGATAGATCATTTCATCCTGACATTTCATTGGGGAGAGCGTGATATTCCCCACAAGTTTTCCTTTGTCTTCATAAACAAAACCTTCCCCCGGCAGGGAATATTTTTCAGGGTTTCGTTCCGCCATTTTTGTAAATAGTGGTGATTGAGAGAATCGACGTAGGTATTCAATATAGCGTTTACCATCTTCATCCATGGAATCGGAAAAACAAACGAATAGCAAATTAGCGATCTCTTTGAGATCTGTTGAAAGATTGAGTGGGCGAATCGATTTATTGATCATGGATGGTTCTTCATATTCTATCAATCAATTTTTCTTATATTCTTTTAATGCCTTAGGTATATGATTCTCTTAGCAAATGTTATAATGCCGATTAACATAGGAGACAAGTACTATGATGCGATTTGACCGATTTACCGAGCGTGCTCAAGAAGCTGCCCAAAAAGCGGCGGAGATTATCCAACGCTACGGACATAATCAGATAGATACGGAACATATTCTTTTGGCGCTGATCGAACAACAGCAGGGTGTGGTGGGGCAATTGCTGGAAATCATGTCGGTTGATGCCAACGGATTAAGAGACAGGCTAGATCAAATGTTGCGCGAAAGCCCGAAAGCCAGTATTTATGGTGGTGGTACGGGGCAAGTTTTCATCACTCCGCGCGTGAAGCGTATTATTGAGGTAGCCAATCAAGAAGCAACCAATCTAAATGACGAATATATTTCCACCGAGCATCTCTTTTTGGCTATTGTGGAAGAAAAAGATACTCCCTCTTCCCGTTTATTAAAAGAAAATGGTGTTACGAAAGAACGCGTTTTAGATGCCATTCAACAACTGCGCGGAGGGCAGAAAGTGACCGACCGCAAAGCCGAAACCCGCTATCGCACACTGGAAAAATATTCTCGCGACCTCACCAAACTGGCAATAGAAAATAAACTCGATCCGGTGATTGGCCGTGATAAGGAGATCTTGCGCGTGATACAGGTACTTTCACGCCGCTCCAAGAATAACCCGGTTCTAATTGGTGAAGCGGGTGTAGGAAAAACTGCTATTGTCGAAGGGCTGGCACAGAAAATCGCCAGCAACGATGTCCCGGAAATTCTGATCGGAAAAAAGGTTATTTCTTTGGATTTGGGAGCCATGATCGCCGGTTCCCGTTTTCGTGGTGAATTTGAGGAGCGCTTGAAAGCATCTCTGGAAGAAATCCAACGTTCTGCCGGTGAGATCATCCTTTTTATTGATGAACTGCACACTGTGGTGGGTGCCGGCGCTGCCCAGGGTGCTATGGATGCATCCAACATGCTGAAGCCCGCCCTTTCGCGTGGCGAACTGCAGTGTGTGGGTGCCACGACCCTCAATGAATATCAAAAATACATTGAAAAAGACGCGGCGTTGGAAAGACGTTTTGCACCGGTGTATGTGGATGAACCTTCCGTGGAAGATACCATTTCCATGTTGCAGGGTCTGCGCGACCGTTATGAAGCACATCATAAGGTGCATATTACTGATCAGGCATTGGTAAGCGCGGCAAAATTATCAGCCCGTTATGTGACCGATCGTTTTCTGCCCGATAAAGCCATTGACCTTATGGATGAAGCAGCCGCTAAATTGCGCGTAGCTCTATACTCAATGCCCTCCGATCTGAAAGTCTTGAAAAACAAAGTTGATAAGATCCAATTAGAGGAAGAGCAAGCTGGTGTTGAACGGGATTATGAAACCGCTGCCCGTAAAAAAGCAGAGCGCTTGAAACTGGAATCAGAGTTCAACACCAAACGCGATAAATGGGAAAGCGAACACAAGCTGGATGAAGTGGTTGACGAAAATGATATCGCGGAAGTGGTTGCTCAATGGACAGGTATCCCCGTCAATCAGATCCTGCAAACCGAAGCAGACCGCTTGCTGCATATGGAAGACAAGCTGCATGAACGCGTGATCGGTCAAGATGTAGGAATCTCGGCTATTGCAGATGCCATTCGACGCGCGCGTTCTGGTTTAAAAGATCCAAAACGCCCGGTTGGCTCATTTATTTTCATTGGTCCTTCCGGCGTCGGAAAGACAGAACTGGCAAAAGCCCTGGCGGAATTCCTTTTTGATGATGAGGATGCATTGATCCGCCTGGATATGAGCGAATATCGCGAACAACATACTGTGTCAAAACTTTTCGGAGCCCCTCCCGGATATGTGGGTTATGAAGAAGGTGGACAGCTTACCGAAGCTGTTCGCCGTCGACCGTACCGGGTGATCTTGTTTGATGAGATCGAGAAAGCCCATCCCGAAGTGTGGAATTCCCTGCTTCAAATACTGGATGACGGTCGATTGACCGATGGACAGGGCAGGATCGTGGATTTCCGCAACACAGTTTTGATCATGACCTCCAATCTGGGGACAGAATTTATTCGCAGCGGCGGAACCCTGGGTTTCTTGCAGCCGGAGAGCACGGATGAAGAAAAACTGTCCCATGAAAAGATCGAAAAGGCATTGAAAAACACTTTTCGTCCTGAATTTCTCAATAGAATTGATGAAATTATCATCTTCTCGCCATTGACAGAAGAACAGATGTTGAAGATCGTCGATCTGCAAATGAAAGAGATCCAGGAACGCTTGGAAGAACAAGGACTGCAGGTACACCTCTCGAAAACGGCACGCGAATGGATCGCCAAAGAAGGCTTTGATCCCAATTTTGGCGCCCGCCCGTTGAAACGGATTTTACAAAAATACATCGAAAGTCCCCTTTCCGTCAATCTGCTTTCTGGAATGTACAAGACTGGCGACAAGGTTAAGATCGATCTGAATGAGGATGGTAAAAGCCTATCATTCACTAAGGCATAAGTGAAGCTCGAGGAGAGAAATAAAAGATTGTTCCACTTTCCTCGAGTCTCGTTCGTTTGACAGCCTGTGATTGGCTGGGCTATACTTTGGGTATAAATCCAATATTTGGAGGAAGCGCTTGAAGAAAGCATTAATTACAGGAATTACCGGTCAGGATGGTTCTTATCTGGCAGAACTTCTCCTTTCAAAAGGCTATGAAGTGCATGGCATCATCCGCCGGGCAAGCACATTCAATACCCGCCGAATCGACCATCTTTATCATGATCCGCACAATGGCGAGAAGGTCAATCTCTACCTGCATTATGGGGATATTGCTGTTGGTGAAACACTCCAACATATTATCTACAATATCCGCCCCGATGAGATCTATCATCTGGCGGCTCAATCGCATGTGCGCGTGAGCTTTGACATGCCCGAATACACCGGCGATGTGACCGGGCTGGGCACCATTCGCATTTTGGAAGCCGTACGCAAAGCCGGTGTAGCCGCGAGATTTTATCAGGCTTCCTCCAGTGAGATGTTTGGCGCCGCCAAACCTCCGCAAAATGAAGATACCGTTTTTGAACCGCAGAGTCCGTATGCAGCCGCCAAAGTGTATGCTTATTGGATCACACGCAACTACCGCGATGCTTACGATATTTATTCCTGTAATGGCATTCTTTTCAACCACGAAAGTCCGCGGCGTGGTGAAACCTTCGTAACCCGCAAGATCACCCGCGCTGTGGCAGCCATCAAAGCTGGGAAACAGAAGAAGCTCTATCTGGGCAATCTGGATGCCAAACGCGATTGGGGTTATGCTCCCGAATATGTAGAAGCCATGTGGAAGATGCTTCAACTGGATAAAGCTGATGATTTCGTGATCGGCACCGGCGAATCGCATACTGTTCGCGAATTCCTGCAGGAAGCCTTCACGTATGCCGGAATGAATTATGAAGAGTATGTGGAAATTGACCCGCGTTACTTCAGACCTACCGAAGTGGATTACTTATTATCCGATCCCTCTAAAGCCGAAAAACAGTTTAATTGGAAACCAAAAGTAAAATTCCATGAACTGGTACGCATCATGGTAGATGCCGATTTGGAACTGCAAGGTCTGGCATGCCCTGGTGAAGGGCGTAGCATTTTGCAGAATAATTTTGGCGGCTGGCACCGTTGGGAATCGCAAGTGATCAGCATGGAATGACAAAAACGGAGCGCACGCTCCGTTTTTTATTCTTCTACCTCTCTTGACATATTAGTACATTTGTTCTATTATAGTAGAATGAATCCCAATAAATTGGTTTTTCCAAGCATTCTTGTGATTTGTGGAGCCGTGATCGGGTTGATCAGCTTGATCAGCTCCCCGCGTATTACTCTGGCAGCGAGCAATTCAACCACAGTTTCGCGAAATAATGCAATCGCTACAACTGGCTCGCTTTCAAGGGCATATCCCGAGAGCGTTCTGCAGTGGGAAGAGATCATTCTTGAAAACGCACAGCAGTACCAGCTTGATCCGAACTTCATCGCTGCAGTGATGCTGCAGGAAAGCGGTGGAAATGCGGAAGCCTATTCCGCCAGCGGCGCAGTCGGCTTAATGCAGGTGATGCCGCGGGATGGCATTGCCGAAAGTTTTTCGTGCGATGGGCAACCCTGTTTTCGCAATCGCCCCTCCATGCAAGAATTGTTCGATCCGGCATTCAATATCGACTATGGTTCGCGCATGCTGGCGGGACTGCTTGAAAAATATGGCAGCCAGCAAGAAGCTCTGTATCACTACGGACCCATCGACGTGGGCTACGGTTATGCGGACGCCGTGTTGAGTATTTACTCAACATACCACTGATGAATTCCAGCTTGAATTCATATTATTCGTGCTCACCCTGATTAGGAATAATATTTGGCTTATATGAGACAATTGGATGTATCATTTAATCAATTAAGGAATTCATAGATCTATAGAAGGGTGGATTACTATGAAAAACAAAACGCTGATTCTTATTTTGTTATTATCAATCGTTACGATCTCTTGCTCCCCTCAAACTCATTTTACTTTAAATCCTACTCTGACAATTACCCCATTGGTTAATATAGAAAAAACCCCGGAAATAACGCCCACAGAAATATTCATTAAAAAATATCAAGATGTATGCTCGCAAAATCTTGTGGAATATGGGAAATTGGGTGAAGACCTGATCAAAACTCTTACTTTCGATCAATTCACCATCTGGGCTGCGCAAGATCAATCCACTGCACAAGCAATTCTGGGAAAAGGCAAAAATCCAGGAATGGGAGTGCGTGAACTTCATGAAGAAGGCATCACCGGCAAAGATATTACGGTCGCCATCATCGATCAGAATATGAACCTGGATCATCCAGAATTTCAAGGGAAGATCATTAAATACATCTGGCTTGGAACTGATGAACCAATTCAACCCTACAGCATGCACGGTCCCGCCGTGACCAGTCTGTTGGTCGGAAACACGATCGGGACAGCCCCAGACGCCAGAGTTTATTATGCAGCAGTGCCATCCTGGCTGGGGGATGCACAGTATTACGCCGATGCGCTGGACTGGATCATTGCAGAAAATGAGAAGCTACCTGAAGGGGAGAAAATCCGGGTTGTTTCCGTATCTGCTGCTCCATCCGGTATTTGGACATTTAATACAAAAAATCTAGATGCC
>CAYLUJ010000123.1:0-6283 GCA_964386805.1 uncultured Pelolinea sp. | reverse complement strand
GCGGTGGGTTTATGGCAGAGCATGCTGGCAACCGGGAAAAAGATACCCATCATTGGCGGGAGTGACTATCACCGAGATAGTCTGTTCCAAATTCTGGGAGGACCCACCACATGTGTATATGCTTTGTCGCCCAGTTCAAGCGACATCCTCTCAGCCCTTAAAGCTGGGCATGCCTATATCACCTTCGCTCCGATTGGTCCAACACTCGAACTGACCGCCGGGAATGCAATTCTGGGTGATACGGTAGTTTGGTCTCAAATCAAGGTGCTGCAAATAGTTGCTGGTGGTTTGGTACAGGGAGACGTCATCCGAGTTATCACCGGGGATAGCAGCGAAAACATTTTGGAAGCCCCGTCCAGCGGATCTATTCGAGCAGCATATACCATGCAGAAGCCAGGCTTTGCGCGTGTTGAGATTTTACGGTCATTCCTTCCCGGATTACCTATGCTGCCTGCGCTCATTTCGAACCCAATTTACTTTGAAGAATGAGAAAGGGTTAAGAATGCTGTTTTAAGTGGAGCGATACAATTCAGCAGTTGTGCCGATTACTGGACTACATTTTATGAGTCTGAAATATGTAAACCTATATGCTGAAAGGCAACCAAAAACCTCCTTCAAAATTAATTGTGTTTCTCATCATTCCGATGTATTTCGTAAGAACTGCAAGCCTGAACTTGTGCGAACCCATCTGGTTTTATAAAAAGAATCTCATGCAATACTGTAATAGAAGAATGCGAGAATGATGAACCCTTTTTTCGATGACTGGAAACATATAATGGAACAATTTTGTTTCGCATTCAAACCAAACGAAATTATTGGAGGCAAATAAATGTCAACACCTAAAAAGTTGCAAGTAGGGGTGATCGGGTGCGGAGGAATTGCACAAATGATGCATCTTCCTTTTTTAACAAAAAATTCCGATCTATACGAAATTAAGTCAATCTGTGACCTTTCACCAAAAATCTTAAAATTATTGGGCGATCGTTATCAAGTGCCTGAAGAGCATCGTTTTGCCAATTATGAAGACCTAATTCGTGGGGATTTGGATGTCGTTTTTGTTACCTCGGGAGGAGATCATACTCCTCAAGTTTTCGCTGCACTTAAATCCGGAAAACATGTATTTGTAGAAAAACCGCTTTGTTATTCGCTTAAAGAAGCAGATGAGTTGATCGACTTAGCTGAGCGGAAAAAGTTAAAATTGATGGTGGGTTATATGAAACGATATGATCCTAGCTATCTTTACGCCAAGCAACGTATGCGTGAAATGGGGGAAATTCGCTATGTCCAGATGAACACACTTCACCCCGAAGAGGAAGGATATTTACAAATTCATGGATTGATCCAGGCAGACAATATCTCTGTATCTACAATCCAGGAGATCCGTGAGAGAGATCAAAAAAAGATATTGGAAGCAATAGGAAATATTGCTCCAGCTCTACAGGCAGAATACACAGATGTTTTATTGGGGAGCATGGTGCATGATATCAATGCAATGCGTGGCTTACTAGGAGAGCCTGAGCGAGTACTATTTGCTGAACACTGGCCAACGGGAGAAAAACCAGGCGGCATTACCACTACGATCCAATATCCGGGTGCACTGAGAGTTGTTTACACATGGATCTTCCTGGCAAAATTGCGCGATTATTTTCAAGAAATTGCAATAATGTCCTCTACAAATCGTTTACGAATTCGATTTCCATCGCCGTATTTGAAGAACTTTCCAACACCGGTGATATATCAAAACATGGAGAATGGCGCAGCTATCGAGGAGCATGTGATCGTTTCCTATCAAGAAGCCTTTGAGGAGGAAATAAAGGCATTTTATGAGTACGTGATCAAAGACATCAAACCACTGACTGATGCTATTGATGCGCGCAAGGATATCCGGATACTTCAAGATATTCTAGCCGCGTTCCATCCGGAAGGGTTGGCCGGAGAAGCCCTCAGGTAAATTACCAGGAGAAGTTTCATGATCCAGATTTCTTTACATGGTTCCTGTTTTGTAGGCAGTCAATGTGGCTATGATCCGCCAAAAAGCTGGGAAGAATGTGTGAGAGCTTTGAGTGATTACTTTCTTCCAATAGAAACATTTCACCAAAGGTTTGAAGAGTTGATTTGTCATGTAAAAAAGCTGGGATATGAACGGATGGATGTGTGGCAACCGGCAGAACTGAACTGGCAGTGGGCAACTCAAAAGCATATCGAGATTGCCAAGTCAGTTATTTACAAGCATGGGATGAAAATCTCCAGTTTAGCAGGAGAGTTTGGTGAGACCAGGGTAGAGTTCTTATCTGCCTGCCACCTGGCCCAAGGGATCGGAGCACCAATTTTGAGTGGCACAACCGCCTTGTACCTGACAGATCGGCCTTTTGTGATCAACTCCCTCGAACGATACAATCTAAAACTTGCGATAGAAAATGAGATTGAATTAACCGCTGCTGAAATGTTGAAGAAGATTGGGGATACAGGGAATGGAAGGATAGGCACAGCCATTGATACAGGTTGGTATGCCACGCACGGTTATGATGTTCTCAGCGCAATCAATGAGTTAAAAAACCACATTTTTCATGTCCATCTCAAAGATGTATATCCGGGCGAGGAACATATCAACTGTGGATATGGAAAGGGTTGTGTACCTTTAAAAGAGTGTGTGTTTGCTCTAAAGGACATTGGTTATTCAGGAGTTTTGAGCGTTGAAAATCATAACTTGGACCATGATCCCGACCAGGAAATGATTGGAGGAAGAAAGCTGGTTGAGGAATGGATTACTCAATAGTCAGACTCGGATACCTGTAGACACCGCCAATTGTCGCTCCCGCAAGGGAAGCACGTAGATCAGATTCTGAACATTTGGGTAGAAATGAATGCAATCTCTTTGAGCAGATGCGTCCATAGATCTCCCATATCTGTTCCAACGCCACTACCACTTCCCCACGATAGACTGGCTTTTTCCCCCTTCTCTTCTGCTGACCCCGCGGGTAACCATGTCTCAATATCCGAATGGCATATTTGCGATGATACCCGCTGGAGGCGATGAATTCATCCAGTATTTTCTGCTTCTCTGCTTTGGAAGCTTTGAGATACCTTGGTTGGATCGTTTCCCATAATTCCCTTTTGCTGCGTTGACTCATCATTGGCTCCTCCCGGCATCTCTTCTCTGCCGGATGGTAACTTCTTTTTTGAGTCAACGTTATTTCCCATAGTTACTTTTTATTTGAGGCACTTCGCACATTTCATTTTTCCCCTTGAAACTGATATCATATTATCATTATCGTTCGTAAAACTATACAAAAAAAAATTCCAGGATTGACCTATGACGCTCACCATTAAAGAAGTAAGCAACCTTGATCTTCTAAAAAAATTTGTTAATTTCCCTTATACTCTCTATTCCGGTAATTCATACTGGGTGCCTTCCATCCGTTCGAATGTTCTTAATACACTAAATTGGGAAAAGAACCCAGCATTTGAATACTGCAAAGCGAAATACTGGCTGGCATATAAAGGTGGCAAGATTGTCGGGCGCATTGCTGGCATTATCAACCCGCGTTTTGAAGAGCGCTTCAACCGACGTTTTGCGCGGTTTGGATGGTTTGATTTTATTGATGATGCTGAAGTATCGAACGCATTATTGAAAACCGCAGAAGATTGGGCACGCGCTGAAAAGCAGGAAGCCATCCATGGTCCCCTAGGTTTCACCAACCTGGATCCCGAAGCCATGCTCATTGAAGGTTTTAACGAAGTCGCCACCCTGGCTGCCTCGTACCACTTTCCGTACTACAAGGAACATATGGAACACGCCGGTTATAGCAAAGACACCGATTATGTTGAGTTTGAAATCAAAGTACCCAAGGGGAAAGTAGAAAAGATCAGCAAGTTGGCGGAGATCGTCGCCAAACGCAATAATCTGCATTTCTTGAATGCGAAGAATAGAAAAGAGCTGCTATGCTTTGCCCCACAGATATTTGAACTGATGGAAGAAGCCTACCAACATTACGGCGTAACGCCTCTCACCCGCGAGCAGGTGGATGCCTACATTGACCAGTATTTAGGCATCATTCCTCCTCAATTTGTGCCCATTGTGCTGGATAAAGATGAACGCATGGTTGCCTTTGGAATTGCCATGCCCTCCTTATCCAAAGCTATGCAGAAAAACAAAGGAAAATTATTTCCTTTCGGATTCATCTCCGTTTTGCACGCGCTGCGAAAGAACGATAAAGCCGATCTGTATCTCATAGCCATCCGCCCTGCATTTCAGGGGATGGGTGTTAATGCCATGCTCATGACAAATATGCTGGATGTATTTCACGAGATGGGTATCAAATCGGTAGAATCGAACCCGGAACTGGAAGATAACTATAAAGTGCAATCACAGTGGAAGCATTTTGAAACCCGCCAGCATAAACGCCGCAGGATATTCATCAAGAAATTGACAGTTTGATCTAAAAAATCCTTTAGCTCCAATTTGATATCTTTTTTCAACTTAAACTGTTATGATAAGAAATCTCCTGTTATCAAGGAAAATTTTATTTTCATTCATTATTATGGATAAGGAATCAAGCTATTATGACCATCACCATCAAGGAAGTCACCAATCGCAGGTTACTGCGAAAATTTGTCAATTTTCCATTCGAATTATATAAAGATAGTGCATACTGGGTTCCTACAGCATTGCGTTCGGATGAAGTGAACACCCTGCGTAGAGATAAGAATCCTGCTTTTGCGTTTTGTAAGGCGAAATACTGGCTGGCGTATAAAAATGGTAAGATCGCCGGTCGTATCGCCGGAATCATCAATCCTCGTTATCAAGAACGCTGGGGAAATGCCTACGCGCGCTTTGGCTGGATCGATTTTATCGACGATGCCCAGGTTTCTCAATCTTTATTGAACAAGGTGGAAGAGTGGGCGCAGGAGCAGGGCATGCAGGGCGTGCACGGTCCACTGGGATTTACTGATATGGATCCAGAAGCGATGCTGGTGGATGGCTTTGAAGAACTGGGAACAATGATTGGTATTTACAATTACCCGTATTATCGCCTCCATATGGAAAACGCCGGATATGTGAAAGATACCGATTGGGTGGAATTTGAGATCAAGGTGCCCACGGGTGGAGTGGAAAAAATCAAGAAACTCGCAGAAATCGTGGAAGAACGCTACCATTTACATTATCTGGAGGCTCAAAATAAAAAAGAATTATTGCAGTACGCTCACCAGCTCTTCGACTTACTGGAAGAAGCCTACCAGCATTTGTATGGAGTAACCCCCCTATCGCGGGAACAGATCGACGCCTATATTAGCCAATATTTAGGATTCATCTCCCTGGAATTTGTACCAATCGTATTGGATGAAACCAATAAAATGGTAGCATTCGGCATTGCCATGCCCTCCCTCTCTCAAGCTTTGCGGAAATCCAGAGGGAGACTCCTCCCCTTGGGCATTGTTTATTTACTGAGTGCACTGCGGAAGAACAATAAAGGCGATCTCTATTTAATCGCCATCCGCAAAGACTTCCAGGGCAAAGGTGTGAATTCCATGTTGATGACGCGCCTGCTGGATGTCTTCGCCCGGATGGGCATCACCTCCGTAGAATCTAATCCAGAACTAGAAGACAACATCAATGTGCAGGCGCAGTGGAAACATTTTGAATATCGCCAGCATAAACGTCGCAGGGTTTTTATCAAGCGATTGGAAAACTTGGATAGTAAAAAATAGTTTTCCCTTTGGTTTACTCATCAGGAAAAATTCAATGATTTTCTTCCTGAAAATGGAAATTAACCTTATCGAAGAGGATATGTACGGAGACGCTCAGCTTTGATTGGCAGAGCTTGGTCGAAAACGGTGTTACCTGCGTTGCCGATTATTCCTTCTTCCTTCGTGGATGAGGCAGCCAAAGCAGTAGATTGCTAATAATTGGTAGGGTATTCTTTCCCTCTTCGTAAGCGTTTAATGTTTTCCCGGTGGCTCCACCAAATGATGCCACACAGCACAGCTCCAAACAGGACATAAGGTACTGTTTGGTATTTAATCCAGAATGCTAGCGGCAGTAGTAGCCCAACGCCAAGATTGACCAGACTCATTAATTTGACCCATTTCACAGTCAGATACCATATCACCATAAAAAGAACGAAGAGTGGAAGTCCAAAATAAAAAGCCAGCAGCCCAAAAGTAGCCGCAACACCCTTCCCCCCTTTAAAGCCCATCCAGAATGAAAAGATATGCCCGATGACCGGCATGAGAGAGATGACCAGCAGCTGCCATTCATTGGGAACAAGCTGGCGCGCAGCCA